>CAZJOQ010000274.1:0-3817 GCA_964547625.1 uncultured Nitrospira sp.
TCTGTCACGGGTGGAAGACTTGGGAGGAACGAAAGGGGGCCATAGAATGAGACACAGACTGTGAAGCAACAATTCGCAATTCGCCTATAGGTCGGCTTCTCTTCCGATCAATGCGACCGGTTTCCCCCGATGGGCGTTCAGATCACGAACATTACTGGGCAGCTTCGGTGCTTCCTCAGGCCATCCCGTGACACCCATATCACTCACGCCCTGAAATTTAGCCCCTTCTTCCATCAACATTGTGGGGCAATGCACCTCACCGATCAGAATAGCGGTCTTGAGAAGCTGGATTTTCCCCGTGACCGTCACCGTGGCTTTGATGCGTCCGCTACTGATTACCGAATCAGCATGAATGGATCCCTTCACCACGCCATCTTCGCCGACAATCACTTCGCCCTTCGTGTGAACATCACCCTCCAGACGTCCATCGATGCGTACCGTGCCCTCCACCTTGATTTCACCCTTGAGTTCTACTCCCTTTGCCAACAGCGTAATGTTGCCGTCGTCCGCATAGCCGGTCTTCTTCATGGGGGACTCCTCTGTGCAGGCCAGTCTCCCCAAGGTTACCTGAGGACCAGAGATACGCCTAACAGTTTGTGGAATCCAGCACCACGGCTTGGTGAAAACGCATCTAGGAGGAAAAGTCAAACGTCTGCTTCAATCGTTCCCAAAGCCCACCTCCATGGACCTCGCAGTAGGTCTTGGGCTCCGTCCCTGTAATAAAGTACTCTGACTTGTTCTCCGGGCATCGTGAGGTCGCAAGCTGACCCGTTCTTGGATCAATCCGACGCTGAACGACCCCACGGGGTACCTCAAAATCGGGAAGGTCCCCCGGAATGAGCCGAACGGCCAGCTCGCTCCAAATGGGCAAGGCGGCCTGCGCACCGGTCAGTTTGAGTGGTCGCTCATCATCAAACCCGACCCACACACCAATGGCGATATCCGGCGAGTATCCGACAAACCAGGCATCTCGGGATCCATCCGTTGTCCCAGTCTTACCTGCGACCGGCCCCTTCACCCCTAAGGCTCTGGCCTTGGAAGCAGTTCCTCGATCCACCACCCCTTTTAGGAGAGATGTCACAAGGAACGCCCCCTGCGGAGTAGCCGCCTGACTTCGATCCAGGGGTGGACTCCAGATTGTCTCACCCCCTTCACGCGTCAGGTTGGACAGCGCCACGGGACGGATCACGACCCCTCCATTAGCAAGCCCGGCATACGCAGCTGTGATCTCCAGTAAAGATACCGAGGAACTGCCCAGCGCTAGGGAGAGGTTATTGGCCAGGGGGGTGGTAATTCCAAAGGCTTGGAGCTGGCGAGTGAGCGCTGGCATCCCCGTTCGGTGGGCGGTTCGGACGACCGGAACATTCAATGACTGCTCGAGCGCCGTTCGAACCGTTACCTGCCCTCGATACTGTCGGTCATAATTTTGTGGCGACCACTGACCCGTACCTGATTCCAAGGTCACCGGTTCATCTGCCAGCAATGTCGCCGGCGTGAGACCAGCCGCCGCTTGGTCTCGAGCCGCCTCAAAGCCGGCCAAATACACAAACGGTTTAAAAAGAGAGCCCGCTGATCGATGCGCCTGCACCGCACGATTGAACTGGCTCACTCGATAATCGCGTCCGCCAACCATCGCCAGCACATGCCCATGCTTCACATCCAATACGACGGCAGCTCCTTGAACCGTCGGTTCAGCGTCGGCCAACGCGGGATAGTTCTTCTCGAGCTTTATGAGTCCTTCATGTAAGACCTGCGCGGCAATCTGCTGCGCTCTGGAATCGAGCGTCGAATAGATTCGTGACCCTTCGGGGGTGACCACTCCGGTCCCCTGTTCGATTTCTTTGAGCAGGAAATCGACAAAGTACGGGGCATCGGTGAGGGCGTCATCGGTCAACATGACCTTCACCGGACGGGCCAAGGCTACTTTCAATAATTCCTCTGTTACGCCCCCTTCTGCTCGCAACCGGCGGAGCACCACATCCCGTCGCTTGGTTGCCAGTTCAATGTTCTTCACCGGCGAATAGATATTGGGACCTTTGATCAATCCAACGATCAACGCAATCTCCTCGACCGACAGTCGGTCGAGCGGTTTACCGAAGTACCGATGGGCCGCCTCCCCCACACCATAGATCGACACAGGACCGGCTTGGCCCAGATAGATCTCATTGACATAGCTTTCCAAAATATCTTGCTTGCGGTACTTGAACTCGAGCGCCAGCGAAGCCACGAGCTCCTTGAACTTCCGCCATATCGTGCGCTTGGGAGAGTAGAAGAGATTCTTCGCCAATTGCTGAGTGAGCGTACTCCCACCCTGGATCACTGCCCCACGAGTGATATTGGTCCACAGCGCTCGTCCGATGGCAATAGGATCAACCCCGAAATGAGCAAAAAAGCGTCGATCTTCAATGGCGAGTAGCGTCTGAATCAATATGGGAGGTACCTGATCTAGTGGAATCCATTCCCGAAGCTGCTTCGTACCGGCCCGCACCCCACTGATCAAGACCGGTTCAAGCGCCACGAGTGAGACCGGTCGTCCATCGGCGGCAGACAAGACCTCGGTTACCACACCGTCCATCAACATCAGTTTGACTAACCGAGCGGGAAGCCGATGTTCTTCCTGCGCATGCAAAAAAATCTCAATCGAGTTTTTAGTCGCGAAATACTCACCAGCGACCTTCGGTTCGGTGGTGGCCAGCCTATACTCCAGACGATGCAGACGGTCGAACAAGCCTTCATCCACGGGATGGAGCCCCGGTGTGAGAAAAAACGGCGCGCTATAGATCAGCAACGGCGGATGTTCGTCGCTTTTGGGCAAGGCCAGACTCGTGGAGAGGAACAATCCGTATCCTGCCAGCGCAAGCGCGCCGACCACGGCAATTGCAAGGCACCAAACCAGGCTCCTCCTCATCCAGTTAGCTACACCTGGCGAGATCTGAAATGACATGCGCTCAGCTTACCCTGCGACTTGGGACTAAGGAACAGTGGGAAGGGGATATCACCAAATGCGCCATCCTAAGAAATTCATGCAAGCTGTCACTATGTTAGCAGAAAACAAAAGAGGAGGTGAACCTGAAGAAGAACGAGCAGGTTGTCCGATCATTCCGACTGATTACAGCATCCTCGCGCCCAAGGATTCTTATGCGGCCTTTTCAACTTCGAATTACGGCTCAAACTTTAGGCAGGATCTGATTTGTTCGAGGCAGATCCATGCCTTTCCGATTCATTTGGAGCCGAATTGTGGTCACATCCGCTCGATTGTTGTGCCTTCACATCCACCACTATGACTTCCTCTTGAGCGTGGAATCGCCCCGTAACAGCAACCAGGGTTTCTTTGCCTCGAATAGTTCCCTGCAATAGTGTGCCCGCCAGCCCAACCGTCACGGCCATACCGATATCGATCTCGCTCGTGAGCTCCGGTGGTTGAAGGCTTGGGCGATTTGATACCAGTGAATCGCCCCCCTGGTCTTGCACCACGTTCTTTCCATTTCTCCCGCTCTCTTCTATGGAATTTGGTGGCCAAACCTTTTCTTCACTCGAACCTGCCACTTTCATACGAACTTCCTCGCGAACGCCTTCCCTTGTGTCTTTTCCAGATTCACTTCCCCCAGGTAGCCATAAGCTTAGTCGCCGTAAAAGAACCAGGCATGGCAAGAAAGCCTGCCGTTTCAGTCGGCGCTTCGTTCACGTTGGTCACGGTGATGGTAAAGGTCTCGTCGTAGGTCAGCCCACCACTGTCGGTCACCCGCACGGTCACGCTGTGGCTGGTGGCGCTCTCGTAGTCCAGCAAGCTGCCGTCCGCCACGGTGATGACTCCGGT
>CAZJOQ010000275.1:0-3806 GCA_964547625.1 uncultured Nitrospira sp.
ACTCGGTGGAATCCTCTCAAGGATCGGGATGAACTGGAAAGCCGCTTGGCGACGCTGTTTGCCGGTCGGGAGGCGACGGGCAACGGAGGAAAAGAAGCCTTGACGGTGACCCAATGGTCGCCGTTGGTGGACATTACGGAGGATGAGAAGGAGTATCTCATCAAAGCTGAGTTGCCCGAGATGAAGAAGGAGGATGTGCGCCTCACGGTGGAGGACGATGTCCTGGCGATTTCCGGCGAGCGGAAATTCGAGAAGGAAGAAAAGAGTAAAAAATATCACCGGGTCGAACGTGCCTACGGGAGTTTCGTGCGCAGCTTCGCGCTTCCGGAGGATGCGGATGGGAGCAAGGTGACCGCGGACTTCAAAGACGGCATGCTCCAGGTGCACCTCCCAAAATCCGTGCAGGCGAAACCGAAAGCCATTGAGATCAAGGTTGGCTAGTGTGGCGTTGATCGAGGGACGGGGCGTCAGGAAGGCGTTCTTCTGCATTCGCGATGATGGAGCCTTCCTGATGCGGGGCGTATGCGAGGAAAGGGCACAAGCATGAGTAACATTGAGAGAATCGTCGAGAGCATATTGGCGATGCTCCCAGTGGACCTCACGAGATGATTCCGAATCGAATGCCTTGGTCCTCCATTTGGCTCTGGTTTCCAGAATTTCTTCCCTAGATCTTTTTCGCCATTTTTGGAGGCTTTTTTCTCGCTTCAAGACCTTGACAGATACGAAATTCAGCTCCTAATGCAGGGAACCGTCATCCACAGAAATGTTTGAATCCTGTGGATAGTGATCCGAATGATGGGATTAAGGGAGATCTCAATACGGCGATCTTGTGATGCCAAGTGATATTGCTAGGAATATGCAAGAAAGCGCGGAACGTATGCTAAGTCCACTATTAGTTGTGGTTCATCCTAGATGCAGCGGATGCCTAGAAAATAGGCAGTTTGGTGAATAGACACGTCATTGGTTCATTCTTTCCTTGAGAAAGCTATTTATTCACAAGGTTATCCACAGAAGATGTGGAGCGAAAATTTTCATGCCAAATCGTCATGTAGATACTGGTCTTGTTCAACGCTCGGAGAACATTGGTCTCTTAGAATAATCACTGTGCTGAGCTCTCCCGGCGGTACTTGCCTAAGATGATGTTTTTGACCGGCAGTCTTGCCAGCTTCGATGCTTTCTTACCTCAAGCAAGGCCTAATAGGGGGCCCATTTGGTCAGGGGCAGGATACACATCGCTTTTATCTGGAGTTATTGATCCTGAGGATGAGTAGACGAAGAAGTCGGAGCATGGAACGAACCAGGATGGTTCAATAGGAAAAAGCCGTCATGCATAGGAAGGAGCATTCCCCGGTTTCCACTTGATACTGCAGCCGATGCTCGGTCGCTGAGTGCCATCGACCGGTGTGCCCGCGAGCAGGGCCTTGATCGCAGCGCGGAGGTCGCGGCCAGTTACCGGTTTGCCATTGCTGGGACGGCTGTCGTCCAGTTGCCCACGGTACGCGAGCCGACGGTCACGATCGAACAGATAAAAGTCTGGAGTGCAAGCTGCGCGATAAACTTTTGCGACGTCCTGCGTTTCGTCATGGCAGAAGGGAAATGTGAATCCCAGACGTTGGGCCATGTCTTTCAACTTCAGCGGCGCATCATCGGGATACCCGACCGGGTCATTACTGCTGATCGCGAGAATTCCCAAGCCTGTGTTCAGATAGTCTTGCCCAATCTTTGCCAGTTCCTGCTCCACATGCACCACGTACGGACAGTGCCGACAGATAAACATGATCAAGAGCGCGGTCTTGTCTGAAAATGAGCCGAGCGAATGGGTCTGCCCGCTGACCACATCGCGGAGCTCGAACGCAGGAGCAGGGGTGCCAAGAGGGAGCATGACGGATTCCATTGCCATGATGGTCGTTCCTTGTCCAGGCCGCAGCGAAGAGGATGCCGCATGTCGCCGGCTACGTCAAGTAGCTTCCGAACCAGGCCGTTTCTTGCCTTGCAGATAAGAGGAAGGATAAGCTGCCTCCGCGTTTTTCGGATACGACGGGCGAGCGAATGACGGTCGTCGGCGGAGAGTTGAGAAATGGAGGGTAGCGCATGGTGGTGATCGCATTGCTGGTCCTGCTGGGGTTTCCGATTGCGACGCTGGCACATGATGAAACGAAGCCTGAGACGCCGACCCTCACGGTCAGCGAAACCGGAGTGGTGCCGCATTCGCCGGATACAGCATTCGTGACATTCGGCTTAGACACTGTCGGCAAGTCACTCGCCGAAGCGCAGAGGCGGAACAGCGCTGGCATGAGCAAGATCATAGACAGTCTGCGGGACTTGCAGATCGACAAGGAGCTGATCCAAACCTCCTCCTTTACGGTCTCCCCGCAGTATCGACCGATGTCTAACCGTCCCACAGAGGCACCACCTGCTTCTCCGGAGATTATCGGTTATGTCGTCAGCAATATGGTGACGGTGGAAATCCGTGACCTCGACAGAGTCGGCACGGTGATCGAAGAAGTCTTGAAGGCCGGCGTGAACAGCTTTCAGGGGTTGCACTGGGGATTGCGTGATGAACGATCGGTTCGTCTCAGTGCCTTGAAACAGGCGGTTGCCAAGGCACGTGAGAAAGCAGCTGTGTTGAGCGAGGCGCTGCACGTGAAACTTGTGCGGGTGTTATCCGCCAATGAAGGCGGCCATATGATCAGGCCTGCCTCTCCCATGGCACGCATGGCGATGGAGGCGAGCACAAGCGAGGTGCCGATTTCGCCGGGGGAGCTGAAGGTCGAGGCAACGGTGACGCTGGTTTACGAAATCGCTCCGAATTGACCACTAAGACATGGGAGGCGATTGAAGCGGACATCAAGCGGGTCGACCGACTAATGATACGTGGGCGTGTCGAATTGACGGTTGCTTCTCTTCCGTCGGTCGGCTATCATTTTGCTTGCAATCTGCTATCGCACGATTGAACGGAGGGAGGCATGGCTCAATTATTGGTGCGGGATCTTGACCAAAAGCTCATCGGACGCCTGAAGAAAAAGGCCAAGGACAACCGGAGGTCATTGCAAGGCGAGGTTAAAGTCATTTTGGAAGAGGCGGCCGAACAGATGACCATGGCTGAATTTATGGACAAGGCGGCTCAAATCCGCAAGCGGTTGAAAGGTCGACGCTTCAGCGACAGTACTGACTTGATCCGTGAGGATCGAGACAGCCGGTGAAGATCGTTGTTGACGCCAGTATCGCGGTCAAATGGTTCACGGATGAAATTCATGCCCAGGCGGCCCGCCGATTGCTGACCGACCGCCATGACCTGTTGGCTCCCGAATTAATCTACGCGGAAGTCGCGAACGCTTTTTTGAAGCGATGGCGCCGAAAAGAAATGTCGCGGGAGTCGGTCGATGATGCCGTCACTCAGTTCCGGCGCGCGCCGCTGAAAACAGCCGCCACGGTCGGTTTGTTGGCAGCCGCATGGCAGATCGCCGTGCGACACGATCGAAGCATCTATGATGCGCTGTACGTCGCGCTCGCCGCAAGCCAATCCTGCCCTTTGGTGACCGCCGATCGAAAACTCTTCAATGCGCTGAAGGACCACGCCAAAGTCGTCCAGTTGCTTTGGGTTGAGGATGTGCTGTGATGCTAGCCTTTCCCGCTGTTGACACCAGCTGGATGATTTCCCTCAACGAAAAGAGTATCCTGCGGCGCAATTGCTTGTATCCACCATTAGAGGCCAGGTGAATGGCGAGGAAAGCCAAGTCTGCCAAAGCACAGACCGCCCCGTACAAGCATCCAGAAGCCAAGAGCCTCATGCGGCCGGAGGTGGG
>CAZJOQ010000276.1:0-3790 GCA_964547625.1 uncultured Nitrospira sp.
TATTGGACACGCCGGTAAAGTGAATCGGTTGATGGTGTTGCGCTCTCGCGATGTTCACGAGCAGCTGCTTCGATTGCGACTCGGTAATGGCGTCGTCATAGGCGATGACGGCCCGGGTCAAGGTCACCGGTGAGAGGCACCCAGATAGCGTCATCAGGCAAACGAGCGTGAAGAAAACGAAGGGCGCCGAGGCGGAGAATGTTTGCGTCATCGTGGGCTATTTGCTATACGATCGCTCAGCACAATCGGAGGCGAGTTGTACCATATCAACCTAGAGTTGTCCCGCAGAGAACTGAATGGGTGCATAGAGTCGGCTACGCAATGGTGGGCTGCTGTTCCAGGAGGTCGATTCGCTGGATGATCATCTGGACTAGGGCATTGGGCGTAAGATCATGCGCGGTTAAGGTCGTTCATCGAGCACACAATAGAGAAAGTGGCCATGGTCAATGAGGCCTGGCCTGAAATTAAGCCAGTCATTGTGTCTTGAGAAATGCGAACTGCTGCGTGAGTGTCTGGATCTTCCTAAGGTACGTCTGTACATCGTGGTTGCCGCACCGCTGGTGGACACCGAAACGATAGTTGCGCCGTACATAGTCACGACCGAATCCGGCGCCACAGAGATGGATCACAGCGGCGAGATCCTGTTTCTGTTTGGGAGTGGCTGGCTGGTTTCCGATGGCCCTGTTCACGTATCGGTCGAGGTGCACAGCGGTCAACTCAATCGCATGGCTCGGGACTACTCGTGTGTAAAGACTGTTGAACCAGCAGGACTCAAAGTCATACCATGGGCCATCTTCGACGACCTGGTGATTGTGGATGCAGTAGCGCTTGCCTTCTTGAAAGGTGCCATTCGTGATCTGAAACATGCCGACGGCCGTTGAGGCAGGTTGGTACCATTCCAAGGGATTCCATGAGACAAGTTGCCAACGCCAATAGGTTCGCGCCACTGGATTCCCGGATCCTTCGGCTTGAGCCAACGCCGCCAGCAATTCAGACGTAATGGTGGAGGTGGAATGTTTGTCGAAGAGTACCCCGTATTCCCGCCATGTTTCGCGCGGACTTTTGTGAAGCGTTTTCTCCACCGGGAAGAATAATTCTGTGGGCTTGTAAAAGGCATGGTATACCCAGTTGACGGTGAGCGACACAATGACAAGGATGGCGAGGCAGATTCCCAACTGTACCGTAGACGGAGCCTTTCGGACGACGCGGATAAACAGCCTCAGCTCATCCCATCGCCGCTGTGTGAAACGTATGAGTCGGCTGGAGGGATGGCGGGAGTGTGAGCGTGAGGAGCGAGAACGGTGAGCGCGGGTATGGCCACGAGGCGACATGTTCTGTAGAGTAACAGAAAGGAGTCGAATCCTTCTTCTTAGAGGGTCAGCCCAGGGGCATAGCGCGCTCTCATGCGACGCACCGGATGCTTGAATGATCTTGCATTGTGATAAGTACAAGATCAAGATGGCGGAGCATATGCACGCTCTCGTAATCGAAGGCGCTTCTTCATCAGTGGGAGGTTTGTATGCGACGCTATAGTATGCCGGCTGCCGTTCTGATGGGTTTCATGATCGCCCCCGCGCTCGCACTGTCCCAATCATTCACAGACAAAGCCAAAAAGGACAGCGCAGTCGAGATGAGCGACGAGGAGCCGGCGATGCAGAGGGCAATGGAACGTGCGCGGACGGGTTTAGACGATTTTCTTCGAAAGGCTGGGTCTCCACCGCCGGAGACCGAATACTATTCGGTCAAGGTGAGAGTTCGGGAAGGAGACAGTCTGGAGTATTTGTGGCTCTCAAACTTAAAAACGCAAGGGGAGATGTGGTCCGGTCGGATTGATAATGTTCCTATGATCCGTGCAGTTAAAAAGGGACAATCCTACTCCTTCGCCAAAAGCGAAATCGTGGATTGGACGTATATTGATAAGAGCCAGAAGAAGGTGGTCGGGAATTTCACGACCTGTGCCCTCCTCACGAAAGAGCCACCCGATGTGGCGCAGAAGATTCAGAAGCAATATGGTCTGGACTGCGATCGATGATGGAAGACGTCCAACCCCCTTTGCCGTCCGTTCACCCACCTCCTGTAGCTGCCAGGTCCATGAGCTAATCCATCCAGCTGATTTCTACGCAAGCCGTGCCAAATCTCGATCCTGGTGATACTGTGATCCCATAGTATCTCTGGGATAGCTGTGGATGGAACCGGCACGACTGTATAACCTGTTCTCTTCTCCCGACTTGGAGGACTTGGATTCTGCCGAGTCCCGCGACCCCTTTCATATAGCCCGCAGCCCTAAGCTGGATAGGAAGAAGCAGGCGATCCGCGATCACTTCGATGCCTATGCCGGTCGGCGTGCTTACTGGGAACGCAAAGCCGAGGCCTACTACGACGATCATGCGCGGTACTATAAATTTCTGGTTCCCGAAGGGCTGCGTGTGTTGGAGATTGGGTCGGGGCTGGGCAATCTGTTGGCCGCCGTAAAGCCCCTTCGGGGACTAGGTATCGACCTGAGTCCGGAGTTGGTCAAGGAAGCGACTCAGCGACATCCTGCCTTGGAATTTCGTGTCGGAGACGCGGAAACGCTGGATCTTGACGAGAACTTCGACATCATTATTCTGGCCGATGTGGTCGGCCATTTGCTCGATGTAGAGGCTGCTCTGAAACGGCTCCGCCACGCCTGTACGCCACAGACGAGGATCATCGTGTCGTACTACAACTATCTGTGGGAACCGATTCTTCGGCTCTCTGAGAAGTTGGGTTTGAAGATGCCGCAACCCGAGCAGAGCTGGCTTTCACCGACCGATATTGCCAATCTTCTGCATTTGTCCGATTTCGATGTGGTGAAGGTGGAACGACGGCTGTTATTGCCGAAGCGGATTCCTGTTCTCTCCGCGTTGTTCAACAATGTTATAGCGCATCTCCCGGGTTTTCGAGCGCTGTGTCTCTCTCACTATGTGGTGGCACGACCACGGTTGCGACGACCGGAGCGCCCCTACTCGACGACGATCGTCGTCCCATGCCGGAACGAACGAGGCAACATCGATGCCGCGCTGAGGCGGATCCCTCGGTTCGGTGGCCGGCAAGAGATCATTTTTGTCGACGGGCATTCGAGCGACGGAACGCCGGAGGAGATTCGGCGCGTGATGGCGTTCTACCCCGGCAAGAACATCAAACTTCTGGTGCAAGACGGAAACGGGAAGGGTGATGCGGTGCGCAAAGGTTTTGAGGAGGCGACGGGCGATGTGCTCATGATCCTGGATGCGGATCTGACGGTACCGCCGGAATCCCTCCCGAAGTTCTATGAGGCCATTGCGAGCGGAAAAGGCGAGTTTATCAACGGCTGCCGCCTCGTCTATCCCATGGAAGCACAGGCGATGCGCATCCTCAATCTCATTGGGAACAAGTTCTTTGGCCTTGCCTTCTCGTGGCTGTTGAACCAGCAGATTAAAGACACGCTGTGCGGGACGAAAGTCTTGTTTCGACGCGACTATCAACGACTGGCTGCCAATCGGCAGTATTTTGGAGAGTTCGACCCCTTCGGCGATTTTGACTTGTTGTTCGGGGCGTCGAAACTGAACCTGCATATTCTCGAGATCCCCGTTCGGTATCATGCGCGATCCTACGGCACCACGAATATCCAGCGATTTGCCCATGGGTGGTTGTTGCTGAAAATGACGGTGTACGGCTTCCTCCGCCTAAAGGCCGTGTGATATCCCATGAGACCTTGCATCACTATCGCGTTGTCTGGGAACAGAAGCCTGTGCTCCGTCAGTTGTATGCAGATTGGTATCGGGCGATA
>CAZJOQ010000277.1:0-3754 GCA_964547625.1 uncultured Nitrospira sp.
AAGATACCCATGCTAGATAATAAGTCAAGCCACTTATGACGCACTACACTAGGGAGCCAGATAACGCAGTTTGTGAGATCCGTCGTTGCATAGTGGGTAATGAATCGGTGGAGCCGACGGATGAGTTCAGGAATGGCGAGTTCTTTGGAAAGAATAATGCCAGCGTGGATGCGTCCGGTTTCATGCCATTGTTTGGCGAGCTGAAGGAAGTCTTTGTGGTTGAACGTGAGGATCGCTCGTCCGTGGCTTGTGGCGAAGGCCAATTGTGCTTCATCAGAACACCCCAAATTCCCAGCGTCCCGTGTCGTGACGCAGTCAATGCCGCGTGCGTGAAGCAACGTTGCCATAGTCAGGTGGATGTGTTCGTCCAGATAGACTTTCATGCAACTAGGTTCATGAAGAAAGACGGGGATTATAACCGGGAATCGATTTCTGGGGCTGACAGATGCTCGACCATGTCCTTATCGAGTGCGGCACGATTGTCGTAGTAATAGGACAGTGCATCATAAATCGATGCAAGACTGAGGTGAGGATAGTGCGTGAGGAGCTCTTCAGGAGTCTGCCCGTGATGCAACGCGTAGATCGCAATGGTTCGCACGGTGATGCGCGTTCCTTCAATACACGGACTCCCACCACAAATGTTTGGATCGCTTGTGATATGAGGGTGAACCACTGTAGGCATGCGCTCAGTGTACTCCATGCGAATTTGCCTCCGCAAGCTTGAGTTGGAATTCTACGGGCGCCACATTACGTCCAGCCGACCATAATACAGATCGAAGAGGTTGAGAATAAGCAAAGGGGTCATCTGTCTCGAGGCTCCTCTCAAGTGGAACATGAAGTCTCCCACACGCTGCCGTTCTCTCCACCTGTTACCGATCAGGAGCCAGACGTGGAATAGCCTACCTCGCGCCTTATCCCAACCTACCGGCCTTTTCAGCTATCGCTCTGGCCAGCGTGGTCTTCCCCGTTTGCCGAGCGCCGTTGAGCAACACGACCGGCGTGTCGGCCATGGCCGAGTGGATCGCGTGCTCGATGGTTCGCTTGATCATGGTGAGATATTCACCTGTTTGTGGTGAATTTGCAGGTGGCGCCCACGCGTGATGGGGCAATAGAACGGACGGTGCTACAACGTGCCACCCTGCAGAAGAGATCTTGGGCAGTCCCGTTCATAGGCCGTTCGGCGGTCTCTCCGGAATGGCGCCGCGTGGAGAAAGCAGGCTTCGCGTGAAACACGGCGGCCATGCCGATGTGTGGGGAGCACAGTAGGCGTTATGGTGAGATAACCGAGCGGAATCGTCGATCAAGGAGGCAACAGCCTTCGTGCGACGTGGCGTACACTGAATCGCATTATTGCAAATCTAATATGAAATGTTATATTTACAATGATGATCAAGCGCCACGCACAAACGGAATTGCTACGGTTGCTGGAACAATTTCCAGCAGTCGCCATTTTAGGCCCGCGCCAGGTCGGCAAGACCACACTGGCTCAACAGATTGCGGCCCGTACGAAACCGTCCCCTGTGTATCTTGACCTCGAAAATCCTATCGATCTCGCAAAACTTGATGATCCTGGCCAGTATTTGCAGACCCACACCGATCGCTTGCTCATACTTGATGAAATACAGCGTACCCCTGGGCTGTTTCAGGTGTTGCGCGGCGTCATCGACCGCCGCCGCCGGGCCGGGCAGCAAGCCGGACAGTTTCTCATACTGGGATCAGCGTCGCGTGACCTGTTGAAACAATCCTCGGAGTCGCTCGCCGGGCGCATAGCTTACAAGGAACTCACCGGCTTGACTGTGTCCGAGATTAAACGCACCGATCAGGAGACCCTCTGGCTGCGCGGCGGATTCCCTGATAGCATACTGGCCCGCGATGAGAGCGCCAGCATGCGCTGGCGCATGAATTTTATCAGCACCTATCTGGAACGAGACGTCCCGCAGCTGGGACCGCGCATCCCTGCTGTCACGCTGCGGCGGCTCTGGACCATGCTGGCCCACACCCAGGGAGAGCAGGTCAATCTTTCCAAACTCGCGGGCGGGCTTGACGTGTCGGTCCCGACGGTCACGCGGTACATCGACTTGCTCGAAGATCTGTTGCTGGTACGGACGCTGCGACCCTGGGCAGGAAATATCAAAAAACGTCTCGTCAAAGCGCCGAAGGTGTACATCAGGGACAGCGGCATTGCCCATGCGCTGTTACACCTGACGACGCGTGATGATGTTCTGGGGCATCCCGTCGCGGGAGCCAGTTGGGAAGGCTTTGCGCTGGAGAATATCCTGTCTGTCATGCCGGAAGGAGCGACATCCTGGTTTTACCGCACCGCGGCCGGCGCAGAGATCGATCTGGTCATCGAACGGGGCGTGCGTCAACGGGTGGCGATTGAGATCAAACGGTCGCTCGCGCCATCCGTCTCCAAAGGGTTCCATGTGGGGTGCGAGGATATCACTGCCACACGCCGCTATATCGTCTATCCCGGGACAGAACAATACCCAGTCTCGAATGGCGCGATCATTATGCCGCTGGTTGACATGATGACGGAACTTCGGGACATTCTTGGCTGAATCCAGCTTGCCCGTACACGCCAAAAGGAGACGGTATGAAAAAGAATAAACACATCGGCTCGTCCATTGACGACCTCATGAAAGAGGAAGGCTGGTACGAAGAAGCAGAAGAACAAGCGATCAAGGAAGTCATCGCGTGGCAGCTTTCACGGGCCATGGAGAAAAAACACATCTCCAAATCCACCATGGCCATACGCCTCAAGACCAGCCGGACACAGGTGAACCGCATCCTCAATGCGAAGTCGGATGTGACCTTATCCAGCTTGCAACGTGCCGCCGCCCTTGTGGGCAGACGCTTGAAGAGCGAGCTTGTGTAAAGCCGCCCCTTACGACGCCCCGACCTTGCTAACGGCTCGATGCTCTACCCACAGACGCCCGCCAGAAAAAAGAAAGCCAAGCGTCCCAATTCCACGACTCGCGCCGCGTTTCGAGAAACCACCCAGCACGTACCGGCCTTTACAAACTTCCGCGTACTCAGGAAACGCCTATAATCCAACCCGTCCAGACTCCCACATGCACACATGTCGACATACGCCGATCTGCTGGCAGTCCAACGGGTGGCACAGGACTTCACAAAACGAGAGTTTTTCAGAATTTCAGTATTCCATGATGCTCCACCGTTCGAGACCGAGCCTGATCCACACCCGCCTCCGCATCTGCAAGCCCACCTGATAATGAAAGCTGCAGGTCTCGACGGGATCTGCGTGAATCCGAGAAAGACGGATCTGCAACGGTGGCGAGAGGGATTTGCGGAGGCGTTACGTGAGCATGGCATTGAGGCAACCACGACTAGTCGCCTCCATCGTACGAACCAGGAACGCTGGACCGTGCGGCATCTGCATGAAGCGACCAGGAAAGGAGAGAGGCTGGAACGGCTGAAACGCACCACGCGCCGACATGGACGAGTCCAGGAAATCCTGAGGAATTATGAGCAGGTGATGCGGACGTTAGCCCGGTCAGATCGTGGGGAGGATCGGCAATTGGCGGCGGATCTGGTGCGCTATCTGGGGGGACGAGGTCGGGCACCGGACACAGAGAGAAGACGAGAGAAGGACCGTGAAAGATGAGCTGATCTCTAGGTACACCGTTTCCACTGTAGGAGAAGAATAGCCTCCCAGCGAGTCCTAGCAGTCTGCTGAAAACCCTCTTTTATGACAGACGTTTCTGTTGTTTTGAGAGAACCACGCATTATG
>CAZJOQ010000278.1:0-3752 GCA_964547625.1 uncultured Nitrospira sp.
CAAGCCATCAGATTCGATATCACATGATCGTCTGACCATAGGGCCTTACAATAAATATGTGGGAAGAAGAACTTCTTATGCAAGACCCAGTACTTTTCATATCCACTCTTTTGAGGAAGACGAACGAGTCTGTTATGGGGTTGGAGGCACATTCGAACTTGGCTCCTCACACTTTTTACAATTGAGATACGTACCGAGATGCTGTTCGCGTCCGGCAGCGCCAACCACCCATGGACGATTGATAAAAGGGGGGTGATGTCGCACATGTTGTCCATGACCACAGGCCAACTCAGCCACCCAATCTCCATATTCGTCTTGGTGATACCCAGTGATCGCCTGTTGCATATCTCAAAGCGTTTAGCATCAGGAAAATAGAGCGAAATTGTTCACCACAACGTGGAGGCTCACGACGGTTCTACCTCACCTCATAACAGCCAGTACCGGCTAGCGTTTGGCGAACGGCAGTTCCGGCCGCTGAGCGGAAGAGAAATACCTCCATTGTTTTTCATCATCCTGGTCGAAACTTCCAAGGAATATCACGTCTCGATCAAGATGTCGAAATTCTGAGAGACTCGCTCGACACGTCTGGGAATCAATGACTCGCGCATCAAACTGTCCCACCACATACACCATGCCCTTGGCAGCCTGATACACATTCCGCCTTCCTGCATAGCCGGTATCAGGAAACAACTCGGTTGAGGATGAACATCCGTCAGTTCCTCTGATATTCATGGTGAGATTGAAACGCTGAAGGAATGGATCGGTCGCCATCCTGACGATTGTTAACCGAAGTCTCGCAGAGATTATGTCTGCCGATGCAGGCTCAGGCGCATTGCGATTGCACCCGATACAAGACAACAGTAATGCACCTCCAATAATAAACGGCCATGGCTGTGTGTTCACTTTGCCGTGGGCACCTTGGGAGCTGCGCCAATGGCAGCAAGGCCTTCCTGAGCGCAGGCATCATCAAGGTGGGTACCCGGTGCTCCACCGACACCGATTCCTCCAACCACTTCTCCGCCGATTTCAATCGGGAGCCCGCCACCCAAAATCAAAATTTCGCCATTCATGTCTCGAAGGGCTTGCAGCGTGGGAGCTTTAGCGATTAGCTCAGCTAATTCGCTCGTCGTGCGGCGCACACTTGCCGCCGTATACGCTTTCTTTCGACTACTATCGACTGTATGTGGTCCTGATCCATCAGCACGTCCCATCGCGCGCAGGACGCCGGCACGATCCACTACGGACACGCTCACTCGATATCCGTCTTTCTTACATGATTCGACGGCCGCTTGAATTGCTTTATTGGCGAGGCCAAGCGGCAACTGGGATTCGTTCGATAGTTCATCAGCAGCCTCAACATGATGTCCATCTAAACTCAAGGTCGCGAACGCCAACATGCCGGCTACCAAGAGCCGACTCAATCGTAACTGTATGAGCAACTGTGTCATCTGTTGTCCTCCGAGCTTCGCACTTACAGTACGGCTGTAAGGGAAACGCTGTCAAGGAGCGCGGCAGGTCACAGCTTTCGATGCGTGGCAGACAAGGTCGTGATCGGAAACCCAAGATCTTCCACCATCGCTCGGAGAGGCTCAGCAATGGACCAGGCTTGGGCCGGACATCCTCGCGGACGATGTGGAGGGTCTCCATCAAAGATTTCGGAGATCTGCCCGAGGCACGTTCCGTGTACGTGATCTTGTAGCCCGTGGAGAAACGACCGCGCCACGTTTTTGCGAGCAGCCGTCAATCCGAATGTCTTCACCCAGGAAGTGATGAAGGGCCCCAAAAGAAAGGGCCAGACAGTCCCTTGATGATACGCTCCATCTCGTTCCACTGGACCACCTTCATATCGTGGACAATATCGAGGATCTTGTGGTGACAAGGTTCTCAATCCTACGGGGGTCAGGAGGTGTTCTCTAACAATCCGAAGTACCCGCCTTGCCTGCTCTCTCGTGAGCACATCCTCAGAGAGTGAGACCGCATATATCTGATTTGGTCGTATCGATATATCGTTACCGGCCGTTCCATCTATCGTATCGTACAAATACTGGCCGTTCTCATACCAGAATCTTGCACGGAAGGAATTTACCGCTCGCGCCCTATCTTCGCGACAGCCGTTGGCGTAGTGTGGCTCCTGAAACTGTGTCGCGAGTCGTGCTCCAATGTCCAAGGCCCTCATCCATAACGCTTGAATTTCGACCGGCTTCCCATGCCGTGGGGTGATAACCCAGTCCCCGATTTTCGCATCCATCCACGTGAGTTGAGTGCCTGGTGTTCCACCTGCGATAAGCCCATCGATGTCCATGTGGATGGAATATCGCGTACCTCTTCGATAGCCGTCCAGAATCTGCTTGATCGCGGGCCAAGCCACTGACTGCACGCGCCTCACATCATTGCTATATGCGAGGTATCGATCAATGGCGTAGATGAACCAGAGAGATGCATCGATGGAGTTGTATTCTGGGTCCTTGCCAGCGTCGGGAAAGCGATTCGGGACCATGCCTTCTGACACGAAAGAGGAAAACGAGCGAATGATCTCCCAGGCCACTTCGTGCCGACCGGTTACGAGACAGAGGCCTGGAAGCGAGATAAATGTGTCTCTTCCCCAATCTGTAAACCATGGGTATCCAGCTATCACGGTCTGCTTGGTCCCTTGCCGAGCCACATAGTGAGTTGTCGCTTCTTGAAGCGATTCGATCAAGCAATCAGGTCCTGCCGTTCCCGCACGAACATTCATTCGTCGGTTCTGCTCACTGTGAATGAGCTTCATCACGTCGAGGGTATCAATCGATTCACTTGTAAATGCCAGCACATGCTCCTTGCTCGGATCTAACTCGAAAGCAAATTCACCTGGAGACCACCAGTCTTCTTGAAACTCCAAGCCACGTTCTTTTTCAACAGGAAACCGCACCTGCCGGTACCAGTCAGGAGTGTGGCGGTAGAGTCCGCTATGGAAACTATGCACGGGCGGGAGACTGCGATAGGGATGCCAGCTCACCCATTCGGGTCTCACTGTAGAAGCCGACGAAAGTTGTCTGTTTTCGTGATGCAGGGCGTGATAGTCGCGACCCGTCAACATCGGTCGCACCAGGAGGGTGAGGGTCTGACTTGTTGGTTCGACGACCGTCCAACGCACAACGACAAGATCGTAGCCCTGAATACAGATGATTTCACGCCGACATGCCGTGCCGTTATACATAAACATCCATGTGGGCCATGGTGTCGATGTAAACGAAATGCAGTGACGATAACCGTGAGGATGAACGGCTTCCGGATACACGTTTGTGGAGAGAGAATACGTCTCTCCATCGATCTGAAGCCATTCCTCAATCTGATTGACTAGCACGTAACGGGTGCTTCCTGAGTGCGGTGATGTGAGTAATAGGGCATGGTACCGTCTGGTATTGGCGCCCGATATTGTCCCAGACGAAAACCCGCCGCGACCGTTCGTCTCTAGCCATTCGAGAGTGAGCGCACGATCCAAATTCTGACAGTCTTCCTTTCCAATCTTCATGTCCCGAGCCGTATCCTGGATTGCACCCGATTCAGCCGCATGTGTTGGCCGAGAAATACCAAATTGCGGTGTTTATGGGACTGTTGAATAATTGGAAAAATGGCGGTCTTTTGAAATCCGCACCGTTTTAAGAACAATAGGTTACGATTTCAGTTTCCACAAAAAATCCAATTCTTCAACAGTCCCTTTATATAATAGGCCAAGCAAGTCGCTAGACAAGGGAGGATACAATGGATCTGGG
>CAZJOQ010000279.1:0-3724 GCA_964547625.1 uncultured Nitrospira sp.
TCCTGCTCGCATCGATTGATCGCAGGTGTGTGCAAAACCAGTGGCCACTGCGTAACGACATGGGTTTGCAGGCGACGCAAGAGACATCACCCTGCCCGATCATTGATCGGCAGGCTCTGAATCCATGATTACCGTCATCCACACCAAGGAGTCCGTATGGAACTAGGATTTATTGGGTTAGGCAAGATGGGAATGAATATGGTCATCCGTCTACGGCGAGACCAGCACCGCCTAGTCGTTTATGATCGATCCAATGAGCTGATTAAACAGGCCGAAGGCCATGGATGTCTCAGTTCTTCCTCCCTTGCCGACCTCATGAGTAAACTCAGCGCCCCACGTGCCGTCTGGGTCATGGTGCCATCAGGTGCTCCCACAGAAGAAACCGTGGCATCCCTAGCGGCGCTGTTGAGTCCCGGTGATACCATTATCGACGGTGGAAATACTCGGTTTCATGACGATGTACGGCGTGCCGCCGAGCTCACCCAAAAGGGTATCCACTATGTGGATGCAGGGACCAGCGGAGGCATCTGGGGACTCACTGTCGGCTACTGTCTCATGATCGGCGGCGAGGAATCGGTCGTGCAACGGCTTGCCCCGGTCTTCAAGACCCTTGCTCCCGAAAACGGCTGGGCACATGTCGGAGGGGTCGGCGCCGGGCACTATGTGAAGATGGTCCACAATGGCATTGAGTACAGCATGATGCAGGGCTATGCGGAAGGTTTTGAGTTGATGGCAAAGAGCGAGTACAAACTGGACTTGGCACGGGTCGCTGATCTGTGGATGCACGGGAGTGTCGTCCGATCCTGGCTCTTGGAGCTGGCCGCGGGCGCGCTCAAACAGAACCCCAAACTGGATCACCTGAAAGGCTATGTCCAGGATTCCGGTGAGGGCCGCTGGATGATCGCCGACGCGATCGAGAAGGACGTGCCGGTTCCGACCTTGACGACGGCCTTGTTTACCCGATTTCGGTCACGGCAAGACGAATCATTTGCGGAAAAGATGCTGGCGGCTCTCCGGAATGCGTTCGGTGGCCACGCGGTGCGGCGGTAACGGAAGAATCGGAAGAAACTGCAAGATGTTCAAGAAGGCCTTCCAGCAAGGCCGCAGTGAGCGAAGAAGCAGAAGCGTACGTTTTTCTGTACGTCGAGCTTCTGAGCGACGCGAGAACGAAGCTGGAGGACTTTTTCAGTATCCTGCATAGGAGGACTTGATGGCCCCGACGACCAGTCAACGCATCGACATCCGCCCTGCACAGGAAACCCTGCCCCCCGTGGAACCCTCTACCCTGGTCATTTTTGGAGGCTCCGGAGATTTAGCCCGCCGACGCCTCATCCCCGCTGTCTACAATCTCCTCCTCGACGACCTCCTCCCTTCAAACTACCTCGTCCTGGGTTTAGGTCGCACGCCGATGAGCGACGAGGAGTTCCGCGCCACGGTCCGCGAGGGTGTCGTCAAGCACTCCCGTCAGGCCTTGATCGACGAGACATGGAACACCTTTTCCAAACACCTCTTCTATTTGTCTGGGGAAAACGACGACCCTCAGACCTATGAGCGCCTCAAATCACGAGCGGAGGAACTCGAGAGGAAATTCCAGCTGCCAGGAAACCGCATTTTCTATCTTAGTATTCCTCCCAGCTCCTTTACCGCAGTCTGCGAAGGCTTGTCCCACTCTGGTCTGGCGGGAGCCTCGGGGGCTCGCTCGCCCTACACCCGCATCATCGTGGAGAAACCGGTCGGACGAGATCTAACCAGCGCCAAAGCCATCAACGAGGTCACAGGCCGCGTCTTCGACGAGTCACAGATTTTCAGGATCGATCATTATCTGGGGAAGGAGACTGTTCAGAATCTCATGGTAGTGCGCTTCGCCAACAGCATTTTCGAGCCGATCTGGAATCACAAGTACGTGGACCATGTTCAGATTACCGTGAGCGAGGCGGAAGGCGTCGGAACCAGAGCAAGCTATTACGAAGAAGCCGGTGCGTTACGCGACATGATCCAAAACCATTTGCTTCAATTGCTCTGCCTGGTTGCGATGGAGCCGCCCTACTCCCTAGATCCGGATGTCGTGCGGAACTCGAAAATGGAAGTCCTTCGCTGCTTACGGCCGATCACGGCGAAGGATGTCGAGAGATGCACCGTGCGAGCTCAGTATACGGAAGGAAAAGTCCATGGCACACCTGTCCCTGGCTATCGCCGCGAAAAAGGCGTCAAGCCTGACTCCACCACCGAAACCTATGTGGCAGTGAAATGTTTCGTAGAAAACTGGCGGTGGTCCGGGGTCCCCTTCTACTTGCGGACAGGAAAAGCGTTGCCCTTGCGGGCCAGCGAGGTCGCGGTGCAATTCAAGGACATCCCTCAGATTCTCTTCAACGCTGGCGGGCAAACGCCGCAGGCTCCGAACGTCCTAGCCCTGAAGATTCAGCCTGAAGAAGGTCTCTCGCTTCGCATCGTCTCGCGCGTGCCGGGAACCCGCGCTCAAACACATCCCGTCGAAATGGATTTCCAGTACGGAGAGGTGTTCGGTCGGCCGTCGCCGGAAGCCTATGAACGCCTCCTGCTTGACGTAATGGCGGGAGACGCCTCTCGCTTCATGCGGCGCGATGCCGTCGAGGCCTCCTGGGCCTGGATCACCCAGATCCTCGAAGCCTGGGAAAAGTTGGGCCAGCGCTGGCTCCCCGAATACCAAGCCGGCACCTGGGGACCTGTCGAAGCCGACCGCCTGATCCAAAACGACGGCCGCACCTGGCGGGTGATGTAAGAAACACTCCAAAACTCAGGTCAACTCGACAAGACGAACTGAATTTTCATCCTTATTTCATCATACTTTCCCAGCCCGCCGATGAAGCCCACGAACTCGCCGTTCCGATACAGCGCCAGTGCGGGAAGCGATGAGACTTCCAATTCTGCAGGGATCTGAAAATTTTCGTCGACGTTTATGGTGAGGATGAGTAGCCTTGCTCCCATCTCCCCTTGCAGTCGTTCCAGCTCAACCATCAAAGCACGGCAATGGCCGCAGCCAGGCTTCCAGAATTCCACCAAGACCGGGACCGAGCTCGCCTCAACCACCCGATCAAACCCGCGATCAGTCACGGCTTGAAGATGGATCATCATGATGGTGTGGACCGAGTCAACAACGGCTTGAGAAGCTTAGCTACCTGTTGGGCAAAGAGCTGATAGCCTGCAGTAGTCAGGTGAATCCCATCGTTCGAATAGATCCTAGCTAGTTGCCCGGTCTCCGGCTCGGCGGTAACGGTGAACAGATCAACAGACGCGAGGCCTTTGGAGTCGGCATAGTCATGAATAAGCTGGTTCAGTTGGTTACGACGCGTAAGATGCCCCGCGATCCACTCCTGCCCCTCACGACTTTCAGAAGAGTCGTCTACTCGGATCGATGGAACGGTCACCGGAATCGGCAGGCTCCCTATTGCCCGCGTCTGTTCGTACATCTTGATGAGATTTCGCATGATTTCTGGTGGAGAGGCATTCCACCCGAGATCATTTGTTCCTCCAAGAATTGGCACATAACCAGGCCCGTGCTCAAGTACATCGCGCCGGAATCGCGTGACCATTTCGCCCGTCAACTCACCGCAGATGCCACTTGTTCGAACCTCTACCACGTCACCCAAATAGGACTGGAGGAATTGCCCGTATGGGGTCTCCCGTCCGATCGGGTTGTCCCGAGTCGGTGACTGAAACCCCGCTGTCAGGCTATCACCAAAACACA
>CAZJOQ010000280.1:0-3702 GCA_964547625.1 uncultured Nitrospira sp.
CCAACCTCGGTCATTGCCGCCCGCTCCCGCTTTTCGGTGGGACTGGACGTCCTGAATGCCACCACTAATGCCGGCGACTTGCCGGATGGGCGATTCTTCTCCTGGTTGGGACAACTCCAGGGGGTCCGGCGTTTTGACGATTGGTGGGGCATGCAGCTGTTGGGACAGATGAATCTCCAGATTACCAACGACCGTCTGTTCCCGCTCGAGCAGATTCCGCTTGGAGGACGGTTCAGTGTCCGCGGATATCGTGAGAACACCTTGATCCGCGACAACGGCTTTCTCTTCTCCGTCGAATCGCGTTTTCCATTACTCCGCTATGCCAGCGGCGAACCGCTGTTACAATTTGCGCAATTCGTGGACGTCGGAAGGGCTTGGGAGGCGAAGGGCGACACTCCCGACCCTCAGACATTGGCGAGTATCGGACTGGGGCTCCGTTGGGCTGTGTTGCCGAAAGATCGAGCCAGATTTGAACTCTATTGGGGGGTGCCGCTCAACCATGTGCCTCACCCTTCCGGCAACCTACAGGACTACGGCATTCATCTCCAGGTAGTCGTCCAAGCTTTCTAAGGACGAGAGGCTCCATGGTGGCACACACTCGATCATTCATTTCGCTGATTCGGCGCGGAGTCCGCTTCCTCCTCTTAGCGGCGGTGCTGCTCTTCCTCGTGACGCCCTCTGAATCCCACGACACCTCGACTCCTGCCGGCGAGGCGATGAAGGAAGGAGGACTTGCCTTTCAACGGGGAGGCTTCGGCGAAGCCTTGTCTCATTGGAAGCAGGCGGTGGACCTCTATAAGGCCGTTGGAAACCTTCCGGCACAGGTCGAGGCCCTTGTCCTCTCGGCCCAAGCCTCCATGAGCTTGGGACACTCGAAGCAGGCCCTCCAATCACTGGAGTTGGCGCTGGCACTCGCGCACAGGAGTGACGATCCCCTCCCGGAAGCGACTGTCCTCGGCCATTTGGGACGCACCTACTTGACACTCGGCCAACTGACTGAGGCTTCGGAGTATCTCCATCAGGCATCAGCCTTGGCAAAACAACAGAACTCCTCGCCGCTTATGGCAGCGACGCAGAACGACCTTGGAGTGCTGTTCGCGCTGCGGCAGCAGGACCGGGAGGCGTTGAAAGCCTTTGAGGAGAGCATCAGCCACGCTCAGAACGCTGATCTGCCCCTGCTGGCCGCCACAGCCCGCACGAACGCAGCGCGCGCACTGCTGCGTCTTAATCAGCCGACTGACAGTCGTCTCGCCCTTGACGCCGCGCTCGATCAATTCAAGAAGGTGAATCCTCCTTCAAGACAGACGTCACTCGGGCTGATCGGCATTGCGTTGGCCTACCAGCGACTGGTCCCTCA
Source organism: uncultured Nitrospira sp. (assembly GCA_964547625.1). GTDB lineage: Bacteria > Nitrospirota > Nitrospiria > Nitrospirales > Nitrospiraceae > Nitrospira_D. The sequence continues at coordinate 1,358 of CAZJOQ010000280.1, forward strand.
ACTCCCCCAGGAACATGACCCGTTGGTGTTAAGAACGGCCGGCGTGCTCCAAGAAGCAGCCACCATCGCCGAACAACAGGGCGATCAGAGGACCTTGTCCTATGCCCTCGGGTATCTGGGACATCTCTACGAAACTGAATTCCGCATGGACGAGGCCTTGCAGCTCACCAGGCGAGCCCTCTTTGTCGCCCAATCAGTGGCCGCGCCCGAATCACTCTATCGCTGGCAATGGCAATCGGGGCGTCTGTTGGCCGCGACCGGCCGATTGGATGACGCGATTGCCTCCTACCGGCGAGCCGCTTCCACGCTTCAGCCGATTCGCGTTGAGATCGCACAGGTTTCTTCAGAAGGACCCATAGCCGGTCAGGACAGCATGAAACCCTTGTTCTTTGAGCTCGCCGACCTCTTGCTTCAACGGGCTTCCCTCACTGATGGCGAGAAGGCTGCCCAAGACTATTTAGTCGCGGCGCGCGACGCGATCGAAGCGTATAAAACCGCCGAGCTTCGAGACTATTTCAAAGACGACTGTATCGACGCGGCACGAGCGAAACTGACGACGCTCGACCGACTCTCCCCGGAGACGGCCGTGATCTATCCCATCATGTTTGCGTCGAGGCTGGAGTTGCTCATCAGCCTTCCGTCCGGGTTACAACGCATCGCTGTCGAGGTACCCGCGGATCGGTTGACGCAGGAGATTCGTGCGTTCCGCCGGCTGGTGGAGAAACGAACGACCCGCGAGTACCTCCCTCATGCGCAACAGCTCTACGACTGGCTGATTCGTCCGTTGGAAGCGGCACTGTCCAGGCATCAGATCACCACGTTGGTGTTGGTGCCGGACAGTGCCTTGCGGACGATTCCCTTGGCGGCACTCCATGATGGGGCCTCGTTCTTGATCCAGAAATTTGCCCTCGCCATGACACCCGGCATCACCTTAACCGATCCTCGACCACTCAACCGCTCTACGTTGCGGTTTCTGACGGCCGGCCTCACCAAGTCCGTGCAAGGGTTCCCCCCCCTCCCCTACGTCGCAGAAGAGATGGCATCCATCGAGCAACTTTTTAAAGGTGACCAACTGCTCAACGATGCCTTTCAGACGGCAAAGCTGGAACGAGAATTGCGTGATGGAGGATATAGTGTGTTGCACATCGGGACGCACGGAAAATTCTCGACCGATGTCGCCGATTCGTTCCTCCTCACGTTCGACGGGAAACTAACGATGCAACGACTCGATCAATTGGTCGGCCTTTTTCGGTTCCGGGAGGAACCGCTCGAACTGTTGACCTTGAGCGCCTGCCAAACCGGAGTCGGAGACGATCGCGCGGCACTCGGCCTCGCTGGTGTGGCGCTCAAAGCCGGAGCCCGAAGCGCGTTGGCCACCCTCTGGTTCATCAACGATGAAGCATCGGCCACGTTGATTTCAGAATTTTACCGACAGCTACGGAATCCCTCCCTCTCTAAAGCCGTCGCGCTTCAGCGCGCTCAGATGAAACTCTTGGAGGACCGGATTTATGAACATCCGGCCTACTGGTCACCGTTTCTGCTGTTGAACAACTGGCTGTGAAAGGAGAGCGCCGTGAACTCTCTCGCCGTCATAGGGATGAGCGTTGTGATGACCGTCGTGGGAATGCACACCTTCGCCTCTGCGCAACAGTCGATGCCGGCAAAAGCCATTCAACAGGATGACCCTCAACTTCCTGTATATACGCCGCCGAAGAAACTGACGCCTCGCGCGCGAGTAGGAGGCGCCTTGCGAGGATCAGAGAGTCATGAACCGGAACTCGTCGCCTTGGTTCCGGACCATGTCGGCCTGACCGTAAAGCAAACACCGACGTTGAATTGGTATCTCTCGAAGCCGACGACCTATCTGCTGCGGTTTACCCTGAATGACACGCAAAAGATTAGTCCTGTGTATGAAGGGGCCCTCCCTGCTCCGACGAAAGCCGGAGTCCAGTCTATCGACCTCAAATCATTCGGACTTACGCTCGAGCCCAACGTTCAATACCGCTGGTTTGTGTCGGCCAGTCCCAATCCTGAATCTCCGTCCAGGGATATCGTCGCGGGTGGAATGATCGAACGATGCGAATTCAACGAGTGCCTCACGATGACGGCAGTGAACTTGACTTGCGACCGGGAAAGCGTCCGCACGAACGCTCTCATTGGATTCTGGTACGATGCGATGGGATGTGTCTGTTCACTGATTGAGAAGGAACCGACCGATCCATCGCTTCGAAGGCTACGAGTGGCCCTCCTGCGACAAGTCGGCCTGAACGGCGTCGCAGACTGGGATCTGAAGTCCGTGGAAAGCACTGTCAGATAGCCGATCACATGCCTTTCAATAGGCTAGG
>CAZJOQ010000281.1:0-3698 GCA_964547625.1 uncultured Nitrospira sp.
CTAGCGGACCTCCACGAATTGTGCAATCGACGGGATGTCACAATCATCCAGGAGGAACAGCATGTAATACCCGGGGGGAAGCAGCCCTGGACCGTCCGGTATATGAATGTGCAGGTTGCAGGAGCCGTCCCGCGAGAATTCCACCGGTAAATAACGCTGCTCCGAATCAGTGTGGTGAGTCGGCGCACCTGGGCGCACGAGTGCAACTCGCCGGATTCGGCAGGCATCCGGTGTGGTGACGACCAGGTGGTTACCCCTAGTGACGCTGTTCTGCCACGCTGTAATTCGAGGTCGCGGACCACGGAATAGGTACGGCGGGCTATAGACTTCCATGGACAACAGGTTCGTTCCCCCACCGCTTCCGCCAACGCTGCCAGCGTTCAGCACGCGTCCGTCCGGCAGCAGTAACGATATAGAGTGATACTGGCGGCCTTCAGTCATCACGGCCCCTCGTTTCCAGGTCAGTGTTTGTGGATCAAAGATCTCGGATTCCAACACACGACCAGGGTCTGGATCCCACTTGAATCCAGTGATTCCCGCACAGACCAGCACTGTGCCGTCTGCCAGGAGCACTGCGTTGGGGTTCACCCTCCGGTGGTGCATGTCAGCGATGCGTTGCCATACGGGCGCGTGGTCGGCAAGGTCAATCACTTCCGCACTGACACGCTCAACCGGGCTACCACAGTCGCCCCCGAAAACTAGTACGCGTGAGAGGGTGCCGGGAGGTGGCATGGCTTCCCCGTGCCCGTGGTGATGCGCCGAGCTGTCGCGGGGTGGCAGCAGGATGGACATGCCTTCAGTGCGATTCGGTATCACGTGCGCCCCGACGTCGCTCCACGTGTTAGTCAGAGGATTGAACAGGGCTGTCAGCGGGGGAGCTGGCCACGGGCGCGGGCTGCTGCTGCCTCCTTCCCACCGTGTGCCAGTATAGAAAACCTTGCCGCCTGCCATCAGGTGAAAGCTGGGGTAGATATCGAGCACCTTGTTGGCGCTGCCCGGCAGCGTGGTCCACGAGTTGGTCGAGGGATTGAAACGCTCCATCTGGGCCACGACGGGACCAGCAGCTCGTCCTGAGGCCACTAGCACGCGACCGTCGTCGAGCGTCACCGCCGTTGGGTACCACCGCGCAAAGGCCATGTCAGCGTGTTTGGTCCATGCCAAAGTTGCTGGATCAAAGGTATACGACAGCGCTACGCCTTGGCCGTGCGGTCCGTTGTAGTGGGAGCCGCCCATCACAAGCACCCGCCCTTCGGGCAGGATTACTTGAAACGCGCAGAACAGGTCATCCTCAAAGACTTGCCCGGTGAATCCGCCGGTGAACGGATCCCACACGCGCGACTCGCGCGGAAGCTGGTTTTCTACCCCGCCTGAGAAGAGCAATACCTGGCCTGTCCGCATCAGTGCGGTATGGACCACGAACACTTGCGACGTGTAAGGGAGAAGCTGCCACTGTCCGACGGCGGCCGGGTCAGGAGCAGCAAACGGTCCGCACATCGTCAGCGCCGGGGCAAGTCCCGCATTGTCGTTCGTGACGACGATTTCCACCTGGTCGCCGCAGCAGTAGTCCCACCGCGTGTTGCAGGCGATACTCGGCTCGTGCACGGTGCGCCACACGCCATTACACTCCTGTTCCACCTTGAAGTATAAGTCTGGGCGATCGCCGTAACAGGGGTATGAGATGTCCGTATCGAAGCGGCCATCCTCGTCGATGGGCGCTGTGGTTAGGCAGTCCACTTCATACCTCTGGTACAGCTGCGCGAATCGGCACCAGTGCTTATGGAAAATGCCGATATGTGCTAAGAGGTGCGCACGAATGTCGGTCACGTCGTCAATGATGTGGCGTGCCACCGTGGCCGTGCGTAGGGCGATGCCCGCGGTGAGGCCAAGATCCACGTGGCCCGTGTGGCGGTGTTGTTTGTGTTCAATCACCGGAATATGGCTCACGGCCGACGGTGGTGCCGGAGGCGGCTGGGGCAGACGGGGCGACAGCAGGTCGGCTGCGTCGATTTCGAGCTGCCGAATGAGGTCGTTGGGCAGGTGTTTGATGATGAGCCGTGGGCTGATGTCTACTTCACAGATTACGATCCGTGCGTTGCACAGCGGCCGTGTGACGACCTGGCCGTTCGGCAACCGGACCTGCCGGATGACCCTTCCCCGCACACGGCAACAGGATCGCTTAAACCAGTGCTTGGGAATGACAATGCTACCGAGCCACAGCCCTTTTCGCGGGTCATCCCACGGCACGCGTACGACGGTCAACCCTCGGTCAAGCATGTGTGCTAACGTGGGTGGCTTGCGACCTGGCTCCGCAGGCGCAATACCGACGGTCACGGTCTGTCCGAGTAGCCTTTGCGGCAGCTCGAGTTGCCCGCCATGACCGCTGGTCTGACAATGGCACATGGCATGTCCCTCGTCATCGAATGCATACAGGTTGAGAGCCTGCTGTTCGCTTGAGGGATCTTCGTACTGGAACGATGCCCGAACGCGGACACGCGCCAGATCTCCGTCGGTGGGCATGTGGCGGGGCTTATGTGGACGCCGAACAGCATTGCCGCGGGCACTGGGCAGAGGTGCTTCGTGGCGTGTTGTAAGCTTGGCTGGTTTTGCTCGATGTGCATGAGACGCTGAACGTCGACGACTAGGCACGGTTGTACCTCCTGGAACAGCTTAAGGAGTCATTCACTGCTAGGTTCTCTCTTGTGTGAGTCCACATCCGTCAACAGCAAGCTAGATGCCAGCATGCAATGGGAGTGTCGAAACATCGGATGTCATCATCAATCTCCTGCAATTTCAGCGCTGTACGTATTGCCCAGCAAGAATGTATCCATCAGTCACATCTCCTGATCACAGTCGCCTGTACCGAAAGAGATACATAGGGTGAATCAAATCTGATTCATCAGAACGCTCAGGAGACGTGTGGTCCGCTTGCTGGCTTCATCTGGAATGATCATTACGGAAGGTCGCTCACTGGTCCTTAGGTGGTTGTATGGCACATGTCCACCGCTGTCGCCGATTTCCATCGCGACTATCACCATGATCTCAGGCGATGGGATCTGGGCAGGAGGATGCGAAGGTTATTCCGAAGTGTCGCTTTGGTCGTGATCACTTTATTCGATTGCACCACCTGCTAGCGGTCGGTCGTGGAGTTCAGGTTTTGGTCGAGACCTGCCGGTCACTTCTGACAGCATCTGTCCGAGCAAGTCTCAGTTTCCACGCAATATATATCGCTTGACTCCTGTACCCATTGCGCCCAGGGTGATGTTGTCAGGTGTGAAGCCCCGCTGGCTGTCCTATCCCTCGCGCTTCCTGGCCATTCCCAGCGTGACCGATTCCCCAGTCTCCGCCGCGTTTACATCACGGTCTCTCTGACTCGTTGCTGGTTTGGTGTGATGGCCTGCTGATGGAGGCGGCCAGCATGCCGGCCGTGCCGCAGAGGACTTGTCGATTCACATCCGCATTCCATGAGAGAGGAGCACTCATGCTCTATTACGCGTTGATGTTCCTAGTCGTCGGCTTGATCGCCGGCGCGCTGAATCTCGCCGGGGTCTCGATGGTCGCGGTGCAGATTTCGTGGGTGTTATTTGTAGTCGGGATCGTGTTGCTGGTGATTCATTGGATCACGGGGCGCACGACTCGACCGGTGTGACCGAGGGGTGATGGGTTGTCTGGCGGTTTCCCGCATGATGACCAGGCCCCTT
>CAZJOQ010000282.1:0-3696 GCA_964547625.1 uncultured Nitrospira sp.
ACACCTTCTTTGAGCGATTCTCAGCTGTCCGGGCCCTCATGGATCGGAACATCGCTGAAGGTCGAGAAAAGGGATACACCACGACCATCCTCGGCCGGCGCCGACCTATACCTGAGCTACAAAGTGGCGATCCGACCCAACGTGGCTTCGGCGAACGTATGGCTGTTAACAGTCCCATTCAAGGCTCGGCAGCCGACTTGATTAAAGTCGCCATGATCAATGTCCATAAGAAACTCCATGAAGACCTGCCGCATGTGAAGATGATCCTCCAAGTCCACGACGAACTCATCTTTGAAGTGCCTGATCATGACTTGGAGGAAGCGACGCGGCTGGTGAAACAAGAGATGGAAGAGGTCGGGAACCAATTGGGTCTATCGGTGCCGCTTAAAGTTGATCTAGGCGTCGGCAAAAACTGGCGGGTGGCACACCCCTAACCCATAACCACTGCGAGGTGACTTATGCTGACCATCCGTATTTCAGTCGCATGGACGATAGCAGTTCTCAGTCTTGGCGCCATCGGACTTTTACTCTTACTTGGTGAACCGTTCGCGGTGAAAGCCCAAGAGCCAAAACGATTTCAGTACATGATCGTGGAGGTGCTGCCTGACACCCAGAATATGCAAACCAAGCTGAACGAGTTTGGCGCGAGTGGGTGGGAACTCGTTTCGGTGTCGATGGGAGACATGACGGAGCCGAGGCTGATTTTTAAGAAGTAGTCAGCCTGGTTGCCTGAGAATCGATCGCCGCTGACTCTAATCAGCGGGCCGTGGGTTGGCCCCCTACCTGGATCTAATGATCTCGTGCTTTGAAAATGATATATGACAGCTGCAAATGGAGCCAGTAGCTAAAAATCTAGAGGCACTAGCTGAGTCGCTCAAGAGAACAATTGCGGTCCTTATGCAGCACTCATCACTGCATCGCCGAAATGAACCAGGAAGCACGATATCGCTTATGAGAAGTGGCGATTACGGATGGAGAGATTTAGGGGTAGAAGGACTGCAAGCCCAAGGTAAGGCTATAAAAGAGTATCGCCATTTGAAGGCAATTTCGTCCGCCATCCTTACAGGACAACCTCAATCGATTCTTGACACTTTAAAAAACAAGGACACAGCAATACGTGATTTACTAGAACAACAGATTTCGCTCCAGACCAGCATAAAGGAAGAAGCAACAAAACTACTCAATGACGCGATCGATACCATTATTAGTCTTGTAAAGAATCTTGGAGATTTCTCAAGCCAAGTTCCAATTTACATACCAGACACCAACGCCCTATTGTCCAATCCAGACATGGAGAAGTGGCGGTTCCGGAGTGTGGCCAAATTTGATATCGGCTTGATTCCAACAGTTTTGGCCGAGCTGGACGCCCTCAAGATACGTAGAGGAGATGCAGTTAAAGACAAGGCCGAAGGGATCATTACCCGAATAAAGGGTTATCGGACGCGCGGAAAACTGACAGAGGGTGTTCCCTTGACCCAAGGGATCAGTACCCTCAGGACATTTGCGGCTGAACCGAGCTTTGAAAGTACATTGCCCTGGTTGGACAAAACCAACAATGACGATCGCATCCTAGCAACCACGCTTGAGCTAATGCGCCTTTTCCCTCATTCGCCAGTCATATTGGTTACCAGAGATATCAACCTACAAAATAAGGCTGAATTCGCCTGCTTTTCTTTTACCGAGCCACCTGCAGTTCCATAGCCTGGATATACATGTTCTGCCCAAGGAGGGGACAGTAATGACTACCGACTCAAAACCTTTTCTGTCTTTTTTGGTGATTCCATTTATAGCACTTGCCCTTCTTGTTATCAGCGGGTGCGCCGGTGGTCCACCCACCCAGGAAGAACTTACAAAGGCAGATTACGGAACCCCTATCTCTCAAGAAGATGCCCAGAGCCAAGCGTTAGAGTTTCTCAAACGAGTGTTGAAAGATCCCGATTCAGCAAAGATTGACTGGTCCCCGGTCTCCTCTGGGTGGTGGAGAGAAGCCCCCATCGATGGGGGCGGCTTAAAGTTTGGCTATATTTTGAATGCAAACATCAACGGTAAGAATAGCTACGGAGCCTACATCGGATACAAGCCTTACAGGTTCATGTTCTTTAACGGCACGCTCACGAGCGCTTATGCTGAGCAGGAACTCGGCACGGGTTACAACAAAACCCCCTACATGGGGAAAATATACTAAGCCGTTTTTCTGCCAATAGAAAGAACTATAGAGGGCATTTTAGTCTCCATGTTTCTCCTGGTGGCCGAGCCCGCCGGCAGCTCCATGAGCCGCACACGCCGAGACCAACTCGAACAGTATGTTGATGTTCAGGCATGACTATTGACTTACAAGGGATATTTTCAGCGCTCAGAGCGCTTTGAATGCCTCGACCTCACTACTCTCAAACCCAGACCGGCGAAAGGTTCGTTCGGTGATCCCCAGCATTTCCGCTGCTTCCGTCATCGTGAGTTCCCGGCATTGTCGCCGTACATACAGCTCTTCGAATCGCATCTGCCTCACCTCCTGTAGGACTGTTACCCGCGTCATGGTGGCCCTCCTTGAGGGCGCACCCTAAACCGAACAGATCCTATGCTACAAAAAGCGGACAGATGATGTGCTAGCTACAGTAGCTGGGTGCTATTCTTGACTCTCTGCCAAGTGGGGCCTACACTTTGGGCCAAGTATTGAGAGGGCACATATGCCAACAGTGAAGAAACAAGCGCTGGAGATGATGAAAAAGAAGTTGCCGGAGAAGGCGACGTGGGATGATGTCATGCATGAAGTTTTCCTCAGGAAGAAAATTGAAGCCGGGATTCAGGCTGCGGATGAGGGGAACGTGGTGTCACATGATGCCGTAAAGAATCACTTCATTAAGAAATGATCCGAATTGAGTGGACTGTGCCTGCCGTTTCTGACCTCACAAGTACTCAAGTCTACCTCCGATGAGAAAAGTCTTCGTCTCCCAGAACTTGATCGAAGTCGAGATGCGCAAGGAATGGCTGGAGCAGGCCGGCATCCAATGCATGATTAAGAACCAGCGTTCTGCTGGCCTTGCGGGAGAGATTCCCTTTGTAGAGATTTTCCCGGAACTGTGGGTCATTCAGGACGAGGATGCCTATCAGGCACGACAAGTGCTTGATGAAGGTCTAGACGTGCTGCCATCGAACCAAGAGACTTGGGCATGCGCCACATGCGGTGAACATCATGAGAGTCAATTTGCGGAATGCTGGAAGTGTGGGCATGTGCGGTCGTCGTGATTCCCACTACGTTCTCCTGTTTGATCACGATCACTTCTTGGTCCCACACACAAATTTCCAGACGGATTGGGCCAAGGTCCCTCGTGGAATAGGCGCCCAATCGGATTCGCCTGAGGTCTTATACAGCACGTCTCCTGTTCCCATATTCCCCGAGAAGTACTCCAACCCCAGCAATCGAAAGCGCTCTTTGAGACAGTCGTGCTCCTCCTGGGCACGCGTGGATAGGTATTTTCTCAACCCACGGGGCTGAGCGATCTTCAGATCATCCATGACCCAAACTCTCACCCACTCGCCAGGACGACTGATGGTCTCTTCTTCAACATAGACATTCGCCTTGCCATTGCCACCGACCAACAGCCACTCGGCGGACGCAGGGGCAGTGGTCGACACCTGAACAGTGTATGCGAAGAGGATACAAGAAAATCTTGGGAAGAAACCAAGAGCGGGCAACAT
>CAZJOQ010000283.1:0-3680 GCA_964547625.1 uncultured Nitrospira sp.
CTAGATTTTGCCTGCTTCGGCTATAGAACTGGAGCCGCGAGCTTTGCCTCCAAGTGGCAAGCGAACGACAAAACGACTACCCTGGGGATAATTCACCTCCACCCATACATGCCCGCCATGCCCTTCGACGATGTGTTTCACGATCGCTAAGCCCAACCCGGTTCCCCCCAATTCACGCGAGCGCGCTTTGTCGACACGATAAAAACGTTCGAAGACACGAGGTCGGTCTTGTTCCGGGATCCCGATCCCAGTATCGGCGACGCTCAGATCGATGGCGGTCGCCGGTCGCTCAGAAGTTCTCGATGAAGGAGCCAAGGCGGCGCTAACCGTAATGGTTCCACCCGCTGGCGTATACTTGATTGCGTTATCGAGCAGATTGGTCAAGACTTGTGCCAGCCGGCCTTCGTCACCTGCCACAGGGGGGAGGGACGGCATGATTGCTGTGATGAGGTGGTGGCGTTTCTTGTCGGCCATGGGTTTCACCATCGAGAGCGTCCGCTCAACCAGGGCTAGCAGTTCAAGCGGTTCTTCTTTCAAGGAGACGCGGCCCGATTCGATCTTCGACAATTCAAGGAGGTCTTCGATGATCAGATTCAGCCGATCGCTTTGTTTGAGGATGACGTCCAAAAAATTCTTGGACGCAATAGGATCGTCCTTGGCGCCGTCGAGCAGAGCCTCGATATACCCTTTGATGGATGTGAGCGGAGTACGAAGCTCATGGGAGACATTTGCCACAAAATCCTTCCTGATCTTCTCCAACCGCCGCAGCTCCGTAATGTCGTGGAAGACCAACACCACACACGCTTCATTATCCTGCTTTCCTCCTGCGGGGGAGGCTTCAATCTGCAGACAGTGCCCTGTAAGCGGCAGCACAATTTCATCCTGATGATGCGCCGGTGATTGAAGGATGAAGGCTACCAATTCGTTGAGCTGTTGATGACGAAATAACTCGGTGCAGGGGCGGCCGCGCGCTTCGATACGGGAGATGCCAAACATCCGTTCAAGCGCCGGATTGACCTGCAAGATATGGCCGCGGTAGTCCAAGACCATGACGCCTTCAACCATCGATGTCAGGACGGCCAGGAGTTGAGTGCGATCTTCTGACAGTTCGTCGATCTTGGCCTGGAGTTGGTCGGTTATCTGATTCAGTGTGGAGGCCAGCAGGCCGACTTCATCTTGTGCGGTCGTCCTGATGCGAACGGTCTGGTTGCCGGCACCTAGTTGGCGAGCAGCCAACGCGATATCCGAGAGCGGCTTGGTAATGCTGTGGGCCAACCAGACGCTGAGCGTGAGGGCGACGAGGATTGCCAAGCCAAGCGCTAGAAACAGATATTTTCGTATCTCCGAGAGTTCTCGGTCAAGTCCGCCCATCGGGAGCCCTACCTGTACGACAACAGGTGCAGTCTCCTTGGTAGTCTGCATGAGAACGGCACGATACATCGTCCGTTCCCCGGTGGTGCGACTGGAGCGGATGTCTCGTCCCTGTCCCGAGGAAAAGGCCTGATTGATTTCCGGGCGAGCGTTGTGATCTTCGATGACGGCGAGTTCGACGCCTTGAACGGCGCTATCGGCGAGAGCGATTCCATCTGCGGCGATCAATGTCACCCGAGCCGCTGCTCGGATGCCGAGTTCGCGCGCGGTTTCCTGAAGGAGAGTAGGGGGTAGGGATGAAGGATCTCTGCCAAGGAGCGGCTGGAACCCGTATGCGACGAGTTTGGTTTTCGCCTCCAGCACCTCTCCCAATTGCGCCACGCGCTGTCGTTCGAGGGTTTGGACTGTTATCACGCCGGCGATCAGCAGGCCACAGATCACTGCCACCAGCGTTCCGAGCATTACCTTCCAGCGGATCGACCACGTCATCCTGGTTCGTCTACATCTTTCAGTTTGTATCCGAGTGATTTGACGGATACGATGGCTTCTTCAAGGAGCGGGAGTTTTTGTTTGAGTCGACGGATATGCACATCGACCGTTCTCGTCGTTCCATAATAGTCGTATCCCCACACGGCATTGAGCAACACCTCGCGGGTGAGCACGCGACCTCGATGGCGAAGTAAATGCTCGAGCAAGCCGAATTCCTTGGCAGTCAAGGTCACCTCTTGCGTACCAAGGCTGACTTCATGGCGGGAGAGATTCATCGTGAGCGTCCCATAACGGTAGAGGTTGGGCGCGGTCTCAGGTGTGCGCTCGACGCGCCGTAGTAGGGCTTTGAGGCGGGCGACCAGCGTTTTCGGGCTGAAGGGCTTGGTCACGTAGTCATCCGCGCCCAATTCCAGCCCGACGATCGTATCCGATTCTTCGGCCTTGGCCGTCAGCATAATGATCGGCAGCATCGCGGTGTCAGGAGCAGAACGCAGACGCTTGCAGACTTCCAGGCCGTCCATCTCCGGCAACATGAGATCAAGGACCACGAGATCGGGCTTATCTTCCGTGACTTTCTTCAGGGCCTCGAGCCCGGTCATTGCGACGACGGTTCGAAAGCCTTCTTTCTCGAGGTAATGTTTGATGAGGTGCAGAATATCCCGTTCATCTTCGACGATCAGAATTTTCTTGTGCGTAATGTTACCCATACGGATCTCAGCGTACGGGGGAGGGAAGAGGCTGTCAAGTAACCGCGGTAAGGCGGTGGTTGAGAATGGCTTACTGCCGACAGATTATTTGTAGGCCACTGCTGCACTCGATGGTCCGGCAAGGTGAATCACTTCGAATCGTTGGAAGCCGACTTCCCCACACCACTGGCGGAAGTCTGCACCGGAATAATCAAATGCGTCGCCAAATTCGATCAGCATATTGAGGGACATCAGTAGCCCCTGCACATTCTCGCGTCGGGCGTCGTCGATCAGTGCCTCGATGACCACGAGCGCACCGCCAGACGGCAACGCGTTGTAAGCCGAACGAATCAGATGCATCTTTTTCTCGAGATTCCAGTCGTGCAAGATCATACCCATCGTGATGAGGTCTGCCTTCGGCAACTGGTCCTTGAAGAAGTCGCCGGACGCCGTACGCACACGACTCGCTAAGCCGGCGGCAGCGACATATTTCTTCGCAATCGGTTCAACCACCGGGAGATCGAAGCTGGTGCATGTGAGATGCGGATGACGCTTCGCTACTTCAATGCTGAGTAGACCGGTCGCGCCCCCGATGTCACAAAGTGTTTGGAATTTTGAGAAATCGAATTTCTCCGCGAAGACCTCGAAATTGATGCGGGAAATTCCGGTCATCGCGCCCATGAACTGCTCCAGCCTGGGCAAGTCCGAATAAAGTTCTTCGAACATGCCTCTCTGCCCATGCTTCACTTCGTTCTGCGGCGTTCCCGTCCGTAACGCTTCTGGCAAATGGTTCCAAAATTTGAACAGTCGGGCGTTCAACATGATCAGAATGCCCCCGATGTACCGCGGGCTTGCTGCGTCCAGGAACATTGCTCCTTCGGGCGTGTTGAAATACTTTGCCTGCGGGCCATCGCCTTCACGGTCAAGAAACCTCATCGCCACCAGTGCATCAAAAAAGTCGGGATTGGCGCGGGGATGGAAACGCAATTCCGTGCTCAACTCCGCTCCGGTGAGACGCTGACAGGCGAGCGTGGTGAATAGGCCCGCTTCCACGGCCGTGAGTAGGACCTTCGAGCTCCAAAAACTGAAGGCAGTTTGTAAGATAGAAGAAGGATTTGGAGTAGCATTCATACG
>CAZJOQ010000284.1:0-3621 GCA_964547625.1 uncultured Nitrospira sp.
TGCGTGGAGCCTGCGAGCTGTTGGGGCTCGATCCACTCTATGTGGCGAACGAGGGGCGGTTCGTTGCGATGGTACCAGTGGCGCAGGTTGAGGCTGCACTCGCTGTGATGAAACGGCACAGAGCGGCGAGCCAGGCTTCTCACATCGGTATAGTCACAGATCGCGATGTTTCGATGGTTGTCCTGCGGACTGTGGTTGGCACCCATCGTGTACTCGATCTGCTATCGGGCGAGCAGCTGCCACGAATCTGCTAGCACCGTCAAAAATCTTCCGCCTTTGTTGAATCGTACTGAATGAAATGTCGCATTCTGCAACAGTGATCAGCGCGCCTCCCGTGGAGTTTTTCCCGATCTCGAGTCCCGGCCGAATTCTAGGCATGGGAAAGGCTAGTACATTCAACAGCTTCAAAGTTGATAGCAACCCAACTGGGATCCGTTGCGGTGGCACAATGGTTGCCAGTTATCTTCCTGGAAAGATCAGAAAGGGAAGAACTATGCCATCACGATCCATCGTATTGTTCCTATCCTTCACTCTGTCCTTCGCAATTGTTTCGCACGCCGTAGCGGAGCAGAAGAGTAGTGAGAAGGCGTTACGAGACTACTACGACCTCCAGGAAGGCCAGCGGCTGTATGAACAGTATTGCCGCTTTTGTCATGGAGCACAGGGAAAAGGAAATGCCTTTGACGTAACGCCGCCACCAGCCGATCTGACCGCCCCCACCGTCCAAAAGAAGTCAGATTATGATCTGACACAGACCATTCATGAAGGTGAGCGTGGCACTGCGATGGGGTCCTGGAAATGGGCGTTATCGGAGAACGAGAAACAGAATGTCTTGCAGTATATCCGGTGGTTGGGTCGATCAGATGGTGATACGCGATCACCGTGACGGTGAAGATAGTTGGGAACGAGAGATGGAGAGATCGCGATGACCAACCATGAGAAGCGAAAGAAAATCATTCCGTGGATCAATCCTGATGAGCGCGTGACCGTGCATTTTCTGGACGAGAAGGATCTGAACGCCGAGGTGACAGGGACCACTGAGGAGCTGGTTGATCTCTCGATTGAAACCAAGGCGCCTCATATCAAGCAACGGATCTCGGTCCCGCTCAGGCTCACGGAAGTTTCAGAGGACCTCGGACATTACACGCGGGACCCCGAACGGCCGTTGAAACATCGCCGGCTCATGTTGATCGTCGATGAGAAACGGCCTCCTGTCATCTATTAATGGAGTATCAGTCGTGAGGGAGAACGTGAATCATTTTCTCCTATTGTGGTTGATGGCCATTGTTCTGATCACAACGACCGGTTGTCGTCCCAGGCACCCGCCCCATACGCCCCAGCTGTTTGGTATGGAGGAGGTGATCAGCACTTCGTCTTTATCGGTCATCCTACCGCTGTGAGTAAAACGTCACTTCGCTTTCCGACGCGCCGATATGAAGGATAATCGCGCCCCACATCCCGCTGGTTCGAATTGTGACTCGATACCGAACTGAGTTGAGGGGGTCCATCACTCGAAAGATTGGGTTCAGTAGTTCAGCCGTCTTGCTTACGCTCTTGTCGGCTTGTGCTTCGCCGGTCGAGGGTCTGTGGCCGCCATCTCCGGACTCCGACTCCCAGGCCATCGTGGTGTCGCTCGACACCTGGCATGCGATGATCGCCTTCCCGCGTGAAGACGGGACTGAGCACTCAGCACTCGGTTCGCAGCCTTCATATGAAGAGTGGGGTTATGCAGAGCGCGCTTGGTATCTGGAGGGAAAGACAGGCGTGACCGGGATTATTCGCGCACTGTTCTGGCCGACCGATGGCGTCGTCGAGGTCGGACATTATGATCGCGTGTGGGCGGAGCGCACGCCGCAACCGCCCTCCGACCTCTTCTCATTTCGGTTGTCGGAAGAAGGCTATCAGCGCTTACGTCGGCACTTGCATACAACTCTGTTAAACGACGAACCAATGGCCTCGTTCCGTCAATCCGTGTTCTATCCCGCGAAACGTTCGTACCATCTGTTTCACACCTGCCATCAGTATGCGGCTCATGCTTTGCGGGAAGCAGGTCTGCCGTTCTCACCGTTCTGGGCCTTCAACCGAACAAGCCTCGCGTGGCAATTGCGACGCGCCGTCCGGATTGCTGAGCAATCAGCAGATTCGCCGCTTAGCCAGTCACGATAAACGACGATGAGTTGGCATGGATATGACCGGCGGCTGCTCCTTACCCGCAATGAGTGCTGATGCGGCTTGCTCGGCTACACATCCAATTCTTGACCAATAATCACGCGGCACGTTACTATTAACGCCGTGATCAAGACGTTTAAGTGCCGATACGGAGGCACTTGCCAAAGGATCGCGTATCAGGCGATTCGCGAATATCGCGACCGTGGCACGACGCAAGCTGCGGCAATTGGAGGTCGCGGGCCAGCTCAACGATCTGAGAGTTCCACCTAGAAATCGATTGGAAGCCTTGAAAGGAGACCGCGAAGGCCGGTACAGCATTCGTAGTAACGATCAGTTCCGCCTTTGCTTCCGTTGGACGGACAAAGGAGCTGAAGATGTCGAGATCGTGGATTATCATTGATGAGGACAACGATGCGAAAACTCAAGCCTGTTACCCCTGGTGAGCTCTTGCTGGAGGAATTCCTCAAACCGATGGAGATCAGTCAGTACCGCTTGGCGAAAGAAATCGGTGTGCCGGCACAGCGGATCGGCGATATCGTGGCCGGGAATCGGACCATTACTGCCGACACCGACTTGCGCCTCTGCCGGTTTTTTGGACTTTCGAACGGCTACTGGCTCCGGGCCCAAGCTGCCTACGATACAGAAGTCGCAGAACGTGCGCTCGGGTTGAAGCTGTCAAAGATCAAACCATGGGCCGGGCCGAAAACATTGAAAGTTGCATCCTGACCGAGGGTTTGTCCGCCGCCGACTCAGTAAACTGGCTGGCTGAGCGCAGCCGTTATAGATGCTCAAGCAACGGGATCAAGGCGTGCAAAGTTTCCATGAATACCGACAGAAGCTTCAAGCGCATGCAGAGCGCGCGATCGCGTTCTTTAGCGATGGCAATCGGTCCGAGCGTGAGCGCGCCGTTTGCCGTGCATTCCTGAGATGCATAGGCGTGCCGTTTGACGAGAGCGAGATCGTCGCACCAACGACCGAGCCGGCAGATGTGTCATTTCGGGATGCGCTGTTCCAAGTGCGCGAGATTCTCAATACTGGCAGTCGACGTCACGGCGAGTGGAAGGCACGACGGGCGCGTGCGAAAGGAGCGCGGTCAATCTCAGATGTCGACATCTCTTGGGACTCCCCTACCCCTATGTCCCTTAGAGAATTGGCCGACAATGTTGCGGAGGCTCTGCGCACAAAGTCACGCAAGTACGGGAAGGTTCAATGTGCCGCTCTTGATGCTCTGGTCTATGTTGATTTGACTCAGACTCGCTTCTTGGCTCCTGGCAGTGATCACGCCGATGTCACGGCTCTTGAGGAACAAGGGTGGCGCTCGGTTTTGGTCGTGTTTCCGCCATATGGGCTAGCTCTTTCCGCGCGGAATGAAGCTCCACCATTCTTGAGAAGTCTTGTTGGCATTCCTCGTACTGAATGGACAGACCTCCACGTGCTCTTCAATGCTCCTAG
>CAZJOQ010000285.1:0-3582 GCA_964547625.1 uncultured Nitrospira sp.
CTAGTCTGGGACAAACGGATGTACGCGCTCTACGGCTACACATCCGATAATTTTCCTGGGGTCTATGAAGCCTGGACCAACCGGCTCCACCCTGACGATAGACCCTCTGTCGAAGCCTCGCTTCAAGCGGCGATCAAGAGACCATGTCAATTCAACATGGAATTTCGTCTGGTCCTTCCGAACCAGAGCATTCGCCACATCAAGGCCTCTGCCATCGTCATCAATGACGAACAGGATCGCGCAGGCCGAATGATCGGCATCAATTACGATATCACGGCGCGCAAAGAATCAGAACAGGTCGTGCTTGATCTTTACAACCTCCAAGAAGCCATCCTCCTGAATGCCCCCCATGCCGTGATCGCAACCTCGACGACAGGCCTCATTCAACATTTCAATCCGGCAGCGGAAACGCTCTTGGGCTATTCAGCCGATGAGATGATCGGCAAGTTGACCCCGGCGGTTTTCCACTGCACTGAAGAAGTGGCCGCACGCGCGAAGATCTTCAGCGCCGAATTGGGGATCGCGCTGGAGCCGGGATTCGAAGTTTTCGTCGCTAAATCCCGACGCAACCTGCCCAATCAACACGAGTGGATCTACATCCGAAAAGATGGCGTTCGGATCCACGTGCTGCTCTCCGTCACTGCGATCCGTGACCATACCGGCACGATCACCGGCTTTCTAGGAATGGCAACCGACATAACCGCACGCAAGCAAACCGAAGCACAGTTCAGGCAGGTCGTTGAATCCGCCCCTAACGGCATGCTTGTGGCCAACCAGGAAGGCGTCATGACCCTGGTCAATGCCCAAATCGAGCGATACTTCGGCTACGACCGCCAGGAGCTTATCGGCCAACCAGTCGAGATACTGATTCCCGATCGATTCCGTTCTCAGCATCCCAGACAGCGTACCGGTTTCTTTCATAAGCCCACAGTCCGAGCCATGGGCGTCAACCGCGAGCTCTTCGGTCGACGCAAAGATGGCTCGGAGTTCCCGCTCGAAATAGGGCTCAACCCTATCAAGACCACCAAAGGCCTCCAGGTCCTCGCCTCGATCGTTGATATTAGTGCTCGCAAGGAGGCTGAGGTGAGGCTGGAGCAAGCGGCTCGCGACTTGGAGGCCCGCAATCGTGAGTTGGCGGAGGTGAACCAGTCTGCTCTCGCCGCCACCCGTGCGAAGAGCGAATTCTTGACGACCATGAGCCATGAGATACGTACCCCCATGAACGCAATCGTCGGCATGGCGGAATTGCTCCAAGAAACGCCCCTCACGCCTGATCAAGCCAATTATGTCGGACGATTCAGCCGTGCCGCTGGCTCACTCATGGAGCTGATCAACGCCATCTTGGATCTCTCGAAAATCGAAGCCGGCTACATGGCGCTGGAATCGGTGCCATTCGATCTTCCCCATCTCGCCGACACGATCGCGGAGCTCATGGCCAGCAAGGCCTTAGCTAAAGGACTCGAGCTCTTGGTTCGATTGCATCCAGATATCCCGCAGGGCGTCGTCGGGGACCCCACCCGATTGAATCAGGTGCTCCTAAACCTCGTCAGCAATGCGATTAAGTTTACAGAATCTGGGCGTGTCATGCTCTCCGTGGAACCAGCCCCCGATCGGTCGACCGCTCACACCCTCTGCTTTTCGGTGTCCGATACCGGAATCGGCATCCCTCCGGACAAGCTCCAGGCCATCTTGGAGCCCTTCACCCAAGTCGATTCCACGACGACGCGAAAATACGGCGGAACGGGACTTGGTTTGAGCATCTCACAGCATCTTGTGAACCTGATGGGAGGGCGCCTTGAGATAAGCAGTACATTGGGAGTCGGCACCACCTTTTCCTTTACCATCACCTTGCCTGAGGCCTCCCTCGTGGTGAACAGCCAAACGGGACGGTGCCTGGACCTGAATACGATGCGCCTGCTCATCGTGGACGACAACGAGACCAATGTGATGATCGTTCGTGAACACCTTTCGCGAAGCGGAGCCCAACTCGTTGAAGCGACTGGTGGAACGCAGGCGTTGACGATCTTGGACGACGCGCATCGGCGGAACGAGCCGATTGCCCTCGCCATCTTGGACTATCACATGCCGGGCATGAATGGGCTGGACCTCGCCCAGGCCATCCGCAGCCGGCAAGAGTTCGCGACACTGCCACTGGTTATGCACGTCTCGGACCTTCAAGGGGAGGATGCTCGTCGCGCTCGATCATTGGGAATCACCAGCTACCTCTATAAGCCGCTCAGTCGACGGCGCTTATTGGATTCGTTGGCCGTTGCACTGAACCTGGAACCAGTCGGATCGGCTCAACACGAAGAGGCAAAGCCTTCAGAACAGACCACACCGGCCCCCTATCGCATTCTCTTGGTGGAGGACCTGGAGGATAATCGCGACGTGGTCGCGCTCTTTCTGAAGGAAGCCCCATATCAGTTAGACATGGCGGAGAATGGGGCCGTCGCCCTGCAGAAGTTCCAGACCGGTCGCTATGATTTGGTGCTCATGGATATGCAGATGCCGGTTATGGACGGCCTCGAGGCCACGGCGGCCATTCGCGCATGGGAACGAGCGCAGCAGCGCAGACCCACGCCGATTGTGGCGCTGACAGCTAACGCCTTCAAAGAAGAAGCGGATAAGTGCATGGCCGCAGGCTGCACGGCCCATCTGACGAAACCGATCAAGAAGAAGACCCTCTTGGCTGCCATCGCCCAATGTGCCGATCCTCAAAGAGACCAAGCCGCCTGAGAAAGGAGCAAATCTATGAACAACTCGTCTACTGAACATGACCCGCTCCTCCTGCTCGTCGAGGACGAACAAGATACAGCGGATCTCGTGACGCTGATCATGAAAGAACGGGGCTATCAAGTTTCACACGCGGCGGACGGCTCTGCGGCGCTGGAAAAGATCGCGCTGCTGCCACCCCCTTCGCTCGTCATGTTGGATATTCAGCTCCCCCATGTCGACGGAATCACGATCCTAGAGACGATACGCGCCACACCCGACTGGGAGAACGTGCCGGTGATCATGTTGACGGCGGTCGCTGATCAGGACAAGATCCGCAAGGTACGTGGTCTTGCCGTCCAAGACTATGTGCTGAAGCCGTTCAGACGGGAAACCTTGCTCCGATCTGTTGGCCAATCCCGTAGGTCGCCAACCCCACCGCGCTGATACCAGTTTTCTCAATGAGTGGGTCTGGCTACCCCCAGTGATGGTATCCGCCTAAGCCCTTCGAGTACCATTCGTCGAGGCCGAGGTCTTTTCGAAGCCCTACCCCAGGCACCTCTTTCAAGAATCATGACAAAACGACCGATACCAGACTGATCGGAGAAGTGCCAATGGGACATGCGCAACCCAAAGAGGTAGGTGCTGAAGGCGAAGAACTCGTGCACATCGAGGCCTCCTTCGAACCGCTCGTACCGAGATTCCTGGCCAACCGTAAGCAAGAAGTCGTGACGATGCAGGAAGCCTTGACCGCCCAGGACTTTGAAACGGTGCGCACCGTGGCGCACGGGATGAAAGGCGCGGGCGGAAGTTATGGTTTCGACCGGATCACCGAAATTGCCGCCGTCGTCGAACAAGCCGCCAAGACAG
>CAZJOQ010000286.1:0-3579 GCA_964547625.1 uncultured Nitrospira sp.
TCTCTTTAAATGGAGTTCGAATCCAGAGCCTTTCCGATCTTCCGCGCAGTCCGCTAGTGATGATACGGCTCTGGTTGCCCGATCAACAAGACAGCCTGGATATTGATCAAGCGATCGTGCGGTGGGTGCGAGGACAGGAATTTGGTGTTCAATTTGTGTGGCTTTCAAATGAGGCAGATTTTCGTCTAGCTGCTCATATTAAACGGGTTTTACAACAGCAACCCGTAACTGCCGCCGTCTAATTGACGTAGAAACACCAGCTACTAATGGTGCTTGCAGTCAGGACCGTGGGGGTGAACGTCGGTGGCGGGTGGTGGCAGGAAAGATTGCCCAGGCAGAAGGATGTGTCCCGGTTCATGCGTCTTCTTCAGATGCGCCGCGATCTCCGGATGCATCATCTTGAAATACCCGATAAGGCCTCCCAAAAACCGGCTTGATTGAAAATCATTCTCGGAACATTCGGAGACAAACCGAGCAGCGCGATCCAGAACTTCCAGTGCCTCGGCTGATTCGGCAATTTGGTCGGGGTTCTGTTTGCGAAACACCTCGTACTCCTTGTTGAGGTGTTCAGCAAACACCGGCATCGGTGCGGCGGGAACATGAAGTGGGCTCAGTGTGCGACGGAGCGCTTGCAGTGCCGCGACGATTTCGGCGTCCTGCCCATCCCTACGCCCTTCAAAATAGCCAAAGGTGATGACTTCGATTAGGTTGAATAGCGCGACGGCCTTATGGCCTCCCAATTGGTCCAGCTCCTGATAGAAGTTGCGCCGAAGAGGCATGAATTGTGTGCCGAGTCGTTTTTGCTGGTAATCACTGCCGCTATCAAGGTAGGCGCAATCATTGGGGCATGAGATCCGTGTCATACGGTGTTCGCCACAGCAGGTGCTACAGATCAACCCTTGAAGAGCCGGACATGGGCGTTTGCCCTTTCGGCTGCGACAATATGTGCACGCGCTCATTTAGTGGCCCCTTCCGTGCCGGGTTTGGGAGGCGGAGGAATAAACCCGTAGTCGGCGAGTGTGCGCTTTTCACCCTTCGGCTTTGCCGATGGCGGGGCTTCCAGTCCATTCATCTCGGCCGCATGCATGTATTGGTAGGGAACCAATATCAGGTTGTTGGCACGGTCAATTCCGATATCAGCCGGGGCAGGGAGATGCTCCGCAATAACCTGGAATCGATGGTCTCGGGTCATGCGCCAAACCTTACCTTTTGTGAAGTCTGACACGTACATGTTGCCCCATTGATCGAAATCCACTCCGCTCAGATTTTGGAAGCGGCTCGTGAAAAATCCATTCGCTTCCAATTCACTCAGCTGTCCGTCTGGAGTGATTTCAAGGATTTTGCCTTTCTCCCAACTCACGGCAATAAGATGATTCGTCTTGGGATGGATCGCGATTCCCGCAGGACCTGCAAGCCTGTTGTCACGAATCAGTAGATCGACTTGATGATTGTCTGTTGGGTTGATGCGGTAAATTGAATTGGCCATTTGGTCTGAGACGTAGAGAAGACCGGTCGGTGAGGCGACAACGTCAGTCAGCGATACCTGCCCCTGCGAGCGGGGCGAAAAGGATACGGTGGCCACGAGTTTTCCTGTCGCCTTATCAAAGCCTTTCAATTGGTCAAGATCTGCCACGTAAAGGATCGACCCCACAAGAGCCATTCCTTTGGGAGCATGGAGGAAGACCTCTCCGACACCGCCTTGTATGAACTTGAGGTTGGTGACTTTCCCTTCGGCATTTAACTTGGTGATGAAACCATTATTGTCTCGCGCATCTGGTTCGCCATTAATGCTGGAGATGAAGTATTCGCTGCCAGTTGGGTCGCCGACGAAACTGTTGGGAGATGCCAAGCCAGTGATTTGCACCGCCTCACTGGGCGATGTAAGGCTCAACGTCAGAGCCAAAGAGAGGAAAAGCCGGTCGTGGAAATGAACAGGCAAAGGAGGGAGGTCCCCAATTGAACTGGAAACCATCGTATCCAAGGGGTGAAGAGCCTGTCAAGGAAGGATGGGAATGGCGTAGGGGCGCGGGCCGAAGTTGAGACTCCTGATTCCTGACGACTAGCGCAATAGCCTGCAAGGGGTCGAGAAACATTGACTTACCTAAAATTCCCCTGATAAGTTGCAACATTTTTACTGAATAAATTGCTAATGGGGAGGAGATTGTGGCCGCAAAGCTAATCGACGGGAAGGCGCTAGCACAGCAGGTTCGTGATCGACTGGCACGGGAGTCGGCTGAACTGTTTGCTCAAAAATCGATTAAGCCTGGTCTGGCGACCATTTTAGTTGGTGACGATCCTGCCTCGCACGTCTATGTTCGAAACAAGCAAAGGGCGTGTGAATTGGCAGGAATCTATGTTGACGATCATAAACTTCCCGCCAGTACGACACAGGTTGAGCTGCTAACACTCATTGAACAGAAGAACGCAGATCCCAAAATCCATGGAATCTTGGTTCAGCTCCCACTCCCGAAGCACATCGACAGCAAGGTCATCCTGGAGGCTGTCTCGCCACTCAAAGATGCGGACGGATTTCATCCCTACAACTTCGGTCGTCTCGTTGAGGGGCATCCCGTCTTCGAAGCGTGTACTCCTAAAGGCGTGATTAAGATGATTGAATCCGTAGGAGTGACGATTGAGGGGAAGCGGGCGGTTGTGCTCGGTCGGAGTAATATTGTCGGAAAGCCGTTGGCGCTCATGTTGCTCCAAAAAAATGCGACGGTCACGATTTGTCATTCGAAAACGAAAGATCTTCCTGCAGTGTGCCGTGAGGCTGACTTGCTTCTGGTGGCGATTGGAAAGGCAAAGTTTGTCACCGCTGACATGGTGCGCGAGGGCGCGGTCGTTATCGACGTGGGAACGAATAAAACGCCAGAGGGCAAATTATGCGGCGATGTGGATTTCGACACCGTCAGTCAAAAAGCTGGCTGGATCAGCCCCGTGCCTGGTGGAGTGGGTCCGATGACGATCGCGATGCTGCTTGAAAATACTGTGGAGTCCGCTATGAGGTCAGTGGGACTGCGATAAGGAGCCAGCGATGATTCGAGAACCTCAGCGTCTCATAGATGTCCTCAACAACGGGACGTTTGCTGTTACCGTCGAGTACAATCCGCCCAAGGGAACCAATATCTCGTCTGTATTGGAGAGTGCCAAGCAACTGGTTGGGAGAGTCCACGGGGTGAATGTCACCGACAATACTGCGGCGGTGGTTCGTGCTGGCTCGCTTCCGGTCTGTCGCCTGCTGTACGAATTAGGGCATGATCCCGTGATGCAGTTGACTTGCCGCGACCGTAATCGGATTGCGATGCAGTCCGATCTGATGGGCGCGCATATGCTCGGGATCAGAAACATTCTGTGCCTCACCGGCGATTATCCGACAGTCGGTGATCATAAGGAGGCTAAGCCGGTCTACGATCTTGATTCTGTTCAAGTGATGCAACTGGTGCAGGGCTTGAACAACGGCAAGGATATGATGGGAAACAAGCTGGACGGGTCCACGGCATTCACGATCGGTGCGGCCGTTACGCCGGAGGCCGATCTCGTCGGGCCGGTGTTGGCAAAGTTTGAAGTGAAAGTGAAAGC
>CAZJOQ010000287.1:0-3560 GCA_964547625.1 uncultured Nitrospira sp.
GGTCTGCATCCTACATGGCTCGTTATATCGCCAAGAACCTTGTCGCCGCCAAATTAGCCGATAAGTGTGAGGTGCAGCTCGCCTATGCCATCGGAGTGGCCGATCCAGTATCCGTTCTGGTCGATACTAAGAACACCGAAAAGGTTTCGGTCGAGATTCTCGACAAGCTCGTACGAAAACATTTCCCCTTGACCCCCCGTGGGATCATCGATCATCTCAAGCTTCGACGACCAATTTTCCGAAAGACTGCCGCATACGGGCATTTCGGACGCAACGAACCAGAGTTTACGTGGGAAAAAGCCGATAAGGCCAAAGTACTGCGCAAAGACGCTGGACTCTAACCGGATCACTCCCAAGCACGTCGACAAGGGGGGCGGGCACTCTACCCGCCCCCCTTGTCATGATGGCGGTCAGCATTCACCAAGAAGAAGGAGGACTTTCGTGGATTACGATGTCAGAGATATCAAGCTCGCAGACCAAGGTAAATTAAAGATCGAATGGGCGGAAGCCACGATGCCCGTGTTGCGGCTGATTCGTAAACGATTCAAGCGCGAGCAGCCATTGAAAGGTGTGCGAGTCACAGCCTGCCTACACGTGACTACGGAAACCGCCAATCTCGCGATTACACTCAAGGCCGGCGGAGCAGATGTGCGTCTCTGCGCATCGAATCCACTCAGCACGCAGGACGATGTGGCCGCTGCCTTGGTTCAACATGAAGGAATTCCGACCTTTGCCATCAAAGGTGAAGACAACCCCACCTACTATCGGCATATTGAATCGGCAATCGCCCATCGTCCGCATGTCACCATGGATGATGGCGCAGACGTGGTATCGCACCTCCATTCCAAACGCAAAGAGCTGCTGAAAAACGTGATTGGCGGCACAGAGGAAACCACCACTGGCGTCATTCGATTGCGCAGCATGGCGGAGAAGAAAGTCCTCAAGTTCCCGGTTATCTCGGTCAACGACGCGGACACGAAGCATATGTTCGATAACCGCTACGGCACCGGACAATCCACCATGGACGGCATTGTGCGCGCGACAAACCGCTTGATCTGCGGGTCCGTCGTCGTCGTCGTGGGCTATGGTTGGTGCGGACGCGGTATCGCGATGCGTGCCAAGGGCATGGGAGCGGATGTCATCGTGACCGAAGTAGACCCGTTGAAAGGTCTCGAAGCCCTCATGGACGGGTTCCGCGTCATGCCGATGGAACTAGCTGCCCCGGTCGGCGATTTCTTCGTGACGGTGACCGGTAACATTCACGTGATCCGCGGCGAACATTTCGCCGCCATGAAGGACGGCGCCATCGTGTGCAACAGCGGGCACTTCAACGTGGAGTTGGATATTCCCGCTCTTGAGAAGATGGCCAGCAAACGCCGGGTGGTGCGTACCGGCGTCGAACAGTTTACGCTCAAGAAAAGCGGTCACCGGGTCAGCTTGCTCGGTGAAGGCCGACTGGTCAACCTCGCCACCGCAGAGGGACATCCCTCCAGTGTCATGGATATGAGTTTTGCCAACCAAGCACTGGGTGCAGAATACCTCGTGAAGAACTACAAGATGCTGGAGAAGAAGGTCTATCCGGTGCCGGCGGTGATCGATAAGGAAATCGCTCGGCTTAAGCTGGCTGGGATGGGTGTGGCCATTGACACGCTGACGAAGGAACAGAAGAAGTATCTCGCATCTTGGGAAATGGGCACCTAATCGCAGGTCCTGTCGGGAAACGGCCCTGACGTGCTCACTACACCCAGCCCCCAGCGGGCTCCTTTCATTGTGCGCGTCAGTGGAGGCGTTCCCCGCCACCCGCTAATGATGTACCTTTCCCATCTGCTCGCAGAGGGTAAAAGAAAAGGCCACCTCAGTTGAGGTGGCCTTTCTCTTTCAGGCGGTCACCATCCCTCCCCCAAGTTTTCCAGTCATCCTCAACCAAATTGTTCACAACAGACATCGATTGCAATCTCTTGCAGGAGTGGTAGAGTGTGGACGAGGAGGCCTCTGTGAACTCCCACGCGTCCCAATCGCTGTCGCTTGCAGATTTTGAGATTTCCCCTGAACGGGGCTTCCTGCCGTCTGATCCTTGTGAAACTCTGCCTGACTCTCCCACACTGAGCCATCTTGGCCGCGAGATGCCGAAGTTGTTGAGCGCGCGACGGGTTCGGCAGTTTATCGACGGACAACCGTCATTGCTTCCATCCATTCCATCGAATTGGCGAGAGGACGAATATCGAGCTGCAATGCGAATCCTTTCATTCGCCGGCCACGCCTATGTTTGGGAAACGCCGGAACAACCGGCCTTCAAGCTCCCCTCCGAGCTCGCCCGGCCATGGCATGACATGTCCCAGAGGCTCGTTCGTCCACCTGTCCTCTCCTATGCGTCTTACGCATTAGACAACTGGCGCCGGCTTGATGGAACAAAGCCGATTCAGCTCGACAACATCGTGCTGCTGCAGAACTTTCTCGGTGGGCTGGACGAAGAGTGGTTTGTCGTCGTCCACATCCAGATCGAGCGGCAGGCGGGGCCTGGTCTAGAGGGTCTGGTGGGGGCGATCAACGCAGCCACAAGCGGAAAGGACGATGAGGTGCTGTTGGGTTTACAGGCTCTGGCATCCGCGCAAACCGCTATGCGCGACACGCTGCTCCGCATGAAGGAGCGCTGCGATCCCTACGTGTATTACACCCGCGTGAGGCCTTACATTCACGGTTGGAAGAACAGCCCATCGTTACCCCATGGCCTTATCTATGACGAGGTCGAAGCCTACGCGCAACAACCGCAATTGTTTCGTGGTGAGACCGGCGCGCAGAGTTCGATCGTGCCGTGTCTAGATGCCGGACTGGGCATCCACCATGAGCCCGATCTGTTGACGGTGTATCTGCAAGAGATGCGCGAGTACATGCCGCCCAATCACCGTACCTTTCTTCAGGCGCTGGAAAGTCAGACTGACGACCGCGGGCGCGCCCTTCTGTCTGGCTACATCCGTGATCGTAGGCAATCGCACCCCGAACTGTGGTCAGCGTACTCAGCTTGCGTGGATCTTCTGGTAAAATTTCGAGAAACTCACATCGGCTACGCAGACAGTTACATCAATCGCCAGCATCAGACCAGTACGACCAACCCCACAGCGGTGGGCACCGGCGGCACGCCCTTCATGACGTATTTACAAAAGCACCTGGACGAAACCAAACAGGCCATCGCGGCGTAGCCGCATACGACCGGGTGGACTGCTGTCCTTCAGTCACTTCCAACTTTCACATCTTTTAGTTTGCTGCGAGAAGCAAAAAAGAGAAGTGAGCTTTACCGTTGGATGGGAAATGGCTTTTCTTCTTTAACTGCTAGACGGATTATCATCTTTGCGCCCTGGAGCTTGCCCACCAATAGGAAGAACCCCACCCTGCTGCGGCACACCTACAACTATGCTGCTACTCGAAGCCGATTGAAGCGCCCTGAGTTGCAGCAATTCCGGATTCCCTTTAATCATCTGCACGGCATTAGCAAGACTTCTGAGGGCGGCTGTTTCACCGCGAGCTTTTTCAATCGAAGCCAACCCCTCTTTCTTGGCTTTAAC
>CAZJOQ010000288.1:0-3546 GCA_964547625.1 uncultured Nitrospira sp.
TAGGCTTGCGCGTGGGTGGTCAGGTCGTCGAACACGACCAACGTGTCCTTCCCCTTCCACATCCAGGCCTCGGCCAGCGCGCAGCCGGCAAACGGCGCCAGGTACTTGAGGCCCGGCAAGGAAGTTGCGTCGGCGACGACGACGGTCGTGTGCGCCATCGCATCTTGGGCCCGAAGGGTGTCAATGACCTGAACTGCGGTCGAGCGCTTCTGACCGATCAACACATACACGCAAATCACATCCTTCCCGCGCTGATGGATCACGGTGTCGAGCGCTAACGCGCTCTTACCCACTCCGTTGTCGCCGATGATGAGCTGGCGCTGACCCTTGCCGATCGGAATCAGTGTGTCCACGACTTTGTTGCCCGTATATAGGGGCTTGTGGACGAAATCCCGGGCCGTTATCGGCGGCGCCGGCGCGAATAGTGGGCGGCGTCCGGTCGCTTCTGGCGCGGGATATCCGTCGAGCGGACGTCCGAGCGGATCGACGACGCGGCCAAGCCAATCATCCCCGACGGGGATGCTGAGCGGCCGGCCCAGCCGATAGGCGGTCATCTCCGCGGTGAGGTTGGGCGCCCGCTCCAGCAGAATCCCCCCCACGAGCTCTCGGCCGAGATGAAACACGAGCGCCAAGCCCCCACCTTCGAAGAGCAGCAGTTCGTCCATCGCCACAGAGGGGAGTCCGTCCACCCAGACAATCCCATCCCCGACCGAGCGCACGACGCCTTGCTCCGCAAGCCGCAGCGCAAAGCGGTAGTTCTCAAGCCAGGCCGCCTGTTTGGCGATCGGCGAGGCGATCTCAGACGACATCGTCGGCATAGGCGGACTCCATAAATCCCTTCAGCTCGTCACGCAGGTTGGAGGCCAGCACCCAGGGCCCGAGACTGATCCGCAATCCTGCCAGCAACGAAGCATCCTCAGCCCACACGCAGGTCACCGGTCGTCCCGCCAATTCCTCCAAGGACGTTGCCAGCGCAGCCTGCTGCGCTTCATCCAATCGATGAGCGGTGAAGACATGCACTGCCGTTTCCCCATTCTGGCAGATACCGCGGATCGTCTGGCGCCGCTCCTCCGGCAGCGCCCGTAGTTCCTCGAGCGTGAGCGCCGCGAGCTGGGCCGTGAGGTCCGAGCGAGCCAGCCGTTCCAACAGCCGGGCGGCAAACCGCGCCCCTTGCGCAAGCGCTGCTTCCTCAGTTTGGCGCTGCAGCTCTTGCCGGCGCCGTTCCTCGCGCGCCTTGGCCTTTTCCCGTTCCTGCTCCAACGAGGCGCGCAACTCCTCCATCAGGCGGGTCCGTTCGGCACCGTGTTCCTCAATAAGGACGGTTCGCGCTTTCTCCTTCTCCCGTTCCCACTCGCCCAATCGACCCTCGTACCGATGTTTGAGCGCCTCTCCCTCGACACGAAGCCGCTCCGCGTCGGCACGGAGCCGCTCCAAAGCCGCCTGACGGTCGGTTATGACCGTGGAGACCGGTTTGTATAGGAACCGCTTGAGCAGCCAGACCAGCACCAAGAAGTTCAAGATCTGAAGGCTGAATGTCGACCAATCGAGTTCCATGTTCGTCTCGCTGAATACAAAGCCCTTATAAATAGGGTTGAGACGGTATTCGTCTCGTGCGGGAATCCCTTCAACCGCTCGTCGCCCGCTCCTCGCCGCCTGCGCTCACTTCAACAGGTACTCCAACAGCGGGTTGCGGAACAATATGATGAGCACCACGACCAGACAGTAGATCGCCAGCGACTCGATCATCGCGAGGCCGATGAGCAGGGTCCTCAGGATGGACCGTTCAGCCTCGGGTTGTCGCGCGATCGCCTCGAGCGCCTGGCTGATCGCCCGCCCCATCGCCACAGCCGGGAACATCGTACCCAAGGCGATGGCCAGAGCGGCGACCACCGTGGAGCCGATGGTAAACAAGGTCATGTCTTGCATAGTCAGGCAGTCTCCTTTCGCTGCGATTGTCTCCTGTGTTCTTGGGTTTGAATCGCGCCGCCGATATAAATCAGCGCCAGCATGCCGAAGATGAACGCCTGGAGGAGCCCCTCGATGATGTGCAGGGCGAGCAAGGGTATCGGCACCAGGAAGCCGGCCACCACGAGGACCAGCAGCAACGCCATCTCCAGGCTCATGACGTTCCCGAAGAGCCGCATCGCCAGCGCGACGGTCCGCGTGAACTCACTGATGAGGTGGAACGGCAGCATGACCGGGGTCGGACGGAGGTAATGGCGCAGGTACCCCCCGAGGCCCTCGATCCGGACGCCGAACCATGGCACTGATAAAAACACGAGGATGGCCAGGGCCGCAGTTGCTGAGAGATCGGCCGTTGGAGAATGCAGGCCCGGGATAATCCCGGCGAGGTTTGCGACGGCCAGGAATATCCATAATGTGGCGATGAGCGGAAACACCCGTTCCGCGTGGACCGGCAGCACCGAACGGATCGTGTTATCGATGGCGCCGATGATCCCTTCGACCGCCACCTGCGTGAGGCCCGGCTCCTGGCTCAGACGTCGCGAGAGAAGCCACGAGAAACCGACCAGGACGGCCATGATCAGCCAGGTCATCACGACGGTGACGGTGATCCGGAACGGTCCGAATTGGAAGATCGTTTCGATCGGCATCGCCGCTAATCCTTCACCAACAACAGGTACACGTTCACGGCCCCGACTCCAACACCCAGAAGAATCAGGCTCACAGTCCACCGAATGGAGTAGCCTTCGATCAACCCGTCGATCCAGCGGCCCGCATAGGCGCCGGCCACGATCGGCAGGGCGAAGAGCAGCCCCACGGTGCCCAGGTAAACGGTCTGCGCCAGCAAGGTCCGTCGGCTGCGTTCGGCTTCGTGGAAACGCTCAACATCTCGCTCGACTTCATGTTTGAGCTGCTTCTCGTCGCTCACGCCTCACCTCCACGACGCCCCATCTGCCACAGGCGCCTGATCAATTCCTCCTGCAGCCGATGCACGCTGTCCTTGATTCCACGCAACTCAGTCTCCTCGACACGCAGGCGCTCGTCCAGATCCAGGGTGATCCGCTCATAATCGTCGTCCCGCAAAAATCGCCGGGTGCAAATCGTCAAGTCGTCGTCCGCAAAGTAAAGCACGGCCTCGGGCAACGCCAGGTATTCCCACGGTGTATCCATCCGACGGAACCGTGCGAGGCCGAAGTCCAAGACCGTCAACAGTCGCGCATGTCCCGCCAGAATGCCGAAGGACCCGGACGCATCGTGGCCGACAAAGCTGACCACTCCATCGATGCGCTCTGTCCGTACGGCGTCCTGCAGGTGAAGCGTAAAGGCTTTCATGATACCGTCTCGTTCATCGCCCCTCGCATGAAGCAGCGGTCTTCGGGTACGTCGTCGAAGTCACCCGCTAGAAATGCCTCGCAATCACGCAACGTCGTCTCCAAGGGCACGGTCGCTCCCTTGATCCCGGTAAACTCCGCCGTAACATGCAGTGGTTGTGTCAGATAACGCTGGAGTTTGCGGGCCCGCTGTACGATGTGGCGGTCTGCTTCGGACAATTCCTCCAGTCCGAGCATGGCGATGATATCTTCC
>CAZJOQ010000289.1:0-3541 GCA_964547625.1 uncultured Nitrospira sp.
CTAGAACCTTGCGCTTCGGCTGCTATACTACCCTTGTTCGGTGTAGCTGGGGAATTGCCTGTATGTTTATGGAGCCGTTGCGGCTCACCCGGACAGAAGGCAGATGATGAGGGAGACTTGTGTGCATAGACCTGCTCTTGCATGACAGTTTGTTTCCACAACGCCCTCGTATTGAACGGGTACTTGTTGATGACTGAAGGGAGAAGGTTGATGATGAGGTTGCTCCTGCTCTTGTTTGCACTCGTCGCGATTCCTGCTATGAGCCGCGCAGAAGTGCCACAGCATACCGAGGTCTGTGTGGCAGTTACGGAGGAAGAGATCGCCGCTCTGTTCGATCGCTGGAACCGGTCACTCAAGACCGGGGACCCTCAGAAGGTGGTCGCCAATTACGCGGAAAAGTCCGTGCTACTTGCCACGGTGTCGAGCAAACCGCGATTTACGGCTGCGGAAAAGGCCGATTATTTTCATCACTTCCTTGAGAATCAGCCTGAAGGGCGCATTGATTCTCGTACGATCGAACTCGATTGCAATCTGGCGATCGACGAAGGCTTGTATTCGTTCACCTTCAAAAAAACCGGGGCTGTCGCGAAAGCTCGGTACACCTTCACGTACAAATGGGATGGGAAGCAGTGGCTGATCACCAGCCACCATTCGTCCAAGGCGCCTACGGAAGACCCCTCCCCAGAAGCGCCTATCCACTCCGTTGCTAGCCATTCGGAAATGTGTGTGGCAACCACCGAGAAGGAGATCGAAGGCTTACTGGAACGGTGGAGAGAATCCATTCAGAGCGGTAATCCTCACCGGGTCATCGCTCATTACGGACCGAGGTCCGTTTTGCTCCCCCTCTCCTCGACTAAACCTCGATTGACGCTCGACGAAAAGGAAGACTATTTTCGCCAGTTTCTCAAGAACAAGCCGCTGGTCCGCATCAATTCTCATACCATCGAACTCGACTGCAACGCGGCAATCAATGAAGGCTTATATACCCTCACCTTTCAAAAAACAGGCGCCATTGTGAACGCCCGATACAGCGTCGTTTTCAAGTGGGATGGCATGCAGTGGTTGATCACCAGCGACCACTCATCAATCTACCCTAATTAGTAGGCGCTCATGATCACCTAACGTTCTTCAAGTCAATCTATCCTAGCGCCGGCTCGCACTGGTCGCTCTATTTCCACTGATCGTTAACCGTCGTTTCGACGTAGTGTATTGGTTTGTACACCCGCGATGGTCCGTAGCCCATATCTAACCGCTTCATTAAAACCAATTACTTTCAACAAGTTACAGAGTACGTGGAATGCGTGGCGCAAGTCCTTGACATTACGTCTTAGATTAGAGCATAAATTCCAACACTTTAGGCTCCTGTTCTCAGACTGTACGGCTGTGATTAGGAGCAACACCTGGTCTTTTTTCCATTATGCCCTAGGCTGTATGTCTGGTCACGCTGAGTCTTCAGGCCCATCGCCCACGATCACTGATGGTGAACGACAGAGCCTCCGTTCTAAAGTTGTCCATGCTGCAAAACTGGTCCATGAGCAGGGGCCGATCAGTACCTTCGTCCATACCAATCCCCTGCATAGCCTAGAACACCTCCCGTTCGAAAAAGCGGTGGCTGCCGCTGAGCATATGCTGGGTGGACGCGGCTACCTCCCCAACGAAGAATTCCGCCGGCTCTATCACCGTGGTCGCATCACCGATCAAGACCTGACCGAGGCGCTGGGAACTCAGCGGTCATTCGATGCAGCGGAGTCGGTCACCGTCGAGGGGGGACGAGTCATTTCAGCTCAGGAGGTGGCGCGTCTGCACCTGTTGCACGGAATTGAGGCACTGGACCCGTCCAATCTTTCGTGGCAAGTCCATCATGAGCACGCTACCCGTCGACTACGGTCTGATTTGCCCCCCGAGACGAAGACCGCCATATTGACCAAAGCCTTGACGGAGCTTCGCCTCAGTCTTGACCGAATCGGTCGAGAGTGGGCATTGGCGGAATGGGTACAAGTCCACTGTCATCTCGATCTCCCCAGCTATCTCCGCAAGCAGCTCTTGCATGAGTACGATCCCGGCGCCGAGGTCGCGCGTGATCGGATGACTCCTCCGAAACTTGCTGAAGCCGACCGCTGGCTCGACTCCTTGGGAATTCCCCCCGACCGCCGCGAAGGCTATCGCCGCTGTATCAATCGCCATCTTTATAACATCGGGCTCTTTTCAACGGCGCTCCAGCAGACCTTACAAACCCGATGGCTGCAACTTGAATGTGAGCTCCTAAGGGATGTGGTCCCCCGCCATCTTGGCGTGAAAGGGACCTTCACGGGTATTCGGGCGGGCTGCGAGCAAAACTTGGAGGCCTACGCAGCCACAAGTCTTTGGCATGCCGCGCTCGCCGCGCGCGGGCTGGAAGATCCGCTCTCTCCGTCCGACCCCGAGACGCTACTGGAAAAGAATTGCCTTGGTGCCCGACGAGATGCGCTCCATCGCCGTATTATGGCCGTCGAGCAAGACGGCGGGGCTCCTCTTCCGCTCACGGCTGACGTTCGAACGGCCATCGAAGAAGAACTTCGGTTAGTGGGACGCCAGCGACAGCGACGTCGTACGATCCTCTTTGATCTGTGCCGCCCTCGCCGACCAGGCGACTCCGGCGAACATCTTCCCCCTCTCACGTTATCGACCGACGCCGAGCTCAGACTCCGCGCCCTCCGTCAGGGAGAGATCAGCGCGCCGGCCGGCCTTCTTCGTCTTGCCGGTGAGATCCGTGTTCGGAGGGGTTTCGACTGGACGACCTGGAAGCAGATCTGCGACCACCCGTTATTCATCAACCCCTCTTCTGCGAACCAAGACGAGCCCTGGAGAGCCTTCCTCAGTACGCACGTGCGGGTTCGTGTCACAGACAACGCTCGGTCGGCACTCCACGAAGAGTTGTCCCAGCCACGATCTGATGCGGATGCCGAGGCTCGACGCACCCGAATTCTCGGCGGACTGACGGACGAGGGGCTCACGTTGCAGGGGTGGCAGGCGTTACAGGAAGACATTGCGCAATGGGACGACCTGTCGAAGCTGTACCAGGAGGACGCTTCCGGCATCGAAGCGAGGCTCTGCCGTACCGTTCAAGACGGTCTTCGTGAGACGGAGCTGTCCAGGCCCGCCTATGATACTCTGCAGCAACTGATCGAACGTCGCGATCGGACGTTCGCCTGTCGTCGGTTGCTGACGGACCTCCACCAGCTCGATCCGCGGGAGCGGCTCGTGAAACATTCCCGCGCGGACTTGACCGCGATGATGGAGCGCGTGGGGCAGAGCCTCACGCTGAGCGAGTTGCTGCATGACCTGACAGGCATGGACATCACCGAGTCCGTAAACCGTTATATGATCAAGTGGTGCGGCGCTTTTCTCGATCAAGGGATCGCGAGTTGGTCCATGCCTTGCCGAACACTGGGATTTTACCGCGCCTGGAAAAGGCTGGCGGTCAAGGAATTACCGTTAGCGCTGGGAGGAGTGGACGGCTGGCGCGAGGCCGTGCTCGGCCTCCCCGAACGCGCGGAGGACA
>CAZJOQ010000290.1:0-3517 GCA_964547625.1 uncultured Nitrospira sp.
CTTCCCTTTCCAGTCGCCAATCCCGTGAGCAACCGACTGACGCATTCCTCTCGGCTCAGCAGGGGTTGTAATCCCTGCCTACATGCGTTTAGAAGTAGAGTCTCTCCTTCCTCCATGCAGGTCCTACAATGGCTCGACCTCTCGCAACTTCTTCTCAGCAACCTGCTTCAATCTCGGCTCAAACCGAACGTGAGCTCAAACTGACCGTCGAATCCAACTTCCACCTGCCTCGGCTACCCGGCATTCCCATGCCTCGACGGCTGCTGATCTCGACGTATTACGACACGGCCGCCTATGACTTAGCCCATGCACGGATTACCTTGCGCCATCGCGTCGAGCGAGGAAAGCACGCATGGCAGCTTAAGATTCCATTGGGGAAGGATCGGCAGGAAGTTGAGGTGGCCGGCGACCAGTCCGGTCCACCTGCCACATTACGTGGATTACTGGTTGTTCCTCTTGCGCATCGGAAACTCCTACCCGTCGTGACACTGCGAGTCTGGCGGACCGGCCTACTGGTTCGCCATGGCCGCGATACAATCGCTGAGATCGCCCTCGACACGGTATCGGTCATCAAAAACGGCCGGACCATTCAGCAGTTTCGCGAGCTCGAAATAGAACAACGACAGGGCGATGAGACTGCACTTCGTTCCCTTGAGCGGCAGATGCGCGAAGCCGGCGCGTCCGACCATGACGGGCGGCCCAAGTTCTTTCGTGCCCTCTCGCTGCAAGCACCCACCCCGGCACCGCAGCCTGACCCAAAAGCGCCGGTGATTGAGCATTTGACGTGCGCACTCACACAGCATCTCAAGTGGCTTCTCGCCCATGATCCCGGCACGAGACTCAGGACTGAGAGCGAGAGCCTGCATCAGATGCGCGTGGCAACAAGGCGCCTGCGGGCGGTGCTTCGTACAGCTCGTCCAATCCTGCTGTCCGCATGGGTCGCCTCACTAGACCAGGAGCTCGATTGGTTGAGCGAGGTATTGGGAACGGCCCGCGATCTCGATGTCCAGATTGCCTATTTTATGGAGAAATCTGCTGGATTGGACGCACGAGATCGAAAGTTGTTGGCTACCTTCATCTCCCATCTTCGATCTCAACGGGATGCCGTGCAACAGATGGTTCTAAGCGAACTCTCCAGCGCCCGATACCTCGATCTCGTCAGGCGACTGCAACAAGCCGCACACGACCCTGCAGTCATCGAGTCTCCCTTGACTGTGCGCCAGCTAGCTAGGCAGGCCTTCAAGAAATTGCGCAAGGCGATTAAGGGTCTGAGAGCCTCTCCCTCTGATATCGCGCTTCACAAAGTCAGGATCAAGACCAAACGCGCCCGCTATGCCGCCGAATTGGCTCGCGCCTCGGTAGGGAAACCAGCCGCCCGTTTCATTAAGGCAGCGCGAGCAATCCAAGATCTGTTAGGGATTCACCAGGATGCGCTTCAAGCCGAACGTCATGTCCGACAGTTCCTCAAATACTCGACCAACGTTCGCTCCGGATTTGTCGCGGGTCGCATGGTCGAACGTCAGCATCAACGACGCAAAGATGCCCGCAAGGACATGAAACCGCTATTTAAGACGTTGATGAAACGAGGAAAGAAGGCCTGGGAGTGAACGAGGTCAAAACACCGTCACAAGTATCAGTGCACGGTCTAGGACGTGTCCACGATTGGCACCCAACCGACTGCCTCTTAAGAATCCTCACGTTTCTTGGCATGGGCTCGCTTGCCCAAGGCACGCAACTGCATCGGCTGAAGCCACCAGCCTAGCCGCCCTTGACCCAGGTTGATAATGCCTTCTGATTCGACACGCGCAGCCCCGGCTTTCTTAAGTGGAAAGTTGGGAAGGGCTTTCCCGCAGAGCAACAGGCTCACGACTTCCCCAAGCTGAGGCTCATGTCCCACACAGAGCGCAACAGCCTCAGACGGGAGCGTGCGGAGAAGCGTAACGACTTGTTCGGGCTTCGCTCCGACTGCCAATTCTTCACGCGTCTCGACCTTGAGAGTCGGACAGATGATCGCCCGAAGCAGCCTCGCCGTATCGTAGGCCCGCACGAACGGGCTCGTAAACAGATGGGTCGGCTTACAGTCAAGTGCCGCCAATCCTTCGGCAATCTGTCGAACACGTCTTTTCCCTTTCTCCGTAAGAGGGCGATTCTCCTCCTCACCTTCCCATTCCTCAGGCTGTACTGCAATCCCGTGACGAACCAGAATACAGTCCATACTTCTCCTCCACATCATGTGACATGAGCCTACCACAGAGGGGCCATGGAGTTAACACAGGTTTTACCTCTTCGTGACTGCGCCGGAACGATGGTCCGATACCGTCATGTTAGCTAGAACGGAAACAAAGGAAGCAAAGAAAGGAAGCCATGTCAGCACTCGGAGCGGCTCGTCTGTTTGACGGTGAGGTTCTGAGGCAGCGGCTCTCTCATCTCGATCTCTTAGAAGTCTGGAACCGAGGCATCAAAGGGGTGCTCAGTTTGGTGATGCTGACGCTCCTGACCGCGCTCGCCGGAGGTGCGCTGAAGACGTTTTGGGAGATTCGACTACTTTTCGATCATTCAACCGAAGTCGTCCTACGCCAGGTCATCGTCAACACGCTCATATTGCTGGCACTCGTTGAGGTCTTCAAAACCACCGTCACCTACTTCCGGGAGGGACGTGTCAAGGTGACCTTTATCGTGGATACGATCTTAGTCGTCATGCTAACCGAGGTCATCTCCCAATGGTTCAAAGGAGGGGACTGGCAACCACTGGCGGTCCTCTGCATGATTCTGCTGATTCTCGGTGTAGTTCGCATCATGGCTGTTCGATGGAGTCCGACACTGAGAACAGGGCCTCACGAGGCTGCGCGATTTGATCTATAACACGAGGGAGACGCTCAATGACCTAAGAGCGTGTGCCTAAACTAGTGGCGCTTGTTCAAGAGCGCCAATGTATTCCGCTCGAAGAACTTCTGGTCTACTATACAGAGCTCACCTGGAATCAAGTATTTTCACTCGTGGATGAGCTTAGTCGTCACCCGTTGATTTGGTTGCAGCGAGGGTTGAGTCGATAAGGGCGTCTTTGTTCACACGCCCTTCGGCCGTCCACGCGGCTGCAAACGTGGATTCCATCCCAAACCGCTTTGCCATCCGACGGGCCCAACCTTCCTCGCCGAAGGGCCTGCCGCGTTGCACACTCACCCGCAAGGCTTCAAGCTCCGACGCCGGCGGCGGGCGATTCACGCGCGCGACCCAATCGCGAGGCCGGGCCATGGGCCACTCACTGAGCCACGCGGGCACTTTCCCGTCTCCCTGCTCCCACCGCCATAGGCTCGACCACTGCCAGTCTTCCGCTCGGGAGACGAGCTTCGCCCGTCGCGCATTGCGCTCGACGTAGCGCACCACCGTCAGGAAATGCTTGTCGTCCGCACGGGAAAGGACTTAAATCGTCCTTGATAGACCGGACCTGTGCTCGTCGTTCTATGATCCTAGAAAAAGCAGTTGCGCTGTCAGATTGGATCCGGTTTGGCGGTGAGCC
>CAZJOQ010000291.1:0-3489 GCA_964547625.1 uncultured Nitrospira sp.
CGGGAAATCGCCCGTGCGATCAAGCGCGCGGCATATGGCTTTGTTGCCCTTTGGTAGCTCGCGAAGCGTACAGCAATAAGTGGACAGGCGATGGCATGGCTTAGACGAAACGATCGTGAGCCGTTCTCCTCCGCTAAACACCGGCGCCTGGACATTGAAACCAAGTCGTTGAAGGGGCTGTATCGTATGAAGCGGTTCACCGAGTATTTCGGGTGGGCGTATCGCGTGGTGATGAGATGGGTGAAGTTAGCCATCGCTACGGTGGTTCTTCCGCGCATGACCATGACACAACCAGAAGGTCCGGCTGACGATTCACCTTCGGTGAAAGATGCCGAAGAGGTACAGGACATGCGTCGAACGATCGGCATTGAGACGGCCATCCCTCCATTACCCCAATTATCTGAGGAATCATCAGAGGGTCGGCGTATGGCAACGGCATGGGCTCATCGTTGCCGATTGTTGTCGGTCGATAAGAACACTGATCTCCAGACTGCAGCTCAGCGGCTGTTGACACGCCCGGCATATGGGGGATTGCTCGTGATTGACAATGAGTCACATGACGTCATCGGCATCCTGCATGAGCGGGATTTGGTTCGGGCACTCGGGGAGTATGGCGCCGGAGCTGGGTGCATGTGCGTCGGCCAATTGGTGAAGCCGTGAAACGAAGGGCGAGCGCCAAGCCGCGGTGGTTGCGAATGGCATGGCTTCCGCCCGTTACTGAATTGAGGGGCGTTATTTCGGGGCATCACACTGAAGGAGAAACTGTATGGCTAAATTGAGCAGCATTCTACGGAATCAAAAACGCATGCGGTTGGTGAAACAGTACGAACCCATCCGAAAGGACCTGAAGGCGACACTTAGGAGCTTGCAAGCGACCGATGAGCAAAAAGCCGAAGCCCGTCGGGCCTTGCAGCGCATTCCACGTAACGCCAGCCCGGTGCGGCTCCGTAATCGCTGTGCGATCTCTGGCCGTGTGCGAGGCTATCTCGGCCGGTTCGATATGTCGCGCATCGACTTCCGATTGCTGGCCCTGCGAGGGGTCATTCCGGGAGTAAGAAAATCAAGCTGGTAAGCGTCATTTCAGCAAGACGAAAGGGAAGCCTATGAAACCAGGAATCCATCCCAAAGGCTATCGTCCCGTGGTCTTCCACGACGTGGCGGTCGATACACGCTGGATCATGATGTCCACGGTGCAGGCGGATCAAACCACGGTGTGGGAAGACGGTCGAACCTATCCGCTCTATAAGGTCGAAACGTCGATGTACTCGCATCCGTTATACACGGGGACGCAGCGCATCATCGACACCGAGGGGCGTGTCGAAAAATTCAACAAGAAATATCGCGTCCAACGCGCATCGGGAGGCCGTCGTGGCGATACCACAGCCTGAACTATACTCACACGACGAGTCCGAGGCCACACGGCTTCCGGTCACCGTCGTCTGTGGGTTTGTCGGAGCCGGGAAGAGCACGTTGGTGAGGAAAGTCATCACCGGCCTGGCCTCCGGCCGTGTGGCCGTGCTGGTCCATGACCGCAGCGATGCCGGATTGGACCCAGCTTTCTGTCGATCACAGGGCGTGGAAGTCTTCCGCCTTGGTGAAGTCTTAGCCGAGCTGGTTCAACGGTGTGTCGGGTGTTCCTTGCGTGAGAGTTTGACGGGCGCCGTCACGGCGATCGCCGACATGGGGCGGTTTGATCGGCTGCTGGTGGAGTGTTCCGGATTGGTCGAACCGGTCTTGGTTGCCGAAGTCTTCAACGATGCCTGGGAGAACCAAGAGCCGTTGGCATCGAAGGCGCGACTAGATCACCTGGTCACGGTCGTTGACAGCAGCACGGTGTGGGACGATCTGCATTCCGAAGATGATCTGCAGACCCGTGGGGTGAGTTGTGGAACGGACGATGGGCGGATGCTTTCTGAACTGGTGGTGGAGCAGGTGGAGTATGCGACGCTAATCGTCATGTCCAAGACCGAGGGATTGCCGCGCGGCAAGCGGACACGCCTTCACTATCTGCTCGAGGCGTTGAATCCAGAAGCCACAATCCTGTCGATGGGGGAGGAGTCGGATGTGGTCGGCCACATCCTTGGTGAACGTCCCTCCGCCTCGATGCCGATCAGTTTTCAGCCCGGCTGGGTCAAGCTCATTCAAGGTGCGCCGATGCCGGTGATTCAATCATCCCACTGGACGATGGGAACCTTTCGAGCCACGCGCCCCTTCCATCCGGAGCGTTTGTGGGAGCTGATCGAATCCGATTGGCCAGGAATTCTTCGGTGCAAAGGGCATTTCTGGATCGCGTCCCAGCCGGAACGGTGTTTTTCCTGGGAGCAGACGGCCGGCGCACGGCATTTCGAGTGTGTAGGCCACTGGTGGGTGGTTACGCCGCGTGATGAATGGCCCACCGGCAGTGCGTTTGAATCGCAGTTGAAACTGCATTGGTCCGTTGAGTTCGGCGACCGGAGGCAGACGTTCGGCTGGATCGGCTATCGATTGGATGTCGCGACCTGGCGACGGCGACTTCAGCGTTGCCTATTGACACCGTCGGAGGTACTGGAGGGCGAATCCGGCTGGCGACGGTTCGACGATCCCTTCGCCCGCGCGATCTCCCATGCCGATGCACACGACGACGGAGACTCGGACTAGGAGGAGACTGATGGCCACTCATGTGACGACAAAGCCCGCTTCTAAGACTGTGGAGGTCGATCAGCGTTTGCCGGTTATGGTTCTGTCGGGGTTTCTTGGTGCAGGAAAGACCACAGTGCTCAACCACGTGCTGCGCAATCGAGAAAGGTTGCGCGTGGCGGTGATCGTCAACGACATGAGCGAGGTGAATATCGACG
Organism: uncultured Nitrospira sp.; assembly: GCA_964547625.1. Taxonomy (GTDB): domain Bacteria; phylum Nitrospirota; class Nitrospiria; order Nitrospirales; family Nitrospiraceae; genus Nitrospira_D. The sequence goes on from CAZJOQ010000291.1 coordinate 2,835, forward strand.
CCATGCTGGTCGAGCACAGCGGGGTCGAATTGAGCCGCACCGATGAGCAGCTGGTCGAGATGAGCAACGGCTGCATCTGCTGCACCTTGCGGGAAGATCTGCTGAAGGAGGTGGTCAGGCTGGCGCAGGAAGGCCGGTTCGATTACCTGCTGATCGAGTCGACCGGTATTTCCGAACCGATGCCGGTCGCCGAAACCTTTCAGTTTGAGAGCGAATCGGGGAGCAGTCTGTCCGCCGTCGCGCGCCTAGATACCATGGTGACCGTCATCGACGCCGCCGACTTCTTGAGCGAGTATCAAGCGGCGGATGACCTCAAGGCGCGTGGTCTGGCGCTTGGGGACGACGACGAGCGAACCATCACCGATCTGCTGATCGATCAAGTCGAGTTTGCCGATGTCTTGGTGATCAATAAAGTCGACTTGATCTCGCAAAAGGAGCGAAGCGAGCTATCGGCGATTCTCGCGATGCTGAACCCGGACGCCAGGCAGTTGCACGTCGAACAGGGACGGGTGGATCCGCGGAGTCTGCTCAACACCGGGCGATTCGATTTTGAGCAGGCGAGCCAAGCGGCCGGCTGGATGAAGACCTTGCGTGGGGACGAGCGGTCCGAAGCCGACGAATACGGCATCGCCAGCTTTGTCTATCGAGCGCGACG
>CAZJOQ010000292.1:0-3481 GCA_964547625.1 uncultured Nitrospira sp.
ATAGGAGGCCCGATGGCTTTTTTGTGTCACCAGTCGTGAATTATCTGGGCTAGAACGAAGCAGATCGCGCAGAAAACACCCACTAGCGCCAGCTTTCCGAGAGTCCCATTGATGGTCAGAGGACCGGTGCCAGTCGACTGACCCTTGACCGCACTCGGATCGATCACCGACTCCGCCATGGTGGTCACCGGTACGAGAAGGATGAGGGCCAGAGGAGAGTACTCATCGTGACATCTTCTTTTGGGAGACTACCTAGAAGGTCAGGCTGACGATACGGTGGGAATCTACAAAGTGTGCGGTGTTCCAACAACTAGTGCTTGGCTCTAATTACCGCTCTAATTGTACGTGGAAGATGCTTAGATACCTGGACATCACTCTGGTCGAATGGGTCAGCCTGAACCCATTCCACTTTGTGGTCAGAGCACAGCACTCTTGGCAGAGTCCGCACAAGACGAGACGCAGCCCAGACAGCATGATCAAGACCGATGGGGTGATGCGCAAAGAACTACATGGACTCTGAGAGAGAGGGGTGAGGCTTCTCGGTCGTAAGCCCTTGCACGATGGCGTAACGTACCAACTCAGCTGTTGTATGGATATCCAGGTTGTTCATCAGGCAGTTCTTATGGAACTCGACGGTTTTCACAGATAGGTCGAGCAATTCGGCAATTTGCTTGGTTGCCTTGCCCTCACCGATCAATTGCAGCACTTCGCGTTGTCGAGGCGTCAACCTCTCTATGGATCCCTTCACCGCCGGTCTTTCCTCGGCCTTCAAGGCTTTCTCAACGATCGGTTTGGCGATGGAAGGCGTCAGATAGTACTTGCCCCCCAAGACGGCTTCGATCGCCTGAGGTAATTCGGAGACGGCAGATTGTTTCAACAGGTACCCGTTGCCTCCGGCTTTGAAGGCTTCGGTGGCATACTGTGGGCTCGCATGCATCGTGAGAAAGAGGAGCTTTGTCTCCGGCAGCAGTTTCTTGAGTTGGCGGGCCGCCTCAAAGCCGTTCAACAGCGGCATCGAGATATCCAATAAAACCAGGTCCGGCTTCAGTCGCTCCGCCGCCTCGATCAATGCCCGACCGTCCTCGACCATTCCCGCGACGTCATATTGGTCTTCGAGCAATTTCCGTACACCGGCCAGCAGAATAGAATGATCATCGGCCATTAGCACGCGTGGCTTTTTCATCATGTTCGCCCTTTCGAGTTCATCTCCCCGACCGGGAGATACCTCTCGATACAAAATGTGACACGGACGGTACGCCCTCAGCGGGCACTGCTCCCTTCCGAAAGCGGTACCCACGCCAGGATCTCCGTGCCGATCCCGGCTTGGCTTTTCACCTGAAGCATGCCATGGAGTGCCTTCACACGCTCCGCCATGCTGGTCAACCCCAATCCCTTTGGAAACGCGGCATCCTCCGATCGGTCAAATCCACACCCGTCATCATGGATACATATTTCCAACCCATCCTCGGTGCACAACAGGCGCACGAAGATATTGGCGGCCTCGGCGTGTTTCTTCACGTTCTGGAGACTTTCCTGCAAGATCCGATAGATACAAGTCGCCTGCGCGAGCGGGATCGCCGCCGGCACCTCTCGGACCACAATCTCAGTCGGCAATCCAGTTCGTATGGAAAATTCATCCACGCATTCGCGGATGGCCGCCTCCAGTCCTACGTGCTCAAGTAACGAGGGATGAAGCTGATGCGCCAGCTCCTGCAGCTCGGTCGTGAGCTGCTCCGTCTTGTTCCCCAACTGCCTTAGATGACTCGCGTACGACTCGTTCGATCCAGCTGCCTGAAGCGACAATCTCTGCAGATCGATTGTCAGCGCGGCAAGCCGCTGGGTGAAATCGTCGTGGAGATCTCGGGCGATTCGTTTTCGTTCCTGTTCCTGGGCCCAGAGAAGTTTGGTCGTCAACTCCTGTAGCTGTGCTTGCTGATTGCTCAGTGTTTTCTGGTTCTGGAGCAGCAGCATTTCCGCTCTCTTGCGCTCACTGATGCTCTCCGTAAAGATGATGATACCTCCCACCCGCCCATCGCCTGTTTGCCAGGGTCTCACTTCCCAGCAAAACCATTGGTCTGAACCATCGGCTCCTTCAAAGCAGTCTTCTTCCTCCCGTACAATCTCACCTGCCAACCCACGCTGATAGACGTCCTTCCACCGGTCTGGAACGTCGGGGTATAGCTCATAGTGTTTGTGACCGATCACGCCCCTGTCACTCAATCCATAGTCAATGATCCATCGATGACTCACGGCCAGATATTGCATGTCGCGATCGAACATGGCGAGCGCTACGGGCGCGTGCTCGATGAACAGACGCAGGCGCTCTTCACTTTCGCGCATGGCCTGCTGCGCCGCTTGGACATGGCGTGTCGATTGCTTTTGCGTGACCAGGATCCAGGAGATGCCAACCAGCAACGCCGTTGCTAAGGCTCGATTCGTGCTGTCGTGCTGTGCGATCGCGTCCGGAGACAATACCACTCCTACCCAGGTCAGCGAAACCGTTGCCCCGGCCATGATCAAGGTGCTCCGCAGGTCCGGTATCAGCCGAGTGAGGAGAATCGGTAACGCATAGAGCATGCACACCGCATAGCCGAGCGGGGACAGTAAATCGATCACAAACATGGCGACCACAAGCCCGGCGGAAACGAGCCATGCGCCCAACACTACACGACTCCCTTTTTCCTTCTCTGGCTGAGCCTGTGCTCGAAGCAACGGCGTGAGACTAGGAGGTTCAAGAGATTCGGGGGAAGGGAAAGCCCTCGTAAGGTTATGCATGGTGGGCGAGCCCATTTGATCATTGTAGATGCCGGGGGAAATCCGTGACAAGGGCGGGGTCGGGTCCGTCGGTCTCAAAACTCGTCTCTCGACCCCATCCACCACCTCCTGCTCAAGGAGGAACCGACCACATGCTTATCGACAGCCCGATAGATCGCATGGCGCAACTGTTCGTGCGCTGTCCCCTTGTCAAGCACCATGCGAGCCCCAGCCTTCAAGAGTGATGTTCGATTCTTCGATTTCTGGTCAAAGGAAAGACCGATAATGTGCATATAAGGGTGTTTGCTCATGATCAGGCTTGTGGCCTCAATGCCGTTCATTCGCGGCATGTTGATGTCCATCACGACCACATCCGGACTCAATTGGACGGCCAGCCGGACCGCCTCTTCACCATCTGCTGCCTCACCCACCAACTCAATGTCAGGACACTGGTCAAGATATGTTCGCAACTCTTGCCGCACCATGCTGTGGTCATCAACGAGCAACACACGAATGGGCCCGGCGAGCATCTCATACGCTGCTGTAGGCAGATCAGAAGAACGCGGATTCATCGACAGCGTGTTCTCCTATTTGGCAATGGGACCAGGTAGATGTGCAAGGCACTACGGCTCTCACTATGACGTTTTCCTTTCCCTCTTACTGGATCCACTACAGGAGGGAAAAAACGATCGACTCCTAGAGTGTAGAGAAGATGCGAACTGGTTGG
>CAZJOQ010000293.1:0-3376 GCA_964547625.1 uncultured Nitrospira sp.
ATCGAGGGTCCCGATTGTGCTGTCTCTCGCTCCTGAAGCCCCGAACTGCCGAGTGCAAATTCACCGAATATTCACAAGCGATTCACTCGCCGGCTCCGGCTGCCTGATATCTCTTTAGCCGCACCTGCATGCACACGCTGCGGAAGCGCTCAGGGGAGAATTTGATGAAATACCTGCACAGGAATATGGCCAGAGTAATGGCATGTTTGGCAATCGCAGCCCTTGGCACTGCGAGCTATGACGCCGACGCGGGGGGCGGGAAGGGCGGCAAAGCTTCGAATGACCTCGCCGAGGTCAAGAACGAAGTCTCGACCACGCTCATCCCCGGGACGCGATACGACAATATCGTCAATATCGGCTGTGGATGGGCTTCCGGAGTGAATTTCGCGAGCAGTTATGACTGGCCGTCCCTGCTGCAGGCCATAATGGCCGACCCCAGGAACGTGTATGACCTCCTGACGGCGCCCGAGAACTTCACCCGGTATCAAAACAGGTATGTCATCCTCGTCAAGGACGCGCTCGAAGCCCGCGACGGAACGGCGATCAACCTCTTCGATGTCGCAAAGACGGGCCACACGTCGCCGTACGGGAGGTTCGAGATCGACGATCTCGATGCGATTATTGCCGACCAGTTCGGCGGTACGCTAAGCGGCAATACGCTCGTCCTCTACGAATACGGCCCTCCGGACTTCGTTCGACTCGTATCGATGCTGTTTGATCGTGACCCGACGCTGAACCCGATCGCTACCTCGATGGGCGGCGAATCTTTGCCGCCCGGCGCCTCGGCGTTCGGAGATTCCTACTGGCAAGCCCGGTTTGCGGTAGAGCAGGGCGGAGACGCACCCATTTCCGACAAGGTCCTGGAACGCTATGCGGGACACTTTCAGAAGACCGGGAAAAAAGGCGCCGTCCCCTACGTCGACGAAACCGACGTGCTGGGTCCACCATTCACCAATGACCTGACCGTGGCGGATCGATTCTTCGCGAGCTATGCCCGCGACTACGACCGGCTGCTGGAAAACGACAACGGCAGGTATGGTGACAAGGTCGATATCCTCGTCGTCGGCAACGAAAACCCCTACGAAGGTGGCGTTAATTTTCGCCAGTACGGCAACAGTGTGACCGGAAACATCAACGCAATCTTTCCGTGCACGTTGTTCCCGACCTTCTTTGGCTGCCGGCCCGATACGATCACCACGACGGAACTCGGCATCGACAATGGCTTTATTCACCCGTTTGCGGACGATCTGGAGGATCTTGCTCGCGATTACACGAAAAGGATGCTCAAGCAGGCCAGGAAAAAGCGCGTCAGCATGATCAATGTGTACGAACTCTTCGCCGGCCACCACTCAAGATTCGACGATCCGAGTTCGCCCTACTACGTCGAGTCCGACCCGACCTACTGGGCGTACCTGGCCGAAATCAACGCGCTGGGCCACGAAGTCGTGGCCGACGTCATGTTGCACATCCTGAATACCGGCAAGGAAAAGTACGAGCGCAAACATAGCGATACGTTTCGACAAAGAGCGATCGAAAACGAGTTCCCGGGCGTATACGGGTACTGACTTTGGAAACGGCGGAAGACGTGGTCGAGATACTTTCGCCGCACGATGCCAATGAGTCATTCCACAGTTACTATCGCTTCCTGAGATCAGCCAGCTTATTCGCTGATTGCAAGAGCCCGTCGAGAATCGGGCCTGAAACCGCTTCGGGAAAATCTTTGGGCAGCATCGCAGAGACTGTCTCAGCCGCCGTTACCGCCCCATCGGCCATGTGCAAGATATCCTCTTCTGCCGTGGCTTCCAAGCCGATCTCCTTTGCCATCGATATCCAATGTCGGGCCTGGATTTCTGCCCATCTGTAGTGTCGGTTCTTCCCGCGTACGGCCATGGCCAGCTTCGCCTTTTGTGGCGCAAGCTGGTTCTTTCCGCCGCCGAGGACAGGATATGCAGATATCACATCGTAAGATGGCGTGAGTGAGAAACGGCCGCGTGGTTCGATGAAGACGCTGAAGTTCTTGGCGTGGCCATCCGTGGCACAAAGCATCCAGAATAGAACCTGCGTCTTGAAAAAAGTCCGCCGATCGACAACAGCATTGCGAGAGCCAAGTAACAGCGTGGCGATTTGCAGGATTCCGGGACCGCCGTCCGCTTCGTATCGAACCGCCGGTGGCGTACCCGTTGCCTGGCACATGTCTTCCTGGGGCAAGCGGATCCACCACGTTTTGTCTTTGGCCAACCGACGGTCAAAGCGCTCGATGATCAGGACATGTTGGTCCGCAAAATCGGCAATCTGGCAGTTGGCCGCGGGAATGCCAAACGCATGGACAATTTGCCGACATATCCATTCATTCTCCACCGAGGTCGACAAGTCGGCCTGCATGTTGCCGACGCGGCCGAGCGGCAGTTTGAAGATATGCGTGGTTGGGGTCGCACCGGTTGGACGGTGCCACTGGTCCTGATGAAAGAGCAGCGCCGATTTCTCCTGTGCGCCGGCAATTGAAATTCGAAACGTGTCATCGTCGCGCTGACCGAGCGACGCCGAGGATGTCGCCGATCGCAATGCGTCGGCGACACCCTCCTCGTCCAGCGCTTCGCCATCAATTTGCCTGATGTTTTCGGGAGGGTGGTCGGGCGGGAGCAGCTGCACGGCGCCGACACAGTCCCTGCCCACCTCAAACAGGAGATCGAATGCAGACGTCGACGCTGCACCAAATCGGGCCTGGACGCGGCGCCGAATGTCGACGCTATCGGGCAACAGATTGTCGAAAAAGGACTCCACGAGATCACCGCGATAGGGTGCATCGGGTGGCTGCAATGGCATGGATAGCGATAGCGGGCGGGTATCGTCGGCGTCAAGCCATGCCTGTTCATACCGAAACTCGTGCTGCCCTTGACCATCAATGGCCCAGTTGCCTACGTGCGCGCCATTCATCCATACGGCCAGACGTCGTGTTTTGGAGTGACGCGGCACGAGCTACCACTCCCTGGCCTGGGCGTCGGGTGATCGTGACCGCACTACGAGCTCCAACTGCAATGCCGACAGGAGCTTGAAGAGACTTTCGATGGTCGCGGTCTCGGTGGCAAGTTCCAGTTTCGAGACCGTCTTGGGCAACAGGCCGACCATTTTCGCCGCGTCTATTTGGGTTAGCTGCTGCGACTTGCGCTGGCCGCGGAGAGTCTGGCCAAGTTGCCTGGGTGTATGCGCTGTGTAGTCCATAAATATCCCCCTTAGGGTATTATCTCAAAATATACCCTCTAGGGAATGAAAGCGCAATATACCCTACAGGGCCCTTCCGGCCTGTGAGGTGCGAGTCACTATTCACGCTTCGATTATCGGCGCGGTTGGTGCTCTGGGCTTCATTGTTGTGTCCAGG
>CAZJOQ010000294.1:0-3326 GCA_964547625.1 uncultured Nitrospira sp.
CTATCCGCAAACTGTCCGCCACAATCATCGCGATCTGGTGAATACAGACTTCTTCGAGGCGAAGCTCGACTCGCTTGCTATCCAAGCGTGACCGATCGAGCAACTGCACGATGATTCTGCCGAGTCGAGCGACGTTATGTTGAATGCGTGTGAGGTAGGTATGTTGCAGCTCGGTGAGCGGACCCGTGACTCCGTCGAGCATGTTTTCCGCGAAGCTTCGAATGGCCGTCATGGGAGTCCGTAGTTCGTGGGAGACGACAGAAAGGAAGGTCGACCGACGCCGATCGTGTTCTTGGAGTCGGGCGTTGGCGCGGGACAACTCTTCAGTACGGTGATCAATGCGTTCTTCCAGATGTTGAGTGAGTTCGGCGAGATCGGAGTAGGCCGTAGCATTGTCGATGGCAGCCGCAACGTGACCGGCAATCGTGAGGAGGATATTAAGGTCGTCTTCTCTACATGGAAGCAGGCCTCGATCACCGGCGAGGTACCCCAAGATCTTGCCATGGCTCTGGAGCGGTGCGGCGACGAATGACTGTATTCTGGAACGGCGTACCAATTCCAGCAGCGGGGGATAGAAGCGGTGGCTGGCGGTTTCAACCGCAGGGACCAGTACTGGTTTGCCGTCGAGGAGGAGATCGGCCGTGATACTTCCCTTATCTGCGATAGGTATCTCAAGATGTCGGACTGCCTCTTCAATTTCCGGCAAGACTCCGATGATTTTGGCGATTGATGCTGAATTCCGTTCCGGATCACGCAGTACAACCATCACCTTTGAAAAGCCAAGATTCTGGACGATCAATTTAAGGACGGTATCAAGGAGATGATTCATGTCAAACTGAACGGTGTTCGCGATTGTGACACTGGCCTGGTGTACGGTCGTTAGTTGCCTGACCTGCTGTCTGATCGTTTGGAGATTCAAGGTGATCGCCTGATTCCGCTCATGCAGAGATTTCGTCATCACATTGAAGGCATGGGTGAGCTGACCGACTTCATCGCTTGTGGAAGCGTCAAGTGGAACCGGCGGGTCATGTCCATCCGCGAGTTGCCGTGCCGCGCCAGCGAGGCTTCGTAGTGGAGTCGTAATGCGCGAGGTGAGCAGGTGCGCGCTGAGGATGCCTGCGGCGATGATGAGTAGCGTCAAGAACGTAACGTTGCGGATAATGATCAACAACGCTTCTTTGGCCTGTGCATCGGTAATCCCGATGCGGACCACACCGATCACTAACGAGTTTGTTGGCGGGGGCGAAGCACTTCCCTTCTCTTCAAACCTGTATGAGAGGTGAGACGAGTGAGCCCTATCCCTGATGATCGGCATCGCAAAGTCGAACACGGTTTCTTTCCGAATCAAAAATGGGAGGAGCCAATCTGAAGATTCGTCTTGAGGGACCAGTTTCTGTTTAGAGGAGAGTGCAAATCGGGTGATGAGCGGAGCAGTCAGGTGAGTCTGGAGTAACGACTTGGAAACGCTATCGTCCGGGTAGATCGGTTGCTGCGCCGCTTCTGATGAACCGACGGGCAGTCGTCTCGTTCGCTTGCTCTGTTGATCCAGGATGCGCCCGTCGGAAGCCGTGATCACCAGATAGACGACACGGTCGATCGCCATGAGGCTTCGCATGAACTGCTCAAGCGTTTCCTGATCTTCCAGGACCATCCCACCGATTCGAAAATGGTCGTTCTGTACCGTATTGGTCAGGAGGATCGTTCCGAGCTCCTGGAGATTCTCTATCATGGCCTTGCGTGTCGTTTCGATGAAGTACCAGCTTAACGATGAACAGGTCATGATAAGAATGACGCTGAACAACAAGACAAACTTCAGCCGGAGTCCGAAGAACCTTGTGATGACGTGTGCACTAAGGTCCTGTTTTGTGCGTTCAGCGTCCATCGATCGACCTGCTCAATAGGTTTCGTCGATCAGGCTGTTGAGTTCCTTCGGAATCGCGATGCCCAAATAGCGTGCCGTCTTCTGATTCACCGAAATACTGACTCGTTGGACTATGATCGGCTTGAACGGGAATGTCATCTCTCCATTCAAAATGCGTTTGGCAAGAAGCCCGGTTTCCCGGCCGATTTCGCTGTGGCGAACAGACAAACTGGCCAGCGCACCCAGACGCGTAAACTCCGAAGAAAAACCGATGACAGGGATCTGTTTGGCCAGTGCCGACTCGAGGAGAAAGCGAACCGACTCGTCCGTCAGTACCGTCGAGTCTGGGATCAACCACAAGGCCTGGGACGAGGCAACAAGCGACCGTAATTGCTGCGCGACTTCTTTTTCATTCCCGACGGGGAAGCCTTGCAGCTGAAAATCGTAGCCTGCGGCACTTCGCGACGCCTCCTTGAGCTTGGCGGCCGTCTTGGCCGGGTCGTACAAAACACCGATCCGATGGGTCGTCGGTAAGAGTGAGCGGAGGATCTTGAACTGCAGATCCGTCGGAATGGCCGGGAGAATACCGGTCATGTTTGTTGCGGTCAGGCCGTGTTTCAAAGGGTCGAGAATCATCATATAGAGAACAGGAACATCAGAAATTTCCAACTTAGCGACCAGCGCCGCCTTAAGCCCGACAGCGACGACGAGCGAAAACTCTGACGCGCGGATTTTCCTGGCCAGCTGTTTGCCTTGCTCGAGATCACCGCGCAAATCGTATTCTGCGTAGACTGCCGTTCCTGGCGCGGTTCCTTTGAATCCTTGAATGGCCTCATTATACGCCTTGAGGTCGGATGATTTGAGTATGGCGATCTCGATGCCGGCCGCTTCAAGAGGAAGAGGGAGAGCATGCCAAAGCGTGATGATGACGATAAACGTTTCCAGCCATAGACATGACAGGAACGGCATTCTCGATCCCCAGTCTGTGCGAAGGAGGAGGATCATGATTGTGTTGTTCGAGCAGAACCCATCGACTCTTTGAGCAACGAATCACGATGGCTCGACGGACAATACCCTTCCTTGCCCAAAGGGGATGCGGTGTTTCCGCCTTGCCGTGGGTGCTTTGAGAAGGAAGAATTGTGAACGAGAACTTCCACGAGCGGCATGAGGGTGTCGCGTTGGCCGCTGGTGGACTGTTTCATGACATGGTTCTTCGGTTCTGCCTCAATCGTCTACTGCTGCGGACGACGTGGAGGCTGCTATGGGGCTTCGACATCGGACAGCTGTACTCCTGTCATAAAGCAAGCTCTGTGCCTACTCTACACAGGGATTCAAACAGTCCATCGCTACCAAGTAGAAAATCGGATTTCAGTCCGTATCATAGGTGGCAGTTGTCACGCTTGCTGAATCAAAATGTCGTCATACTGAATCAAAATAGATTCAGTTTAGTTGGAGCAACCCTAGC
>CAZJOQ010000295.1:0-3303 GCA_964547625.1 uncultured Nitrospira sp.
TGCATGGCGAGGAAATTGGCGATATCAATTCGCGCAGCGGTGTCCATTGCGATCACCAGCAGACATTGACTGCCTCGGGAATCCTGAGTTACCGGTTGCTTGATCGCACGACCTTCACAGGCCAGTTTCTGTTTGGATCGGGGTTGCGGACGGCAGAAGAAGGTGCCAAGACCAACTCGAGTCATAGCCCGACCTACACGATTTATAACTTTTCGATTAGCCATGTCATTCCGTTACCCTGGCAGGGGCAGAAGTTCGTGGTGGGTTTCGATATTGTGAATGCGTTGGATCAAAAGTATTTCATCAACCAAGGCGAAGGCAGCATCGGCCTTGGGGTGTCTCATGCTGGTATGCCCCGGTCCTTCTTCTTTCGAGGCCAGTGGTTCTTCTGATATAAGGAAGCGGCAAGCAAAACATAATCACCATGTTGTACAGTGTCGAGCAACAGCTCTTAGGAGGCTGGGCGCGTGGTGTCCTGACTCGCTCGCGACGCCCGTCACGAGTCCGAAGGGGGCCGATCGTGCTTTTGTACTAGCTGCCCAAGTTCACAACTCAGTGATGCAGGAAACAAGATCTGTTACTGAGCCGAACGCTAAATAATGCGCACCTTCAATTCTTGAACGGTGCATAACCAGCGAGATTTCTGAACGTCCCGACTTATAGGCGATGCACTGTATCGCGGTCGGATCAGTAACTCTCTGCGAACACGTGACGCGAAATCAGAAGCCATTCTCAAGCGGTACAACTCGTGTAACGTCACACATCCTACGTATAAAGCCCTGGCGGAAGTGGGTAAAGCGGAAAAGACCATCGACCTGGTGTGAGTATTTCATATCCTGCGACAAACAGCGGGAAGTCCAGGAAGGGCTCAATGTCGTGGAAAACTGGAACGCGACCAGTGACTTCATCGGCTATGGTCGGCAGAGCGAACTCGCCACGAAACACCGTGAATAGCAGGAGATGGTCACTGTGTGGTAACAACTGCTCCGGAACTGCCTCATGCTGATTAACACCTTGTTGCTTGAATGAACCATCGAGCGTGAAGGGGTGTGGGAGCGGTTGACGGCGAAGACTTACGAGGGCTGACACTCTTGTTCCGCTGGTCCATCAATCTGCAAGGACAAGTTGTGCTCGATCTCCGATCCCTCGTTTCTGGAGGCTGCCTGAGCAGAGGGGGTGCTCCCTCAGGCATGCGGGTCTGTTGGGTCAGATCGCAGCTAGCCTTATGTTATCTCACATTGGGAGCTCTGGCTGGTGGCATCGTCCATCGTCACAATGAGATCCCACTGACAGCCCGGCACCCACTCATGGGTCGAGCCATCTTGATGCAGCATCATGCCCGGCAAGGGCTTGCGCGGTCGCTTTTTGCGATGCGCGCCACGGCGAGGGGCAGGGGCGACCTGTCCAGCCCGTTGCAACCGATTCTTGGTCCACGTGTAGGAGCGGGTCCCGCCATGGTCCTTGTGCCAGCGCTCATGAAAATGTTTGACGGTCCATCCCGTATACCGGGTCTCATACAGAGTCACCAGCTGCAGGACTTCGTCGACGGGGGCCGCGCAGGCTGAAGCCCGGCCCAGCCGTCGATCCTCCAGCCCCTCGATCCCCTCCGCTTCATAGCGCGTACTCCACCGCCGAAATGTCCGTTCTGTCACCCCCAAGATCTCCGCCGCTTCCACCATCGTGAGTTCCCGCCGTTGTCGCCGCTCGTACAGCTCTTCAAACCGCATCCGTCTCACCTCCTGTAGGACTGTCGCCCGTGTCATGGTGGCCCTCCTTGAGGACGCACCCTAAACCGGACAGATCCTGTGCTACAAAAAGCGGACAGATGATGTGCTAACTACATCTCCTCACGTAGGAATTGTCAAAGATTGACAATCTATGTTATAGTGAGTCTCTTGATAGATTCAACGGGGGAATTATGAACGTCAATCTCACGCCGCAACTGGAGCGACTGGTCAAACAAAAGGTGACGGCTGGGCTGTACAACAATGCCAGCGAAGTCGTGCGCGAAGCCTTGCGCCTCATGGCGGTACGCGACGAGGTCACCAATGGGTTTGCACAACTCCATGCGGGCAAAACCGTGGCACTGAATATGGCGGCAGCCAAACGTATGGCCAAAGCAAACGCGAAGAAAGGCCGTGTGGTGAATCCGCTTGTCACGGGCTGAGTTTACAGTTGTTCTTTCGGAGCTGGCCGCGTTGGACCTCGCGGACATTCTTCAATATACCTTCGAACAATGGGGCGAACGGCAGATGGACTTGTATGCCGCCAAGCTCAATCGGGGGTTGCGGCAACTTGCCGTCAATCCGCACCTTGGGAAACCGCGTGAGGATTGGTATCCGGGCTGTCGCTGTTTCCCTCTAGAACATCACCTCGTGGTGTACGCGGTTGTAGAACACGAAATACGTGTTGCACGGTTTTTTCATGAACGGGTGGATGTCCCACGTCATTTGCTGTAACCCACCTCATGCGCGCAACGCCACTCCCGAGCCAAGCCACCGGGTTATGGAGCAGCGACGGACGCCTGTTTCACAAAAGGTAAGTTAGGAAACACGCGCGGAACCCGCCTACATGTTGGCTTCTCCGTATTCCACACCTCCGTTTTATAATGATGGCTGATCAACATGCGCGGCAACCCCCGTCGTTCTGCGTGGGGAGGATGTCAACCACGTCTCGGCCGTCAAATCACAATCCGTTCCACCTCATCCAACGAGACCTGATCCGTACGTCGATCATAGAGGCCCGTCGTACGTGCGCTCTCATGGTTCGCCATCTGCTGGGCAATTTCGAGTTTCCCGCCGTTCCGGAGATATTCCGTAATCCCCGTCGCACGGAAGGAATGGTTGCCGATCTTGGTGCGAATGCCCACTTCGGTCGCGCGACGGCGAATCATGCGGTAGGCGTCCGTCTGCGTCATCGGTTTGTCGGAGAGCTGCCCCGTCCGACCATGCATCGTCCGAAAGAGCGGGTTTGTGCCCTCGATCAACTGAGCGGTCTTGATATAGGCGTGAAGGTACTCCTCAAGATTGTGATGGCAGGGCATCGCATGGAGCTTGCCGCCTTTCTCGTGCAAGCGCACCCAGGTGCGCCGCCCTTGGATATACACATCCTCAACCTGCATCGCGAGGGCTGCGCCAATCCGCGCGAACGTATAGACCATCAATCCAATCAAGGCACGATCACGCAAGCCGACGATCGTGCTCACATCAATGGCATCAATCAACATCCGAGCTTCGTCGGCCATGAGCACCGGCGTCTTGCCTTTCTTCGTCGAGTACTTCGGCCCTCGCACGGAGCTGGCTG
>CAZJOQ010000296.1:0-3283 GCA_964547625.1 uncultured Nitrospira sp.
CGAGCATTACATGGTGGGGATTGCCACGAGCCTCCTGTTCTTCAGTTCGATCCTGGTGCATGAGCTGGCGCATAGCTTTGTCGCGCTGGCTAAAGGCATTCCGGTCCGCTCCATTACCCTCTTCGTGTTCGGCGGCGTCGCGCAGATAGGACGGGAGCCGGAACGGCCGATGACGGAGTTCCAGATCGCCATTGCCGGACCCATCGCCAGCGCCTTGCTGGCCGTGGGGTTTGGAATAGTAGCGTATCTTGCCGGCGATCAGTTCGAGCGTCTGTCGGCGCTCGCCGGCTGGCTCTTGTCGATCAACCTGCTGCTCGCGGCGTTCAATCTTGTGCCGGGCTTCCCGCTCGACGGAGGCCGCATCTTTCGGGCGGCGCTCTGGCACATGACCGGCAGTCTCACGAAAGCGACCCGCATTGCGGCGGGAACGGGGCAAGGGATCGGATATGCGCTCATCTTCCTCGGGATCTGGATCGGGTTCACCGCCAATTGGTTCAGTGGCCTCTGGCTCGCGTTCATCGGCTGGTTCCTCATGAACGCCGCGCAGGAGAGCGTCGTACAAGTCAGTGTCCGGTCCGCGTTGAGCGGATTGACGGCGGAAGATGTCATGAGTCGTGACTGTCCGGCCGTGGCCGGACGGATGAGTTTGGCCGAGTTGGTCCGGGACCATGTGCTCAGAACAGGGCAGCGCTGTTTCACTGTGATGGACGGTGACAGGCTGGAGGGATTGGTCACCTTGCACCACATTAAAGCGGCGCCGCAGGAGCGTTGGGCCCAGGTGTCGGTTGAGGAGGCCATGACACCTGTCTCGCAGGTGCGGGTCGTGGCGCCCGATCAGCCGCTCACCGAGGTATTACAGCTCCTGGACAGCCGAGACGTCAATCAGGTTCCGGTCGTGAAGAACGGAAGCCTGTTGGGCATGATCACCCGGGAGCGGTTGTTGCGGGTGCTTTCGACGCATGTGGAACTCGGGGTGGAGCGCGCTTCTCACCGGCCAGCGCTTGAAGTGTAAGTGCCCGATCGTGTTTCCGGAAAGCGGGGCGATACCCAGACAGATGAGCACTGGGTTACGGTTCGTCCGTATGGCCGGGAGAGTTCATTGATGATGGATCCTCAACCTGAGCAAGGAGTGGAATGGTCGGGGCGCCTTGTCCGCTTCGTCCTGGCCGGCGGCATCGCCGGTCTGGTCCTAGTTGTGTTCAGCCCGTTCGTCTCGCCGCTTCTGTGGGCCGGGGTCCTCTGTTATGCCCTGTACCCGCTGTATCGCCGGATGGTTCGTGCGACCGGGGACCGTCGGGCGCTCAGCGCACTGGTGATGTGCCTCATCCTGACTGTCGGGATCATCGCACCCTTGGTCTACATGTCGCTGCTCATTGCGGAGGATCTGACGAAGGGCTATCGGACTCTGGTCGCGACGGTGAGTGAAGGAGATCAGCCTCTGCTCGAAAGTTGGCGAAAGTATCCGATTCTCGCGACGTTGGCCGAGGCGATTCACAATATGGAACGGGTAACCGGGACCGATCTGCGAATGAGCATCGCCGAAAACCTTGCCGAGTTGGGCAAGATGCTTGTCGGACAACTGACGCGTATGGTGACCCATGCGCTCTATGCGTTCGTGCAACTGGGCATGATTCTGCTGTGTGCGTTTTACTTTTTCCGGGACGGGGAGACGATGATCGACTGGCTCCGCACACATTTGCCGATGGCGTCCGACCGTCAAGAAGTGCTGGTTAGGCGGTTCGATGAGGTTGTCAAAGGGGCGGTGTATGGGAACACGGTTATTGCCGTGATGGAGGGCGTCATCGGTGGGCTGGCCTTTTGGTCGGTCGGGCTGCCGTCCGCAGTGCTGTGGGGTGCGGTGATGGCGATTCTCGCCTACCTGCCGCTGCTCGGGGCCGGACTCGTATGGATTCCTGCAGCCGGCTATCTGTTCTGGCAGGGAGCCTATCTCAAAGGGAGCTTCCTGGTTGCGGTTGGCGCTGTGATTGCCGTCCTGGATTATCTCGTCCGCACGATCGTGGTCGGCGGCCACTCACATCTGCACACGCTGTTGGTGTTCTTCTCCGTATTGGGAGGGCTGCAGTTTTTCGGACTGGTCGGAATTGTCGCTGGCCCGTTGGTGGTCGCAGTGGGGATCACCTTGGTCGAAACCTACAGGACGGACATATCCCTCAGAACTGTTACCGCCTCGAAGGCATAGCGCAAAGAGCCTGGGTCAACCGTCTCAGGAGAAAGGGTAGGGCGAGGTGTCTGTGCGCTCACGCGTGAACCGGGGCGGAGCCATCGTATGGACGATCGCCCGCACAATGGTCAGTAAGTTCAGTCAGGATAACGGGCTGTTTCTTGCGAGTGGTCTGGCCTTCAGCCTTCTGCTCTACGTGATCCCGCTTGCGCTCCTCATGATTTCCATTCTGGGATACACGGTGCTGGAGTCAGAACAGGCCATGGAAGAAGTTCAATCCGTCATTCGACAGTTTCTTCCCCGGTCGGAACAAGTCTTTGCGGAACATGTGGGTGCGATCGTCGCCGACCGGGGACTGCTGGGGATCGTCGGATTTATCTCGTTTCTGCTGTTCAGCACGATGGTCTTTGGTTCGATCCGGCATGCGCTCAATATCGTGTTCCAAGCCGGACCCGCCAGGAGTTTCCTGCGCGGGACGGCCCAGGATCTATTGATGATGGTCTTCTGCGTCGCTCTGCTGATCGTGGCGATCGGCCTGGCGTCAGTGGAGACCATCATCGGCAATTTTGGTGAGCATGTCCCCTGGGTGGGGGCTTTGTGGGGACAGGGCATGCAAGTGCTCCATCAGGTCATGGCGGTCATACTCGGCGGGAGTTTGATCCTAGGGATCTATCGATTCTCTCCGGTCACGACGTTGAAGCTCGGTTCCCTGGCGGTCGGCGCCGGCGTGGCGGTCGTCCTGTTTGGGTTTGCCAAGCAGGGGTTCGCCTGGTACGTGCATTTCGCCCAAGCAGGCCTTGTTCTCTACGGGGCGTTGGGCGCCTTTCTCTTTTTCTTCGTATGGCTCTACTACGTGTCGGTGGTGTTTCTATTGGGGGCGGTAGCGGGCTGGGTCTTTGAGCATTGGGAGAGGCTCGATCAGCCGGCGCGAGTGGAACGATGATGTTGTCGACCGGGATACACACATGAGGGGGAAGACGAGATGGCAGCTAATCGACAATTGGCACTGAACGGGCTCCATCGACTCGACGGCTATCTGCCGATCGAGGATTATGGATTGATTGGAGACGGAGCCACGGCGGCGCTCATCGGGCGTGACGG
>CAZJOQ010000297.1:0-3246 GCA_964547625.1 uncultured Nitrospira sp.
TCGTAGCGGAGGACCTGCCCTTTTTCAGCTTGGATCAATCGCAGCAGGCTATAGATGGGCGAGAAGCCGGAAATGCGCCGTTGGTCGATTTCTTTTTGAATATAGGCAGCGAAGCCGTCCGGTGTGATCTCTTCAACCTGTTTCAACATTTCCAGATCTCGTTGCATGGAGCGATGAAAAGAGAAATCGGTCGGTGGCGCACTATCGCCGTAACGAAGGCCGAGATGAGCCAGCTCCCCTGCCGCAATCATGCACACGACTTTTCCAGAGGCGACGACTGTCTCTCGTAGGGTCATAAGGAATTGCTCGACGGAGGCTCGAACGGCTGCATCGTTCAGACTCATCGCAGAGAACGACGACAGCACTGGGACAATCGTGAAGGGCTTGCCGACGATGGTCTGAAGGAACGGCAACTGGAACTCAATCGCATGCTCCGATTGATGAGCAATGTCCTCTTTGAAGTACTGCGGCACCAGTTCCTGTAACCGCTCCACTATCATCCGATCGGCTCGCACAACTCCCAAGGGTGTCTCGAAATCCTTGTCGGTGACGGCGAAGAGATTCTCCAGTCCTGCATGGGCGGTCCCAATGATCACATAGACATCAGGCTGCTGACACTCTTGTAGTTCTTTGTAGCCCCACGCGTACACGGATCCAGCTTGTTTGAGTTCATAGGTCGGTGCAACGAGTCCCTTGATCAACTTGCCCCGATGCTCAGACGGTTTGAAATCCGGCCCCTCACTCGAGGTAAAGAATCCATCAAGCTGTTTCTTCAGCTTCGCGCCATCAGCTTCGTAGCTTCGCCCAGCGAAGGCAGCAGGTCGCGTCGCCTGCTGTCGATACTCCTGCCGAGCCTGCTGCCGCGCCATCTCGGTTCTCGGGCCTTCCAAGAAAAGTTTTTGTTCAAGATCTACCACCAGCTGATCCACTTTGTTCGGCAACAGAAACTCGCCGAACCGTTTCAAGTACAACGCGCCGATGTTCTGAATCGAATGCTCTCCATCAAAATGTTGAACAATGAAAAAGAAATTGAGCGGAAGAACAAGCTTCTCTTTGCTCAAACCACTGGGATCCCAGAGCACGATCAACTGATCTTCACCCTGCTGAATGGGTGAAAATTGCAGATTCCGCAGGACCGGATATTGGGTGGACTCTTTGGCTGCACTGATTGTCATGTTGATGGGGTCTATCTCCTCTGTTTGGTCTGTCCGGCCTATTTAGAAAACAATAGGTTCAATCTCGTTGGTACAGTCTATCCGGACTATAGACCACTTCGTCAAGAGTCTGATATCAAAAGACCCGACTCACCAGAAAGACCAGATAGACCTATTGTTTTTCCTGCTCACCGGTGCTCGACCGCCGACTGAGGACAACCAGCGCTCCTACGACGACAACCACCAGCCAGATGGTTGGCCGGCCATACGAGGCATCGGAGAATTCGATCAAGTCCGTCAAGCGGCCGATCAACAAGGACATGCGAGCCATGACCGTATAGCCGAAGGCGGCGCCAAACGAAATCATCAGGAAAAGTATGCCGGTGCGAGCCACAACCTTTCCTGCCCCACTATGCTCAATAGAGAAAAAGAAGTAAAAGAGGACCGATCCAACCCCGAGCAAAATGATGATCGCATTGAGGTCGCTGGCTGGATTGAGCAGATTCATCGAAAAGGTGAGGCCGTCCTGTCCTGCAAGCGATAAGAGCGGTCGAACGGTGTCCTCGACTTGCTTGAGGATGAAGGATGAAATCGTTCGTGGAATCGCTAACCCGGCGCCCATCCCGACAATGAAGGCGAAGGCATATCGAGACATCCAGGCTGCCTTCGGCACATACCGTGTCAGCATCAGCATCCCAATTGCGACAGGAATCAGCAAGGCGATCTCGTCGTTCTCCACGATCGGTTTGACGACCAAATGGACAATGACCGTATCGTAGGTCTTCACGATCACGTAGCCGACTGAGACACCCACATAGAGATGTTCCGCGAGCTTAAAGAGCGGGTTATCTTTATAAAGAAAGGAAAAGATGAGTAGCGTTAACCCTGTCGCAACCCACGCCCCTATGATCATTTCAAGCGACATCGTCGTCACTCAGGCCTCACTCTCTCTGCTGTCGGAGCGAAAAATAGAACAAGTTGCACATGATCACCAACACAATGATGGCGAGATGCGTGGCCGACTGGGCATCCATTCCCGCCACGGCCTTGCCCTTTTGGCCGATGAGGCTTTCATACTCCGCTGCGCCACGGAGCCCACCGATGAGTCCGTTAATCTGCCCACTCCGGAGCAAGGGATACAATCCCGGGGCCATCACTCCTGTGCAGCCGCCGCCAAGCTCAAATTTATACTTATCCTTCCCGAAGACATACCACTCTTCCACTCCCGGTCGTCCGGCGCCCAAGCTGACCATGTAGCCGACATCTTTCAGGTTGCGGACTCCGTCCAATATCGGCAACTCCTTGGTGGGTCTTCCACCATAGTCGCTTGGAAACGCTGAATAGAGATTCTGTCCCATGTTAATGATCACGGCCTGCCCGCCGGGACTCCATCCGAGAAAGGCATAGTCTTTCCCGTATTCCTTCCCCATCTCTTCGGCTACCTGCGTCACGAGCTGATCCGCCATACCGGTCCCAGACACCCAGAGCGTCATGGTAATCACGCGAAGATTTTTCTTGAAGGCATGGCGCAAGAGGGCGATGGCTTGCGGATAGAGTTCCGGTTTGGACGCGGGATCAAAATCAATCGACAAGAGAAAGACCGACCGCTCCGGCAACGATTCAATGTGATCGTAGACACCACGTACTTCCGTTGAAATCTTGATCGGCAAACCGACTGGATACAGCAACGGCAAAAGCGTGCAGAGACCGATCACCAAAAAGATAATCCGTCGGTCGATCTTGAGCATTTTCTCTGAGAAACTCACAGCCGCCACACCTCGTCAGGGGTGAAGGGTAAGGAGTAAGGGATAGAATTCTGAGTCTCTATCTCGGTGGTCGTCTTCAATCACACCTCCAACCTCTCACCTCTAACTTTTCACCTTTCACTCCTTACCTCCCCCGAGATACGACCGCTCAACGCCAAAAATGATCTTGAACGACAAGGCGACGGCCCCGAGGCTGACTCCGATCAAAATGGCTCGACGTACCGACGCATTGAGTACATTCAAAATCCAGGAAGACACATCACCGCTGAGTGGAATCAAATATTCGCCCAATGGCACTCGCCCCATCATGACGATCATAGCTGCCA
>CAZJOQ010000298.1:0-3201 GCA_964547625.1 uncultured Nitrospira sp.
TGAGGCCGGTGGCTGAAGAAGCTCGCCCGTCATGAGGTCATCTTGCCAAGTCTTGTGGATTACCTCAAGAACGAAGTCGCTTGTTGCAGCCCTGCAGTCAGGCCTTCGTTTTCCATTCGGCTGGCATCACCAGCGCGGGATTCGTCTCCGTTCCGCGACCGAACGTGCCGATTCTGCCGCCGATTACTGCGGTCTCTCCTTGAGTACGATATTCCCGAAGTAAGCCCCCGCGGATTCCCCGGTATTGTCCGTGTCTGTCATGATGGCGATCCCGGAAATCATGGGCGGCTCTGCTCCAAACGCGCGCTTGTAGTCTTCATAGACGTTGCGCTCTTCCGTCATCCAGGTGTTCAGCTTGGCTGGTCCGCTTTCCACCACAATCATGTGCACCTGTTCAGTGTAGGGGTTGGGCGCCGCCGTTCCCAGCGGCGCCCGACTTGCCCAAATGCAATTGATGGCGCCGAGCGGTGGATAGCGCCCGTAGATGAGTTTGGCCGCTTCGTACTTCGCCTTTCCGAAGAGCCCGACTTTTTGGCTGTCGTACTGAAAGGTGACGTAGATACGGGCGGAATAATCATCGCCGTCTTTCTTCGCCACATTGCCGGCCTTCAAGATATTCGAAACTTTCCACTGCGATTGGATGATGGGATATTCTTTCGGATCGATGAGAATCTCTTTTGTGTATCCCGAAGAGGAGGCTTGACTGGCGGGCTTGACGGCGACGCGATCACCATCGCATACGAGACTGCAAGCCGTGTGTTGGGGAATTCTGGGAAAGATGAGCGGCTTCCAGCCGTCCGGCAGGGTCCATCCGGCATAGCGGTCGAAAAGGGACCGACTTCTATGGTGGCCGGGAATTGGGCTTAGAGCCGGTTAGGATCACCAAGGATCATTCCGACCACCGTGCACGATGCGAGACCGATGACCACGGAAGAGATAGACGGTGCTATATGCCGGATCCTTTTCAAGTGAGGAGGTGAAACATCGTTGTGTATGATGCGCCGCTTTATCGCCGCATCCAAGCAAACAATGTGATCAGCAGATCCTTGGTACGCTGTGTGAAATGCGCTTTGCGCCAGAGGGTTCACCACCTGCTTGTTCACTTCAGCTTGCGTGGGATAGGGATGGATGCTTGCCGCGATCGTCTTGGCCCCTGCTCCCGCCTTCATGGCAACGGAAAATTCCCTGATCATGTCCCCCGCATGGGCTTCCACGATCGTGGCAGCGAGGATCTTATCGGTCCCCTTTTCGATGTGAATCCGGGCAAAGCCTTCGTCTTCGCCGTCCAGGATCGCTCGATCGACCTCGTCCAGTTTGTAGGTATAGGTTTCGATTTCGATCCCTTTCTCCTTCGCATCCTGCTCATACATACCGACATGGGCGATCTCCGGTTCGGTTAAGGTACGCCAGGGCATGACCAACGCATCGACGTTCGCATAGCCGAGGCCGAAGGGATGTGGAAACAACGCATTCTGGATGACGATCTGTGCCATGGCATCGGCGGCGTGGGTAAACTTGTAGCGTGAACAAACATCCCCGGCCGCAAAAATCTTGGGGTTCGTCGTCTGCAATCGGGCATTCACCGTGATCCCGTTCTTGTCATAGTCGACTCACGCCGCCTCCAACCCGATGCCCTCCACGTTCGGTGTGCGTCCGACCCCGACCAGGATTTCGTCGACGGTCACATCGTACTGCTAGCCATGCGAGCCGACCGTCAGACGCTTGCCATCTTCGGTCTTTCCGACTCGCAAGTGTTTTCCACAGCACAGCAGCTTCACGCCATCGCGCACCATCTGTTGCTCAACCACCTCTGCCGCGCTGCGGTCCTCGTTCGGCATGATGCCGTGCGCCGCTTCGACGAGGGAGACGTGGGCCTCATGCGAGACGTATAGGCCAGTCGGTTCAAGGGAATCTGTAAGCTAAGTTACCGGAGCTTAGAGTTGCGATCCCTTATTGGGCAACCGCAAGGAACCATCAGCTTTCTCAATACACCAGATGGTGATTTGGCAGTTTGGGGTTTCTCTTGAATGGGAAGGACTGGGATGGCGGAGTCAGAGCTTGGTGAGCTTCGTATAGTCTACCCGTTCTTCCCTGCCGCGCAAACACAGAGTGCCTGTTTTCACCGCAGCCTCTCCATGACCCCGCGCCTCATTGGAGAGGGGGGAGTTGAATAACCCTCCCGTTCTTGAGGGATTGTACCAAGGCAAGGTCGAAGAACAGTTTACGTAGATTGGATTGCAGGTCAGCAAACGAGTTTCCTTCCGCCCAGAAGTCGGGGTGCGTTCGTAGACAGCCGAGCCACCGTTCCTCATCCTCCAAGAAGTGGTAGGTCACTTCTTGGAGGGAAAACTCATCTGAACGACAAACCGTCGGAAAATCGTGCCGGTTTATGTGGCGCTGTAATGTCATACTAAATTCGAACACACGATTGTCTTATGGTCAAGGAACACGGGAAGCCAATACCATGGCCGATTCATGGTGGTTATTGAGGCTAGTGGGAACAAATCGAGAACTGAAGGGTGGGTGTGCTCAGCGATCGCTGATCATCGCGAGGAGGAACTGTTCGACCCGGGCTCGTCGCTTGATATACGCAGCCGACACAGGACGAGACATCGTGGGGGTGAGACTGTGATGTCGGTCGTGCTCTCCGGTCTGGCATTGGTCCTGCTCAGATTCTTGCGTTTGACTCGAGAGTTCTTGGTGCAGTTGCCACAGTTTAACCTGGAGTTCTTCGAACGACTCCCCTTGGACTTCATACTCCGGGTAGCCCTCCAAGTAGCCACGCCATCCGTTGTCGTCTTGCCAGAGGATGTATTTAGAGGAGCGCATCAAGGAAAGTATAGCTGGAGTTTTATGAGGCGCAAGGGAAGAGAGAAAAGAAACAGTAGGGGACGGCGGTACGCGACAAGTTTTAATAAATCCCATTGGTTAAGCCATCAGCATTTCTGTCAAAGCCATTTCGTTCGGCTGAGAAAAGTAGGATGAGTCAGGATCCGCAACGTATTATTAAACCGCTCGACGGAAAAAATGGCGGCCACTCATCAGAGCCTCACGGTTTCTGGCGCAGTAGGTTTGGCCTCACTACGATTTTCCGTGATTCAGTTCACTTTACTTGCAAGAACTCGGAGCATTTCCAGCTTGCTGTTTTTAAGTCGATCCAAGAGTTGACCCATCTTCCCTGAAGAGCTAGAAGTCGACAGA
>CAZJOQ010000299.1:0-3195 GCA_964547625.1 uncultured Nitrospira sp.
AACATCGCGAGAGCGCAACACCATCAACCGATTCACTTTACCGGCGTGTCCAATATCGCCGCGACGTTTGATTTTCGTTTCACGGCCGGCGCGACGCCGGCCCTTACCGGCGACGCCAGTCGGACGATCCTGCCCGTCATCGGCGGAAGTGTCGCTGAAAACCCCACGATCAGTATCGCCCCCATCGAGGGCGAGGAGTTTACACAGCGCCTTCTCACACCCTTTCACGAATCGAAGCTGACCTTGCTCTTACGTCAGGGTATCGATATCGATCTGCTCCTCCGACTGATGGCGAAAGAACTCCGGTTGAACCATCGCGATGGAGCGGTTGCGTATCGGAATAATCCCTCCGACAAGATTGGTTACGAAATGTTCCGGCGGGTGGTTCTTCATCTTTCGGCCATTCAAGACCACAACAGCCTTTACGTTGAGCCCTTGAGCATCGAACGGACCTGGACCATTCCCGCCGACTCCGTCACCGCGGAAGGGTTCAAAGCGCTCGAACAGGACTACCAGGTTTTCTATAATGGGAAAGACAAGACCTTCACGCTGCGAAAACAGATCGAAGGCGGCACACTCATCACGAACTACGATCCAAACTTACTGTCCCATGAAGAACGGGTACAACTGCAGAATGAGAATGAACAGGGGCCCCCACATGATGTCACGTTCGATATTCGTCCGGGGCATTATGGCGACGACTGGCCGCTCAAGGGAGACTTTCGCTTGCGAAGTTTCAATGCGATGTTGAACTTTCTCGGGCTCTCGATCGACGAAGAGCCGGAATACCATGTCGATAAAGACATCCGCACTCCCGACGTTGCAGAGAATCCGGTCAAGACGCTGGACCTTGTCGTGTCACTCTCGACGCCGTCCGGACTGGACCTCGCCATGAAATCCCATGGGCACTATTACGCCGTGAACACAACCGGTACGCAGGCGCGCTGGAACCGAGAAGCCTTCAAGCTCCTCTCACAATTATTCCAGATGACGGTGACCGAAGTCCCGCGCGCCGGAGTGCCGAGCATCACTATCGCCAAATAGTCCGGCAACAACCGATTCTCTAAAGAAGATAGCTTCTGTTACGCGTCCGCCCGATCCAGGCCGGGCTTGGGTGGACGACTACCGATGAGGTACATGATGGCAGGAAAGAGCATGGTCGTACCGGGGAAAATCATTCTATACCCCCACCAGGGCAGGGTCGGCCGAAAAAATCCCAACCCAACGGTCAGCAGAACTGATGCCAGGACGCCATAGATGTAGGCCGGAAGCAGCGTCGGAGAGCGATCGACGCTTCGCTGCCGTGAGGCTGTACTAAATCCCTTGATGAGGAGATAGACGGACAAAATGAGACAGGCAGAACCGTAATATGCTGCGTATTCTTGGTCTTGCATAAAACTATCCTCGTGAATACCTCCGCGTAATTGTTGTACACGCAATTTATAGCGTATCGTCTCTATCCTTGTCGAGCCAGCCCCTCCGGGCTGAAGGCCCGCCAGGCTCGCCATCGTGCTGTGAGAGCCCTTGCTTGAGCTTGTAATTGCTCCTGGCGCCATTGATAATAGACCGGATTCGGGTACCCACCGGAACCAAGGAGCGGCGCGTATGCAGATGTTGGTGATCGTGTTTCGTGAATCGCTCGTTGAACAGGTGCATGCGTTGTTGAACGAGTATGAGGTGACTTCATACAGCGAGCTGCAAAACGTCACCGGAAAAGGAGCGACGGGATTGACCAGCCAGTTCTTTCTCGCTCCCTCAACGAACCGGATGATCCTCGTCGCGGTTCCCGAACAATCGGCCCACCGTCTTATCGACGGGTTCAAGCGGTTGCGCCTCGGACAAGAAGCGTCCACAGGTGACCTTATGTTCCCACTCCACGTTTTTGTCTTACCTTGCGAACAAGTGGTGTGACCGCACGTCACATCACAAGCGGCGACATTCCATCCTGCAATAGTCCAACCGTCGTCATCGATATGCGAGGTAAAACAATACGGCCTCCAGAGATTCTCCTCTGGAGGCCGTATTGAACACCCTGATCCTGATCGTTTCGATCAAATCTGTTCGTTGAGTTTAGTGCTCGGCGTGCTCCAGGGACTCAACCGCATCCTTGGCATGCTTGCGAGCTTTGGCCTTTTTCGCCTTGGCGGTTTTGGTCATCTCATGCTTCTTCGCTTTGAGGGCGTCACGCTTGCCCTTCGTCTCCGATTTCATCGTATCGCGATTCCCTTTCATCTCCGACCGCATCTGCTCATGTTTGCCCTTCATCTCTGACTTCATCTGGTCCCGCTTGTCCCTCATGTCGAACTGTATCTCTTTTTTTTGCGCCTTGAACTCATCAGCCATCTGCTCCGGCTTGGCCTGCATGCCGCTCTTCGCCTCACTGGCCATCGACCCAACTTCACCCGTCAGTTCCGAGCCGAAACTGCCGAGCTCATCCGCCTGCGCTAACGCCCCTGTCCCAAACATAAGCGAGCCAGCCACTGCTGAGACGACAATGAATCGCATAGAACTCCTCCCCTGAAATAGGTTGTATCGCCACACCAGGCGCCAGGAATCAGCGCCCCGTCTACCGGTATCCTGAGACGAGTTTTCTGGCAACAGATTTTAAACTTTTGGCCTACCTCGAGAACGTGACTAGAAAATACGTAGATCGTTCCTCTCAATCGTTCACAAAGAAAACTGTACGGCGCTAACGAGAGCCACCCCCGAATGAGGACCAACCACCGGCCAGTGCTTGTCAAGGAGGTCTGCTCGATCGTAAATGCACTAAAAGATGATATACAGTCCAAGACCTCCCCCGTGTATCTTGCGCTCCAGCCGACAACACATTGACATCTTGCACTCTATTGCACCGTCAATATTCTGAACGCCACCAGCTCCGTTTAACTACGTACTGCGCACATCCTTGCATTTTTAGAGGCAGGACAATATGGCGCGGCTCTTGCTTCAGTTCATCCTCAGTTGTGAACTTATCTGCCCTAGGAGGAATCAATGGAATGTCCTAAGGAAGGTCTGATTTATTCGGACTTTTAACCGCAGGCCAATCAAATCTCCAGTGTTTTGAGAGATTGTTGGCCAAAAAACAGAATTAATCAGACCTTCCCTAAGTGTAAAGGCACGATGATGCTGGAGCAGTTCTCGGACTTTTTTCTCGTGTTTTATGCTTGGACATGCATCAATTGCGGAGCCATTATC
>CAZJOQ010000300.1:0-3180 GCA_964547625.1 uncultured Nitrospira sp.
TGTTGTCGACGGCGGCTTGAATGGCGTCACGGAGACTCAGCTTGAGTTCGGGAGGGTTGGTCTCAAACGCTTTCGCAGCCACGACTCCTGCGGTGGTAACGCAGAAGACTGTGGCAAGGGCGAGCGAGATTGAGAGTCCCGTGACCGGCTGCCGTCGCTGTATGCCTGCGAAACGCCACATGAATGGATTCCGTCTTGACGAGGCCATCTTAATTGCAAGGAGAGAGCCGGTCAGAGGAAGAGATCAGAAACGATGACTTTCGCTTGGAAGATACAGGAGTTGAATAACAGCAGGCTGAGAGGAAATCTGAGCACAGGGGAAACTTGCGACAGAGAGGATACCGCTACTGTTGCAGAAGGCGACAGGTCTACCCCCTGCCCTTCGCACATGCCCTCGCTTCATGTGAAACCCAACCGGCCCCACGAACACACTGATTGAAGGGGCGGGTTGAGCAATTCAGCCGAGGCGCGATGACGCGCCCATTGGTGGTCTAGTCGCGTCCCGGTACGGGGAGACCCGAGAGACCGGCCGCCGTCAGCGGATTGCCATACTTCGCCAGGGACTCCGTCGGCCAGGGCTTCGACAGCACGCCTCTCGCCCACAACATGCCCCCACGGGCAATGGCATAGTCGGCCTGCGCCCGATACAGGTGGTACGCCGATTCCACCACGTTCCGCTCGCGAATGTTCACAAAGAGCACGGTGCTTGCCCCCAGGTTATATTTCTTGCGTTCTCCTTCTTCCACCGTCTTGGCTAAGCGCAGCGCTTCCGTGGCGGCCGTCACCCGGTCTCGCGCCCGCACGATCGCCGACAGCCAGTTGTCCACATCCACGCTGACTTGCTGCTCGGTATAGAGCTGGCTCAAGACCAATTGTTGCTGCTCCGCCTCCGCAGTCAGGACCTTCCCCCGCCCTTCCCGTTGGAACAGCGGCATCGCAAACTGCAATCCATACCGATACCCGACACCCACAATCCAGTCCCCGGGGGTATCCATTCGGCCGCCATCGAAATTCAATTTGGGGAGCAGGTAGTTCTTGGCCAGCTTGAGGTCGATATTGTTCATCTTGGCTTCGATGTAGTAGTTACGCACTTCCGGCCGCTCGTCCTTCGCCTCCACTTTATAGCCGGCGATCTCCGCTTTGGTCGGGAGCGGCGTTTCCCCGTCGAATTCCGGCGCCCACTCCGATCGCGGCGTCACCGGCTCGCCCTGCTCCCAGAGAAAGAGCGCCAGATTGTACTGTTCATACTCCACCTGCCGCTGCGCGGCGATCGCATCTTCTCGGCGCTTTTGCACCTCTTGGTTCACCTCAATCACATCGAGCGGCGCCACCTTCCCGCCCTTGGCCAGCCCTTCCACCTGAATGAGGCGTTCTTCCGCCACGGCCAGAGCGCGCTTCACAATCTCGGCTTGCTTAACGGCCGCCTGCCATTCCCAATACTGCACGGCCCCGGCAAGGTACAGATCCTGCCGTTTCTGCGCCACCTTGTTCTCCGCCTGTGGCCCAGCGAGCTCGGCTTTCTGCAACTCGGCGTACTCGTCGTTGATCATGAAGCCGCGCAGCAGCTTGAACGACCCACCGACGATGAACTGCTGCTGCTCATAGAACGCATTGAAATCAGGGATGTTCGCAACGAGGTTGTGCGTTACGCGATCCCCAAACCCGTTGCGGATCCCACCATGGACCGTGAAGCCCCAGGGGTGCCCGACCTCGAGCTTGGTGTCGTTATAGCCGCTCGTCAGTTGCTGGAACTGCTGCTGGAAATTATACAGCTGCCACCGATCGACCTCGGTAAAGTTATGGACCTTCGGCTCCCAGGCCCCGAGCGCCTTCAAGATCTTCGCCCGAGCCTGCATCCGTTCGACCCCGGTCGCCCGGAGTAGCGGGTGCGTCAACTCGATGCGAGCCAGGACTTCATCGATGGTCAGGGGTTCGGTGCGCGTCGACTGGGTCTGCACGGCACGCGCGTCGATCACCGGTCCCGCAATGGCGGTTGCAGGCAAGAGAAGGATGAGGGCCCAGAAGAGAGCAACCATCGGTGAAATCTCCTTTTGCGGGACTTTCGAAATCGTCCGGTTGATGAGTCGGCGGGACTTTACAAAGTATGAGGAGTTACAACAACTCGCGGATGGCTCTAATTACACCGGTAAGTGTACTTGGGATGTATTCAGATACCTGAGCATCGACAGGGTCGCACCGACGATCTTGACCGTCAATTCGGTAACTTGACCGTGCCCCCGTGAAAGATCTCATATAAGGCCTCAGCAATCACACGATGGGCTTCGGCACTTGGGTGATCGTCGAAGGGGCTTACCTTAATGGAACTAGAATCATCAAACTTGACAAGCGCAGTCCACAAATCCACGCATACCAGGTTGTTCGCCCTGCAGAGAGCCAACGCTCGCGTGTGGATATCCATGATTTCCGGTCGCATTAACGGCGTGACGCCTTGTTGCAATGACAAATGAGGGTACAGAGCCACCACGACACGAGGCGTCAGCTCCTTCGCCGACATCGCCCAGTCCGAAAAGTGTTGCTCGAACAATTGCCAGCCCTCGCTCCCTTCCTTGAAGTGACTTGACAGGTAGTTTTCGTATGAGAGAACGGGAGAAGGGAGCAGCGTATCGAGGCTGAAATCCAAAAAAAAGAAAAAGTAGGAGCTCTTCTGCAGTATGGGATACAAGAGATACGGTTGCCGCCAGAGTCTGTAGGTCTTCGGCCGATGCGTTTTATCCAGTTCCATGTCATTGATGTACCACTGATAGATAATGACATCGGGCTGTAACTCGTGGCCCCACTTTTTGAGCTGCTGCAGATGTTCGTCAATCTCCCTCCCGGGCCGAGCCAATACCGCCATATCAACCGGCAGGTTCGTCTCGCGGAGTCTCGTGAGCAGCCGGCTTGAGAACAGTTGCGCTTCGTCCCTCACTCCCTGACCCCAGGCGATTGAGTCGCCCTGGATCAAGATTCTTGCGCCGTTGCGATGTTTGGGACGGGACGGTTCCGGCCCTCTGGAGGGGCCATCGAACCGATTGAACGTTAAATTCCTTTCAAGCCGCTGAACGATCGGTCCCCTATGAGCACTAAAAGACTCCCCCTCCCAAAACACAATCCTAAGGACGAGCTCCCCTAGCCGAGATTATTCATGATGAGCCCAACAAAACCGTTCGAGGCACCTCT
>CAZJOQ010000301.1:0-3115 GCA_964547625.1 uncultured Nitrospira sp.
GGCGTCGGGTTTTAGTGATTTGATAATGCGGGAAGTCCGACAGGCTCCTAGCCGAACCGTGATGAGTCGCCAATACATCTGTGGATCTATTGGGATCTAGAGACACGAGTACAATGGATCTAGATCTTTGTTGGCCCGGACAAGCCGTGACGACGTGACTTGAAGCCGAACACGTCGCAGGGCCGAGGTGATAAATAGTTGATGCAGTTGTGCGACTGGAGGGGTGTCAGGATCGAGGCGCTGTGAACCCTTGCTCTTTGAGATGGTTCACTGCCGAATGGCGACTGGGCAATTGCAGTTTGTCGAGGATGTTGTGGACGTGGTTCTTGACCGTCGAGACTTCAATCTTGAGCCGAGTGGCAATTTCCTTATTACTCAAATTATCTTCTATCAATCGAATGATCTCCTCTTCACGTCGGGTGAGGTGCGTTCCATTACCCCTCCGAACCTCTTCGCCCCGACGCGAGAGCAGTGATATACGAACAAAGGAAAGGTGCGCGATTCTTGGCGAGCACAGCGTTTCTCCGCGCACAATTGCGTTGATATTGCCTATCAACGATTCGACTGATGCATTGCACGGCAGATAACCGGAAGCCCCGCCCGCCTCAATGCAATCGATGATCTCGTCCTCATTATCCGGTACGTCAACGACCAACATCTTCACTTCTGACGACAAAGCGCGAATCCTCTCACGATATCTTCCCCCCTGACGCAATAAACCAAACTCCACGATAAGCAGGTCCGATCGGTCCGAACCCAGGACTGCTTCAAGCTCTTCCAGCCTGGACGCCGTCTGCACGATCAGCAATGACGGCACGTGTTCCAGACAGCCATGCAAGCTTTCTCGAAGCAGCTGATTGCTATGGAGGATTGCTATGCGGATTCTCTGGTCCTGCATTACGACCCGCGATTTTCCACCGGAGACATTCCCAAGATTCTTCTCTACTGCGTTCCTAATGGATTGCGAACCTACTCTTGTCGGTCGGCTAGGTCAATGCTCACCAGCATTAAGCACGAAGCATTCCGTTACGGTGGACTGTGCGTCACATCGATCATGATGATCCTTTAGCGATCAAAACATTCTCTGCTTATCGTTCTAAGCCCATTACTTCATTTAACTTTCTTCTTGTCACTCGAACAGAGTTTGTTTTCGGTCTCAATCGGACTGTATCAAAGCGATACATGCGTAGTCGGTTAAAATGAGACCTGTATCTAAAACGATTCTGTATCCTAAACGATTCTGTGCTGAACCGACGCCAACTACCATCACGCGGAGGCGGTTGGTTGACTTTTGGCGAATCCATGCTGACGCAGCCACGCCACTACAGCATTGGTTTTCCATTATGCGCAAGACGGACTACCCCTCGTTCGCCACTCTGCGGATGACGTTTCCATCAGCGGACCAGGTGGATAGGTTCACAGTTTTCAATATCGGAGGTAATACGTTCCGACTGATTGCAGCCATCCACTATAATCGGAAGAAAGTCTACATTCGGCACGTGCTGACGCATGCCGAGTTCGACCGAGGTAGTTGGAGGACCTGTCGCATGCTTGCGAAATATATCCGTGAAGCGAATGCCGATTATCGACGCCTCCGCCGGCGAGTTCCGTTCGGTCCCTTACGGTCCGCGGCTGAATACCATCGAGCCGTCACTATTCTCGATGAGATCGTGGACGAAATCGGCGAACAAGAGACTCATCCTCTGGCCGATCTGGCTGAAACGCTGGCCCTTGCCATCGCTGCCTACGAAGAGGTCCATGTGCCGGTTCCTGACGCCACCGGTTCCACAGTCATCCGCACGCTCATGGAGGAACATGGATTGTCCCAGTCAGATCTTCCCGAGATCGGCAGTCAGGGTGTCGTTTCGGAAGTCCTCTCCGGTAAGCGCGACCTGAACGTCCGTCAAGTCACCAGGCTTGCCGCAAGATTCGTCGTTTCGCCCGCAGTGTTCCTACCGACTCCAGCCCGCGCGCATGAGCGGGCGTCCAGAAAGAAGCGAGCGCTTGTGGATCGAAAGTAGTAGTCGTGCTGAGAACGACCAGTCGGACGCACTAGCGAGCGAGACCGAAGTTGGTTGCCGGTTCCAGCAGCCGTCAGAAGAACGCCATGCTGGCGTAGGTGACGGTGGAGTTGTATTGATCCGTGATGCCGCGGTCGTAGCGGATGACCTGTCCTTTTTCAGCTTGGATCAATCGCAGCAGGCTATAGATGGGTGAGAAGCCTGAGGTGCGACACGGCCCTTCTTCCCTTGAATCAAACAGCCAACGTCGTCAGGCCATATCGTATCGACCCTTTGTATGAGCAGCAGGTCGTAGAGGGGCCGTATGTATATATGGTGCTCTTTATGGTAACCTTCCATCAGGCGGCACTTCTTGGAGGGGGAAACGTCATGAGTAGAAATGTCAGGAAACTGACCGTAGAAGTCCCTGCGGATCTCTTGGAGCGTGCAACGACAGCGAGCGGAGAAGGGGTCACCCCAACTGTGCGAAAAGGATTGGAGTTGGTCGCTGCCGGCGGAGCCTACGGCCGACTACGTCGGCTTCGAGGGAAGGTGAAGTTCGGTGTCAAGCTCTCGGAGCTGCGTCAGGGCTAATGCTCTGTCTTGACACGAGCTCGCTCATCGCCTACTTGCAAGGCGACGATGGTGCAGATGTGGATCTTGTCGATCAGGCCCTCATTGACCAGGTGGGCGTCGTTTCACCAGTCACCGTGGCAGAACTCCTCAGCGACCCTCACCTCAGTAGGGCCCTGAGACAAACCATTCTTGAAATTCCCACACTTTCCATAACTGAAGGATTTTTGGAACGAGCTGGTCTTCTGCGAGCCAGAGCTCTTAAAAGCGGGCGTCGAGCCAATCTCGCTGATACCCTCATCGCTCAATGTTGCCTCGATCACGGGGCGGCACTTGCTACCCGCGATCGTGACTTCCAGATCTTTGCCGATCTCGCTGGACTTCGACTAACAACTTCTTTGCGCTGATTATTCGATTCGTTCAACGTCAGAAGAACGCCATGCTGGCGTAGGTGACGGTGGAGTTGTATTGGTCCGTGATGCCACGGTCGTAGCGGAGGACCTGCCCTTTTTCAGCTTGGATCAATCGCAGCAGGCTATAGA
>CAZJOQ010000302.1:0-3086 GCA_964547625.1 uncultured Nitrospira sp.
GGCCGGTAGCGGTCGGCGAATAGACCTATGATTTGCAGTATTGACCCGATGTTGTCATTGCCGACAAAGTCATAAAGTCGGCGGCGTGTCCTTGAGAAGAGATCGATCGGCCATATCTAAGCAATCAATGCGCTACGAGGGGACGAGAACATGAAACGGATTCTGTCAGGAGGATTTATATTCGTCGCCGGAGTGATAGTTGCCTATTGGCTTCTCTCTGGCCCGATGCTGGAACGGTTGCCCGATAGCGATGCGTCGAGCCGATTGCCCGCTGTTGAGCAGCTCGATCGATCAAAGAAGCAGAGCGCTCAACTGGGTAGGGGGGCGGAAGTCCAAAGCGCTACCAAATCAGCCGCGACCGCAATCGGCAGTTCCGATGTTCCTGAGATCCAGCAGGGCACTGCCCCCACCGATTTAGAGGTTGCTGACCACAGTGGTGTTGCCAACAGCTCCCCTGTGCCCGTTTTGCCAGGGATAGAGCTACGCGGCCACATGGAAGTGCTCCATGAGCAGCTTGAGCAGGAAGCCAGAGACGAATCCTGGGCATACTCGATGGAATCGGAGCTCTACAACTACTTCCTTGCCAACGGGCAAGACCTTGCAAGCAACTTCGG
This sequence comes from uncultured Nitrospira sp., assembly GCA_964547625.1. Classification (GTDB taxonomy): domain Bacteria; phylum Nitrospirota; class Nitrospiria; order Nitrospirales; family Nitrospiraceae; genus Nitrospira_D. Next base: position 615 of record CAZJOQ010000302.1, read on the forward strand.
CGTGCCGAACATCGTTTGCCGGAGCACCCTTTGCGAGGTTCAAGTAGTCGGCTACGGCGAGGGGTCCCACGAGATCTGGCAGTCCGTTACGTCGGACCTCGAATCCCAACCATGGGCAACGGAGATCATCGAAGTGCGCCTTGGTGGGAACCCGATCGGACCAGACTCAGAGGGGCTCATTCTGGTCATCCGAAAAGCGCTTGCCGACTCGACTACTCAAGACATCGTTGAGGCTGTAGCAACGATTTAGGGTTTTCCATGGGTAGGCGACGGGCAACAGTTGGCCGAGAGTCGCCTCATGGCTGATACAATGCTGTACGGCTCAAGTGGACCCAAACGCGACGTTCGAGCTCTCACCACCACGAACGGTGATTTCAAATGAAGATTGACGATGCCTTTCAACTCTTTCGCTCTCGGCTGTCCGAAGCAGGAATAGGTGTTCCCCACGATCGATCGCGCTCAGGGGCGTTTGGTACAAGGTATTCCGAGATTATTCTGTATGACGGCAAGTTTCGATTAGTCTTCGATGGCCGAGATTCCATGCTAACACTCGACATTTCGCATGGGCCTCCCGGTGCACGGGCCGGCTGGCTGGATCTCTACCGCGCGAAATGCACCACAGATGAGTTTCTAGAGGCCGATGGTACGAACCTCGCGTTTGAACAAGCTGTGGTATACGGAATTGAAGTCCTCGCACCAACTGTATGAAGGCCTGCTTGTGGCCGAAAGGCGTCTGTAGCCTGCTAGAATCTCGACTGACGGCAGGCGACCGTTTGCGGACTGTCGTCGCGTTCTCAGGGTAAATGAACAGCATCCAAAAAGCAGTCAAGGCGCCCGCTATCTCGTCACCGGTAATTGTGCTAATCGCTAGCCTGATTTGCTTTGCCGCAGGTTGCAGCCAGACTGCGCCTGCACGCAATCCGCCGGGTGTGGACCACCAAGTCCCCGATGAATTAGAGGACCTCTTCTCCGAGACCCGCCAATCCATTCGGGATTTCATGGCGGAGCGAGGCTGGCCCGGCGTAGCAATCGCAGTATCGGACCGGGAACGGGTTCTGTGGTCCGAAACCTTCGGGATGACGGAGAGGGATACCGGTGCCGTCGTGACGCCGGCGACTGTATTCAGTGTCGGGTCGATCACGAAGACGGTTACAGCAACCGCCGTAATGCTTGCAGTACAAGACGAGCTAGTCGATCTAGACACTCCGATCACTGCCTATCTGCCCGAATTCACTGTCAACAGCAGCTTTGAAGACCGTCCAGAGCAGCGGATCACGCTCCGCCACCTTCTCGATCATACGGCAGGCTTCACGCACGAAGCACCAGTAGGCAACAACTTCAACCCGGCCTCACCGTCTTGGCGTGCTCACGTCGCAAGCATTTCTGACACCTGGTTAAAGTTCCCGGTTGGTGAGCGCTATAGCTACTCGAATCTTGGAATCGAGACGGCTGCCTTCATAGTTCAAGAAGTGTCAGGGGTGCCTTTTGAGACCTTCGTTCAAAGAAGAATATTCGAGCCGCTAGGTATGCGGTCGAGCTTCGTCAACACTCCGGCAAGGAACGGGAATTGTGATGCCTGTGCAAAGGGACACAATCGGTGGTTCACAAGCCTTCCGACCTACATCCCAATGGAAGGGGCTGGAGGCCTGCGGATGACTCTAGACGACGCCGTTCGTTACGTTCAGTTTCACCTCAACCGCGGGCGCGTCGGCGATGAGCAGGTCTTAGCGACGCGGTTCTTCGATGCGATGTACCGTCCGTCCGTCGAGATCACGAGTTCCGAACCAATGCTGCGATATGGGATGGGTTTCTATTTGTGGGGCAACTTTGCCGAAACGTATTCTGTTCACCACCAGGGCACCGGTTTCGGCTTCTCCGCTTCCACGAGATGGTATCCGGAATACGGGATTGGGATGGTCTTGCTCTTGAACACCGTTGATCGGGGACCTGACTGGGACGTTGGGACTTCGTTGCTGATGGCGATGATCAAGAAACGTTTAGCAATCAAGACCGGTGATCGATCTGTTCCGGACGCGGATCGCTTCTATGAGCAAGTTGACGCGACGAAGAGAAGGCACCCGTTGACGGAGCCGGGCGAGACGCCGTATCGAGAGGAATGGGAAGAATACATCGGTACGTATTGCGCCGCCTACGGCGGGGCATACGTCCTCGATCCGGACGTGGAAACTTCCTCGGTATGCTTTCGCATCTTTGAACAGGACGGGTATCTTAGCCACAGTGGCGGCCTTCACGACAGCGGCCATCAGAGGACTCAGCGCCTGATTGAGCACGGACCCGGCTTGTTCTTTGCAGAGCAGTCGGGTGAGGCGCTCGATTTGCGCTCCGACCCGCCAACTTTTCGCAACATAGGGCTTCACGCGCGTGAGTAAGCTGTGTCGATTCGTGCCAGGTCGGCTTTTGGCCGCACGCTGCCGTTGGGCTGGTAAACTGTCATCCGGCAGAAGGTGACCC
>CAZJOQ010000303.1:0-3083 GCA_964547625.1 uncultured Nitrospira sp.
GAAGCGTCCATTCAGAGAGGAGATTCCCACAAACTAAATTGCTAAATGGGAGCACGCCATGATCAGGAAAACCCGGTGATGCCATTTAGAACTGCTTCCAGAGAGTGCCATTCTTGTCTCGCCCCTTCTCGCAATTGCCTAGATTGCTCAACGATGCGCTTGCAAGAGATCAGAACGTACAGGGAAGACCCACGGCGGTGATTCCTTCTGCGTTCCCTTCCCGAAGGCAAGCCGCTGACGGGCTTGCCTGGATGCAAGCCCGTCAATTTGCTACTTGGTTATTCTGAGATCAGCGCACCTCAGCGTTTCTTTCGGTTGCCCAGGTTGCCGGATCGCACCTGGCACGCGAGCACGTCGCAGATGACGCGCGTCGCCATGAGGCTGGTGATTTCGGCTGCGTCGTAGGGCGGCGAACATTCTACGATTTCCATTCCCGCCAGCGGTTTCGTGTCGGCGATGATCTGGAGAAACTTCAGCACTTCGCGAGGGAGAAAGCCGCCCGGCTCCGGCCAACCGGTGCCTGGCACGAAGGCCGCGTCCAAGCAATCGACGTCGAAGCTCAACCACACCGCATCCACCCCATCAAACGCCACTTCGAGTGCCTGCTTCGCCGCATTCTCAATGCCCATTTCCACGCAGTCGGTGACGGTCATGATCGTGGTTTGGCGTTCACGGCCGGACTTCACACCGGGTCTGGGCGCTTGCCAGCCGCCGATGCCGATCTGAACAAGATTCTTGGCCGGCACGTTGGGAATGTTCGTCGCGTGGAACCAAGGCGTGGTGTGCATCCGTTCATCGAGATCGGTTTCCTGTGTGTCTACATGTCGGTCGAAGTGAAGGATCCCGAGCTTCTTGCCATTCATATTCTGAGCCACGCCCCGCACGGTGGCAAAGCCAAGCGAATGGTCCCCGCCCAGTACCACGGGAAACGCGCCGCTGGCATAGACATGCCCCACTCCCTTACTGACTTGATCGAACGTCTTCTCGATGTTGCCGGGGATGGTGAACACGTCACCGAGATCGCACATGGAGATCGACTCTCTGAGATCCACGCCGAGCTCGAAGCTATAGGTACCGTACAACGCAGAAATCTTACGGATGCCTTGGGGACCGAATCGAGTTCCTGCCCGATAGGTGGTCCCGCCGTCGAACGGCGCCCCGAGAATGGCGACATCGTATTCCCCGCACTTGCGGACATCTTCGACATAGGGCGCTTTAGTGAAGGTATTGATGCCGGCGAAGTGTGGGAGCTCTCCGCGACTAAAAGTGGGAATGCGACGATCTTTAATGGAATCGGCACCAGGCAGGCCTAATTCAATGCCTCGGGCCACTTCTTCTTCATATTTCGTGGTCGGCAGCAGTGCCTCCGCTTCGACCGCGAACTTCGCTTCCGGTCCGTATTTGTCATGTAGTGGAACCTTGCCTTGGTATGTTCTCTTTTTTGCCATGATTGCTCCTTCTCTACGGGATGAATGGATTCTGACTCTGTATGAAACGCTCCTTGCGACACGAGACTTGACAAACGACTTGTCCTTCATTCTTGAGTTGGTACCGACTCCCGCGGATTCAGCAGGGCATCGCGCCTTGCCGATCTCTCGACCAGGAGATACAGCGTGGTCAAACTCAGGATACTTCCGAGAACCAGCGGGACGGCCCAGAGTTGCCACCAGGGGGCATCAGGCGACACGGCATAGGGGCGTGGCCACGCGATGTTAACAAATTCAAAGAGCGACCAGAGAAACGCCGCTGTATTGATCAGTAGTCCCCATGAACCGAGTTTTAGTCGGCCTAACGAAGGGTCCCAGCGACCTGTGAGCCTGGTGTAGAGCCCAACCCCCGTGGTCATCGCAAACATGGCGTATAAGCCGCCCGTGCCGAATGCCAGTACCGTGGCGACGGCTTCATCATTGAGGCCAAAGAGCAAGCCAAGCGTGGCCAGTAGCACGGTGAACAGCACGGCATTCCGCGGCGCGCCGGCAGCGGTCACTCGACTGAGGACGGCCGGCATACTGCCCTCACGCGCCATGGAAAATACGATCCGGGAGGTGTACCGGACCATAGATGACCCGCAAGCCAGGAACGCAACCATGACAATAGCCAGAAACGGGGTCTCTGCCCAGGCGCCAAAGTTGGCGACAATCACCGGTGTGACAGGATCGGATGCAGCACTCGTCTGCTGTAGGGTATCGCGGTTAAAGCTCAGAGTCAGAGCGGCGGAGTTGAAGAGCACCACGCTTCCTACCATGCAGAGAGAGAAAAAGATTGCACGCGGTACCATCCGTTTTGGCTCATGCGTTTCTTCCGCGATGGTCGAGCAGGCATCGAAGCCGATGAATGCCCAACCAGAAATGGCAAGCGCCGCTAGAAACGCAGCGGTCTGGCTGGGAGCAGTTCCTGTCCCCAGATGGGCGAACAGTTCGGAGAAACCATGCTGCCGGAAAAAGAAGAACAGCAACAGCGCGACGCCAAACGAACCGACAATTTCTGCATAGACTCCCAGGGAGATGAGGAACTTGAAGACCGAGACATGAACGAGATTGAGGACAGTACAAACCAGCAAGAACACCGCACCCCAGATGACCAGAGTCACTCCGGTTCCGCTTGCAGATCCGAAGAAGATCGCCAGCCAGACCCCGCCGGTGTAGGCGGTCGTGGTGAGCATTGCGATTGTGGAGCTGACATAGATGGCCCCGGCGTACGTGCCGGTGGTGCCGCCTCCGAGCTGCCTGGCCCATTTGTACGCGCCTCCCGCGATCGGAATCTGGGAAGACAACTCCGCATACACGGTTGCGACCAACAACTGCATCACCAAACAGAGCGCCAGCGCCGGAAACCAACCGCCACCTGTCACAACCGTCTGCACACCGATAATGGCATAGAGCCCCGCAACCGGCGAAACCGTGGCGAACCCGATGGTCAGGCTGTTCCAGAGACTGAGGCTGCGGTGGAGTGTCTCGGAAGGACTCGTAGCGGGAGCAGGAGTAGCCGTATCCGGACTTTCGTCGCTTACCATGGCAGACCCCTCTGCCTAGGTAATAGGTCAGATTGATCTGGCACGAAAAGAACTATACGATGGAGATGCA
>CAZJOQ010000304.1:0-3048 GCA_964547625.1 uncultured Nitrospira sp.
ATTTTGTCATTCTCCCACTTATGGAGGTGTCTGTGAAATCAGGGGAGGGGCATTCCCATGCGAGTGCACGAATAAGAGAAGGCCTTCGATGAGAACTAAGAAAACCAAAGGCGCTGCCCACACCGGGTGTCGAACTCGACTGATTCTACGAGGCGTTTCACATACGGCGATAGCCAACGCGAGAAGACTATAGAATTTGTGCTCGATGATTTCTGGGTCATGTCCCCCAAATGTTTCCGCAAAGCTGAGCGAGCCGATCGGCCATGCGTCATGGTCGCTCCAAACAAACAGATACACCCCTGTGATACCAAGCGCACCAGGCAATACGAAACGGGCCCAGCCGAGTTGCGGGTACTGCAACGCATTCGCTAACTCGGTAAGGCCAAGGAGCAGGTCGCTGAGACCAGTGAAGTGATGGTTAAACTCTGAATAGGCTATCCCTTCGGCTGATCCTTCCCAGCCTTCACCCCCTCCATGCTCATGCGCTTTATGCTCTGTATCCGTCGTAAGGAAAGCTTGTTGATGTTCAGAGGCTGGTTCTGCGCACACAGCTGTGGGCCAAGTAAAGAACGCGCCCACGAGGAACAGAACGGGTCGCAGAGAATTCCCCCACTTCATACTGGAACCGTTTGCAGGACTACCTCAGATAGAAAAAAGGCCCATCCAGAAAGCCGGATGGGCCTTTTCCAATTGTCGACACTATAACCGTTGGCTTACATGAACTTCATGAACTTGTCTTTGGCTTCATCCATGACTTGCGCCGTGATGGTCGACACTCCACGTTCCTTGGCCATCCGCTCGACCTCTTTGCGAGCCATCGGGCGGATGAAATCAGGGATATTTTCAAGCCGTTGTTCCGCCTCCCGCGACCACGTCATACCCTCGGGCGAATAGTTCTTGGAATCGTCCATCACTTGCAGCGTGATCGTGTTGAATCCGTTATTACGCGCATAGGTTTCCACACTGCTCTGGACCATCGGTTTCACGAAAACTGGAAGGCGATCGAGTTTTTCCTTCGCGTCAGGCGTCCAGGTGAATTCCGAGGCAGCAGAGCCGCCGTTCGTGGGCTTGCCGTTCGCCGTCAACCCCATCTCAGCTACCATTGCGGAAAACGGGCAACCGCTCGCTTTTTCAGGAGCCTTCGCGGGCGACGCAGCAGCAGCGGAAACCGCTGGAGCAGGTGCCGCTTGTGTCTTCACGGCGGGAGCGGTTTGGCCATTCCCCCCCAACGCCCGTAAGCCTTCCATGGATGCGGCTGGTTCCGTCTTCGCGCCCAGCTTGAGGCCCAACGAATTCATCATGTTCGTTTCACCGGCATTGGTCACCATCGAGAATTTCGCGCTACAAGACGGACAGGCGAAAAAGACTCCGAGCGAGCCTTCCTCCGGCTTCTCTACTTTCTCGAGGCTCATATATGTTTCGCAGTTCAGACAGACAAATTTCATAAAGACTCCTGTAGCAGTCGCTCCGCAAGGGTTAGATGAACGGTTACGCTATCATATGGATTTTCAAGGAGTCAAACCGCTGGGAAGGCAAAAGACGGAAGGCCCTGATGCCCCCCTTATTCAAATCCAGTTGCTCACTAACCTCTCCCACACTTGCATCTGGACCTTGCGTAGGGCCTAACTGTAGGTCCGCTAAGCATCACCGAACCAATGCGATTACACCACATTATTTCTCGAGATGAATTAGGGTATGTTTTGCCCTCATATGAGCGATGAGATCAATTCTATTCCTCACATTCCCGATGGGCTCCGCGAGGCTGCTCAGCGACGCACTTTGACATTCGTGATGGCTACAGCGGTCAACCTGAGTGCCGTAGCCTGCTAGTGTGTCTCCGGCGTTGCACTCGGGGGCTTGCCGTCGCCAAGCCACTGCTTATATTTCTTGTAGTACTCGACCTGCGCACTGCGTACCCAGTTTTCTCGTTGAATGCGTCCTCCAAAGTTGGGCAAGAGGAACTCGAATTTGTCGATGTCCGCCTGGCTCCAGGTCGCCACCTGACTGAACCAGAAGACGCCCCGCTTGTGCAGGAACCGTTCTAACCCAGGCCCGACCCCACGTATTTGTTTCAAGTCATCGGGCGACTCTCCGACCGCTTGTCCCTCATCCACCTGCTCTATGGCACCATCATGGTCCAGGTCCCCCGCGTGCGCACTCACCTGGTCGATCAGCACTTCCCCATCCTTCACGACAATCTGTTCAGCGGGAGACTCGATGCGCTTCTCGACGACCTGCTCCCCGGCTTGTGAAAACGCGGCTTGGAGCTCAGCAATCTGCGCACGAAGCTCGGCAATCACGGCCACCTCACCTTCTAACGCCTTGATCCGGGCCAGGTGCTCCGGATTGTCGACCGGCACCACGACCCGCCCTTCGCTACGCCTCTCCCCAGCCTGTGAAGAAAAGAGCTTGAGTTGAGCGATCTGCGTAAACAGCCCAGCGATCACGGCAACTTCTCCTTCCAACGCCTTGATCCGGGCCAGGTGCTCCGGACTGTCGATCGGCCGATCTACGACCTTCTCCACCGGTACTTCCACACGTTTCACCACCACCCGTTCAACCGGGACCTCCACCCGCTTCTCCACCGTTCGAACCTCTGGCGGTTGATTGGTGAGCATGGTGACCTTAGCCTTGAGGCGGTCCACCTCACGACGCTTGTCATCCATCACTGGCCCCAGCACCACACCCTTGATCCCCCACCCCAGAAGACCAGCTCCTATCACCGTCCAAAGCCAACACTTCCAGTTCCCAGACATCGTGGCTGCTCTCCCGAACGCAGAGACTGGCGGCAATGATGGTGGTGGCTCAATGACGTTCGGAGTCGGTGGAGGAATTTCCGCTGGGTGCTCCAATGCTACCGGAGGTGGTGACGTAACCAACCCTTTACCACAGAAGAAGAACGTCACACTAAGGATGAATACCCCAAGGAGTGCAAAATACGGGTCTTTACCCTGCATGACAGTCTCCTGCGCCTAAGGAGAGCAGCGTAGCACGCCAGAGAAGAATATTGCTGTAGAGAGAACGCCGTCAAGGGGTCTGTTTGATCGT
>CAZJOQ010000305.1:0-3011 GCA_964547625.1 uncultured Nitrospira sp.
TGATAGGCATATCAGCGTTGGGCGTGCGTGACCGTGATCCAGCGGAGCACCTCTGAAAGCTCGCCATTCTGCCGGGGCCAGAGCAGCAGGTGCCAATGATTTGGCATCAGGCAATAGGCCACGATGCGAATGCTGGTTGCGGCATGGGTTTCTACCAAAACCTAATCGAAGGCGACGTATCTGTTGACTTCTCAAACAGCGGGAGGCGCCCGACACGAGGGTGCAACACATGGTAGGCAAGATCACCGGCAGCGACTCGAGGGCGACGCGGCAGACCCTGTCTTCTACTGCACAACAATCGCCATGTCATTAAAGTTGAGTGGCGCGGGAGGATTTCACTCCCACGCCCTCCCAGAACCGGACGTGAACCTCTCGGTTCATCCGGCTCCTATCGTCTCACCGTTGACGCCGGTGCCCAATGCGCAAACAGGTCTGGCTGCCGAGCATTGACGCGCCAGAGCCATTGCCATGCTGCCATGCTGTCGCCTTATGCGCGCGGAGTCTCTTGTATTTCCGTTGCGCCCATCGCACCAGGAACGCATCCAGCGTGGGTAAGGCGCGTCGGAGTGCCGAAGCGTGAAATCGTCCGTAGTAGCGAACCCATCCCGTCACCATGGGCCGGGTCCACCGGGCGAGATCTTCCAACCCGAGATCGGTACGATGGTGCAGCCGCCAGCGACGTATGCGCTGCCGCATCGCTGTGGCCGCTTTCTCGCTCACTGCGGGTGCGAAACTGCCGAAGAGCCGTCCCAGACGATTCTTCGACGACCGTGGGCGACATGTGTAGCTCAGAAAGTCGAAGCGCTGCTCCGGATAGCTCCCCCGCCGGTTGGCATCCTTACAGTACACGATCTTGGTCTTGTGCGGGTGAAGTTCCAGGTGACACTGCCCCAGGCGTTGCGCAAGCGCGTCCCTGAGAGCCCGCGCCTGCGCTTCGCTTCTGCAGTGGCAGATGATGTCGTCAGCGTAGCGCTCGAAGAGGATGCCGGCGTGCTGTTCCGCCATCCACCGATCGAAGGCATAATGGAGAAACAGGTTGGCCAGGAGTGGGCTGATCACCGCGCCCTGGGGCGTCCCCTGACTCCGTTCCACTAACGTCCCATCCGGCATACCCACGGGCGCCTTCAACCATCTTTCGATGTAGAGCAACACCCATGTGCACGTGGTGTGTCGGCGCACCATCCGTAACAACAGTTCCCAGTCGATGGTCTCGAATAAACTCTTGATATCGAGATCAAGCACCCAGTTGTACCGCCAGCACCGTTGGCGCGCCACTGACAGTGCCTGATGCGCTGACCGGCCGGGGCGATACCCATACGAGTCGTCATGGAACAGCGGCTCCACCAGCGGCTCGAGGTATCGCAGGACCACCATCTGGGCGATACGATCGGAGACCGTCGGGATCCCGAGCGGCCGCCGCTGTCCATCGCCCTTTGGAATGTCAACCCGGCGCACCGCCAGCGGGAAATAACTGCCGGAAGACAGTCGATTCCAGAGCCGATAGAGGTTGTGTTCCAACTCCTCTTCGAATTGCTCAATCGACTGTCCGTCGACTCCCGCTGCCCCTTGGTTGGCTTTCACCCGTTTGTACGCGTCCCACACCTCACGTTGTGAAATACAAAACGGTTTGGCGCTATCCACGCGAGTCCTCCTCTTGCGAGTTGCCCGCCTGGTAACCCCTGACGACGCCGCCCCTTCGGTCCAGTCCCATTACAGAACGTTCCTCCCTACTATGGGCGCTCCGCCCCTGTGCCCCGCCTCGGTACGCAGGCGCTTGTGAGGGCAGCCCACTTGCGCATCTCCCTTTGCATCGAAGCGACAGGTTCCTACGTTCCTTAGCCATGCCTGAATCAAGATCACGCCGCCTTCATGCCGGACGCCAGTGGAGCGATCGACAGGTCCTCCTCCACCTCTTTCGCGGGACAGAGTCTCGATCCCGGTTTCGACGTCGTGTTCGATCTTTCGATACGTCCTCAGCGGTTCACTTGCGTTCGTCTTCTTGATTCCCACCCTGACGGAGTCCTGCTCCGCCTTTTCCAGCCACGCTCACGACGACGACTCTTAATCGACGCCGCTGGCCGCGGTTCGAAATCTGCGCCTGCACGCCGATTTCGAGGGAGCTTCCCTCATCATGGTTAAAGCACCGCAACTACCGCTACCGCGATAGTTGCGTTCGTAGCACACAGACTCCCGACCCCTTTATTCGACCAAATATCAACCAGTGCGCTATGCAGCGTGAGTACAGTATATTTGTTTCTGATCAATAGCAGCCTCCGAACCCAATGCCAACTAGCGAATCATCAGGGACGAGCAGTATGAATCGGTTGCCCTCGAAAAGCTCGACTGCCTGGTATGTTGAGGCGGATGCGATACAACGATTTTGCTCCGGTAATATAGAGCCCCTTTTTGTCATCGTCCCCCCAAGCTACATTGGTGGTTTCAGGTACTTGTAGTGTTCCAAGGTGTTTGCCGGTTGAGCTAATAATGATAACCCCAGTGGAAGCGGTGACATAAAGATTGCCCTGCATGTCCGATTTCATGCCATCTAGCCAACGTGCTCCTGTTACAGAGCCGGCGTTGAAGAACATCTCGCCCTTGGAGAGAGTACCATTGGGGTTGACTTCATATCGATAAATGACTGGCTTATGTTGGTTGTCATTCCCGACATACAGATATTTTTCATCAGGTGAGAAAGTCAAACCATTGGGCCCGCTTAACTCATCGTTCAGCAATTCCAGCTTGCCTTCAGAAAAGAGAAAGATACCGCTGAAAGGTAACTCTCTGTGAGGATCGGCATACTTACCTGGAAGTCCAAAGGGGGGATCGGTAAAGTACAGAAGACCATCCAATCGATACGCCAAGTCATTGGGACTGTTTAGCCGCTTTCCTTTATAGTACTCAGCCAAGACTGTGAAGCTACCGTCCTTTTCAAGACGGCTCACTCGGCGATTTCCATGCTCACAGATTGTGAGTCTCTCTTCCTTGTCGAACGCTAGACCATTGGGGCCACT
>CAZJOQ010000306.1:0-3002 GCA_964547625.1 uncultured Nitrospira sp.
CAGCCGGTTGGAAATCTTGTGACCCCGGGGGGTCTGTGTTAGAGTCCTTCGTCTTTTTTTAACACTCGGAAAGATCAGACGACGATGAGTAAAGGATACGACCATCACGCCATTGAATTGAAGTGGCAGGCCTATTGGGAGGAGCACCGCCCATTCAAAGCCTGCGATGATCTTTCGAGGCCGAAATTTTATTGCCTTGATATGTTTCCCTATCCGTCTGGTTCTGGGCTCCACGTCGGCCATCTGGAAGGGTATACCGCCACCGATATTGTCTCACGGTATAAACGGATGCGGGGGTTCAATGTGTTGCATCCCATGGGCTGGGACGCATTCGGTCTGCCGGCTGAACAGTATGCTGTGAAAACCGGAATTCATCCGGTGAAGACGACTGCCGAAAACATTGCCACCTTTAAGCGTCAGATGAAGCGCGTCGGGCTCTCGTATGACTGGGAGCGAGAACTCAGCACCACCGACCCCCAGTACTATCGTTGGACACAATGGATTTTCCTGAAACTCTTTGAACGAGGATTGGCCTATGTGGCGGAAGTTCCCGTGAACTGGTGTCCAGCGCTCGGCACAGTGCTGGCGAACGAAGAAATTATCGACGGCAAGAGTGAAGTCGGCGGCTTCGACGTGATTCGCAAACCGATGCGTCAATGGGTGCTGAAAATCACCGCCTATGCCGATCGATTGTTGGAAGACTTGAAGCTGGTCGATTGGCCCACCAGTACGTTAGAAATGCAGAAAAATTGGATCGGCCGGTCGATCGGCGCGGAAGTTGACTTCGCCTTGGCCGATCAGAAGGGTGCGATTCGCGTATTCACAACCAGACCGGATACGTTATTTGGTGCGACTTATATGGTTCTTGCGCCGGAGCATCCGCTCATTGATGTAGTCGTGGGTGACAAGCAGAAAACTGCTGTTCAGACCTATCGTGAGGCGTCGGCGAAGAAAAGTGATTTACAACGGCAAGAGTTGGAAGAACAAAAGACCGGAGTGTTTACCGGAGGCTATGCCATCAACCCCGTGAACGGAGAGCACTTGCCGGTCTGGATCGCGGATTATGTCCTGATGAGCTACGGGACCGGCGCGATCATGGCCGTGCCTGCCCATGACGAACGGGACTGGGCCTTCGCGCGACAATATGCGCTTCCGATTCGAGAAGTCATCGCCGGGGGAGACGTCCAGGAGACAGCCTTCACCGAGACGAATCTCGGGACGGTGGCGAATTCAGCGACGAATGATGGCACCTTTTCGATCAACGGACTCACGCCGGACAAGGCCATTCCAACAATCACGGAGTGGCTGGAAAAGCAGGGCAAGGGCAGGCGGGCGGTCAATTACAAACTCCGCGACTGGTTGTTTGCCAGGCAGCGGTATTGGGGCGAACCGTTCCCAATCATGTGGGTGGACGGGGAAGCACGACCGCTTCCGGAAGAGCGGTTGCCTTTGGTGTTGCCCGAGACTCACAACTTTAAGCCATCGGGGACAGGCGAAAGCCCATTAGCGAACTTGACCGAGTGGCTGACGACAACCGATCCTGTCACGAATAAACCGGCAAGACGAGAAACCAATACCATGCCACAGTGGGCCGGCTCGTGCTGGTATTACCTGAGGTTCATCGATCCCCAAAACTCGACCCACCTGGTCGACTCAGCGAAAGAGCGCTATTGGATGCCCGTGGATCTCTATATCGGCGGCAGCGAGCATGCGGTTCTGCATCTCCTGTATGCACGATTCTGGCACAAGGTCTTGTTTGACATCGGTGTGACGAGCGCGCCCGAGCCATTCATGAAGTTGGTGCACCAGGGTATAGTGCTGGGCGAAGATAATCAGAAGATGTCGAAATCTCGTGGGAACGTGGTCAACCCGGACGAGATGATCGACCAGTTCGGCGCGGATGCCGTGCGACTCTACGAAATGTTCATGGGACCGCTCGAAGCGATGAAACCCTGGAACACGAGGGGTGTGGAAGGAGTGACGCGGTTCTTGGACCGAGTCTGTCGAGTGATGGTCGACGAGCAAGGTCGACTGTCCAACTCCGTCGTCTCGACCACGCCTAGCCTCGACCACCAGCGGTTGCTCCATCAGACGATCAAGAAAGTGACGGAAGACATCGAGGCCCTGCGTTTCAACACCGCGATTTCCCAGATGATGATCTTCACCAACGAGATGACGAAAGCCCAGCAACGGCCTCGAGCTGTACTCGAGCCATTTGTCTTACTGCTCGCACCGTTTGCGCCGCACCTCGCCGAGGAGCTCTGGAGTTTGCTCGGACATCAACCGAGTGTCTCTCAACAGCCGTGGCCGACGTTCGATCCCGCGATGACGGTGAGCGAACACATGACCATACCTATTCAAGTCAATGGGAGGCTCCGGGCAAAAATCGAGGTGCCGACCGAATCCGTGCGCGAAGATATTGAACGGCTGGCCCGTATGCAAGCGGCAGAGTGGCTGCAGGGCAAGGAGCCGAAGAAAGTGATCTACGTCGATAAGAAGCTGTTCAACTTTGTCGTCTAGGAGTGCGGAGTGCTGAGTGCTGAGAGGAGTGGGAATCATGAGCGAAGCGAGCCGTTCGTTTTTATCCTCAGCACGTTCATCTCAGCACTCATGGCGTCGACACTCGTCGCGTGCGGCTATCAGTTTCGAGTCGACGGAGCCGGCCCGACCATCGGAGGAGCCACTACCGCAACTTCGACCGAACCGCCTCCACGCCTCATCATCCGGACCTTGCTCAACAACAGTTTCGAGCCGAACCTCGAAATGCGATACACTAATTACTTTCGCGATGAATTTTCCGCTGGGAGTGGAGCGCGGGTCGTTCCCGAATCCGAAGCCGCGGATCTTGTGCTCACTGGGCAGATCCTGTCGGTCATCGTGCCGACGCTCAGTTTTTCTCAAACGGCGACGTTAGAAAGTCGGACTGAGGTGGTCGTTTTGGTTCAGGTCGAAGACGTTCGATCCAGGAAAGTGGTCTGGAGACAGCTGGCAAAAGGAGCGTC
>CAZJOQ010000307.1:0-2992 GCA_964547625.1 uncultured Nitrospira sp.
ACTATTTCCAATAATCGCCGAAAAAGTCTGGCGGCCCGAGAAACCCAGACTGTTGCCACGCGCTAGACGATGCGGTCAGATCTAGCATTGCGCATCTCCTTGAGCTAGAGTACGCACCATGGCTTGCCCACTCCGCATTGAATATCCCGGCGCCTTCAACCACATCGCCGTCCGGGGCAATGCCCGGCAGGACATCTCCGTGGATGACGAAGACCGCCGGCGTTTTCTCAGGTTGCTGGGGCATGTCGTCGCCCGTTTTCATCTTCGATTGCATGCCTACTGCCTAGTAAACAACCACTCCACCTGATGGTGAAAGCGCCTCAGGCGAATCTGTCGAAGGCCATGCGCCAGCTCAACGGGGTCTATACGCAAGCCTTCAACCGCCGCCACGGGCGGATCGGCCACGTACTGCAAGGCCGTTTCAAGGCGATCACCGTTGACCGGGAGAGTTATCTGCCGGAGCTCTGCCGCGACGTGGTGCTCAATCCGGTGCGCACCAAGACCACCCGCAAAGCCGATAGCTATCCCTGGTCGAGCTACGACGCCACGGCAGCAATCTCGGGCGTACCGCCATTTCTCACGGTGGACTGGTTGCTGTCGCAGTTTGGCAAGCAACGGGCGGCTGCCCAACGGAAGTATCGCGCCTTTGTTGCCGAGGGGATCGGCCGTCGCTCACCCTGGGAACAGCTCCAGGGACAAATCCTCCTCGGCAGTGAACGGTTTGTCGCACGCGTAACACCTGGTCTCCGAGACAAGCGCCCACTGAAAGAGATCCCCCGGCGGCAGCGGTCTGCGGGACGACCGACGCTGGTCCACCGATTCTCCTCCCGTTCCCGGACCGACCGCACACGACGCAATAAAACCATTTGCCACGCCCACTTGGAACATGGCTACAGCCTGACGGAGATCGGTCGAACAGTGGGGTTGCACTATTCAACGATTAGTCGCATCGTGAATTGCGAAGAAAGGAAATGGGGCATGGCATAAGAGCTGAGGCTCAATGACGATCTGCCAACGAGCCCAGATAGCAGATGCCACCCTGATTAATCGTGGATCGCTAAGATCCATCAGCACAGGTGAGGTCGCTCAAAATATGAACTTACCGAAAGAACAACGGCCTCCAGCAAAGAATCCGCTGAAGGCCGTACAAGAGCACGTGTACCGACTGAGCCATACCAATCACAACTCTCTCGCCTCGCCCAACATCGACATGCGGGATCCCAGCTTTCAGCATGAGCTGTTCAGAGTTCACGATATCGTGCTCATTTTCAGCTATACCTTCGCTTCGCAGTGCGCGCGGGCTGAGCCTTGCTGGGAGACGAAGCTTACGCCCGTGTCTCCCAAAGCAAAAACACCAAGCCGGCGGCAATCGCTGACACAATGACAAAATGCATGGACCCATCCTCCCTGGATTGTGGATACCTCCCGCGCTGGGAACCAGCGCACTATTTAGGGGTACAGGGAGATTGAGTTCCTGGCAATTGATTTCAAAGTATTGAAAGATGAGATGATGACGCGTTTGAGTTGCGGCTATGCAGCAATGCGAAGCGGAGCCAATCAAGCATTAAAGAACAATCTGCAGAGGACGCAGCATAATGGCGCCATGTGCCGGATCGCCGCCTTCACGATTCTGACGATCGGAACCATATGGACCGGTCTCGCGCTCGCCTTCTCTGAGGACGACTCATCACAACAACCAAGCGTGCAGGAACGGCTAGACCAGGTCATGGATTCTGAAGATGGAACCATGGTCTATAAGGATTCTCAAGGCAATGTGGAATCCGTTATCGAGCTTCCTAACAGTGAGCGCCGCGTCAACGTGCAACCACCGCAAAGTCCCTCCATGAACCTTGGCCCTCCTCTTCAACTGAACAATCCGAGATTCCAGCTTCCTTCTCCACCGCCCGCCCCTGCTCAACCGCCTGCTCCAGACTTTCCACCGCGGGCGCGATAGGATTCATCTTGACGATCCATTCTGGTGCACGCCATACTCAGCAACGTATGCATATCCGTTACATCATCCTACTGGTGATTTTTATTCTTCCCGTTGGGCAGACCGCGGCGTTTCCACCGCCCAAGAGTAAAGACCTGCACGCAGTCCAGACACAGGCTAACCAAGGAGATGCAGAGGCCCAGAACAGCCTCGGAGAGCTGTACGCCAAGGGAATGGGCATGCCGCAGGACTACGCCCAAGCACGCGCGTGGTATGAGAAAGCCGCCGCGCAGGGTCATCCGCTTGCGCAAAACAACCTCGCGGAACTGTATTTCGCCGGACTGGGTGTCCCACAAGACTATGTGCGCGCCTATATGTGGGTGGACCTCGCCGCCGGACACATGCAGGGTGAGGAGAAGAAGCAAGCCGAAGAAAATCGAGAGGATGTGGCCCAGCGCATGACGGCAGCACAGGTCACAGAAGCCAAGCGGCTCTCAGAACAATGTCGGTCAAAGAAGTTCAAGGGCTGCTGACATTCACTCGGCTGCCTCTGTGCTCACCGCTTCATGATCCCACCAACTCTCACACACAACAACAAACGTAACTCTCTGCCGGACCTTGAGAAGGCCGCTGGTGGATATTGCCAACAATCTGCTAACCGGGTAATCAGTACAGACGGAAGCTGAGCGAGTTACGAGACGCGGGTATTGCCATGCATCCGACTGAAGACGTCCCAGTCGAACTGCTTCGATGTGACCGCATGGAGTGGAATCGGACCGATTGATCCCCGTTCACGATAGGCCAAGAGACACCCGACAATGTCTTCAGGCGATTCGATCAGCCGGTGCACCACTTCATGGGCAAGATGCTGGGCAATCGCCTTGTCCTCTGGGATTGGCCTGGCACCCCGGAGCGTGTGGCCAAGAATAGTGGCTTTGGTGGCCGGTGTGAGCGGATAGTGATCAAGCCGCGCCTGCCGTTCCGGCCAACGAGCGATCACGCCGGCAACATAGTCCACCAGCCCATGCACGCCGCCGTCCTTATGATGACGGTGCGGTG
>CAZJOQ010000308.1:0-2985 GCA_964547625.1 uncultured Nitrospira sp.
CGGTCGTAAAGGCATAGGCATGCAGGAAGCCGTACATCGCCTTGGCCGCGTATTTATCGATCACGTCGTCCGGCGTGTGGCAATCATTGCAGACCGCCACCGAGCGGTGGCTCCCTTTGATCCAGCCGGCGTATTGCGATTGCATCACATGGCAATTGACGCAGGCTTCCGGCTTGTCGGTCAAGTAGGAACCGCCGTGGGCATAGACAAACGTGTACACCCCCACGCCGACGAGTGTCCCAAGCGCGAGGGTCGCCGCCCACAACAGGAACGATACCCGATGACCGTGCAAGCCGATGCCGTTCATACGACTACTTCGGAAAGTATGACGCCATGCGCACTTCGCTTGCCATCGAGCGCCTGGCGTTCGTCCTCGCTCAGCAACTCGATGTCCGGTATTTGCAGCAACCGGGCGACCGCCCTCAGGCAGTGGGCCCAACTGCAGCGATTCACAAAGGCCATTCCCTGCGTGCTGAGCGTTCCGCCGTGATTGGTGTAGCCGAGTCCGACCGTGGCGGCTCCCGTGTGCAATGGACCAAGGACCCCCAGGATTGTTTCGGGTCTGGTATGGGTCACGAACAGCCTGGCATGGACATTGGCCGGAAAGAGACGCGCTGTCACATCCGGCGAGGCGGCATGCGACTGTTCGTGCTCGGAACGTGGCGCGCGGAACCGCCCCGGCTCCAGTAAATAGACGACGGCATGCGGGACCTGCCGCTGAGCCAGTCGCCGTGAAGCGGCGAGCACATCCATCAATTGATAGGCTCCGACGGCCGTGAGAATGATGCGCGCTTGCTCGCGCTGGTAGCCGGCCCACTCCAGCCGCAGGCCACCGTCCTTCATCAGCCTCCTGGCCTCCTCCGGATCGAAGAGATCCGGGATCACATCCGCCTTCGGGACGACGAGGGTCCAGATCTGGCCGTGCGTCCGATAGAGCTGCTCCATCACAGCGGCCGCACCGTTGAAGTCCGGGGGAAAAATCACGCGCGAGACGTGTGAGGGCTCGCCGAGCATCGCCTCCGCCATGCTGGGGTCTTGATGCGACTGCTCGTTCTTTCCGTTCTCCCAGGTGTGAGAGGTCAGGATCAGCGGCATTGATACCCATCGCTGGGGCCGGCCGGATCCTGAACAATGATTCGCGAAAATAATCTCCTGGCGCACGGCGCCGTGCATCTTGCTGCCGAACGCTTCATAGGTGTGCACGAGATTGATGCCGCCTTTGTTGGCCAAGGCGGCGGAGACCACGGCTTCTTCATTCAACGCCGTGATGACCGCCCCGTCCACGGATTCCGGCACGGCCGGCTCCGGATCCGTGACGCGAAACTTCAATCGTCCGAGCGTCGAAACCAGCCGGTTCGACAACATCTCGTCCGGATTGCCGACGCGAGGTCGCAGACCGGGGTTGGCCTCAAGAACAGCGACGAACATGCGATCGATCGCCGTCATCGGCGAAGCGGTCGCCCATTTGTCGGGCGCAAGACGAGACTCGTGTGAGACCGGCCGGAAGGGAGGATCCGGAATCTTCGCCACCGTCACGTCTCGGTGAGCCAGCCCATGATCCCGCTCGCGCGCTCGGCCGGATGTTTTGTGCTGTTGAAACAGGGCAACCGCCCCTGCAAGATCAGCGACCGGCACCCACAGCCGTCTCGCTCCTTCGTTGAAGAGATCAGCGGCCCTGTTGTCGAGTCGCGGGTTGGCCATCAGCGGAAGATTGTGCGCGAGGTTCGTGCCTTCTCCCGGAAACCCGGCGCCTTTCGGCGCGACGGCGATTCCGTAGGGCAGGGGAATCGGGTAGCGTCTCCGTCCCGACTTGACGGAATCCGTCGCTGCCTCAAGACGACTCTCCATTTCAAGGATGGCCCAAAGGAACGCGGCCGGGTCGCGACCGTCGAACACGATGGGGTCGAAACCGTTGAGCCTCAAATGATCGCTGAACCATGCGACGCCGCCCTGCTGCGACATCGTGGTGCGTTGATCGATGCGGCGGCCGTTCTTGATCATGATCGGCGCGACGAGCCCGGAGTCCTCGGCGCGCCACCAGCGCGGCGCCCAGTCGCTGCCTCGCTGCTCCTCGAAGGCGCCGTCGGACAGAAATGCCACGAGCCGTTCCCCTGGCAACGGCATATGGACGTACTGCAGTTCGGCGAATCCCAAGTAGCCGCCTTCAGCCAACCCTCCCGCCGTGTGGACATTGACATGGCTGCCGAGCGGAGAATCCTGCCGTCCGTCCTCACGAAGTCGATACGAATAAAAATCTCTCACGTAGCGAGTGAGCCCCTCGTCCGTGACCCCGTACCGGGCGGCGTGAGCCTCGGTCATGTTGCCCACGAAGAGATTCAGCGCATCCACCGCGGCTACGCAATGGCCCTGCCCCATCAGCCAGGCTCTCGTGCAACCGGTCACCACATTCGCGCCGAGATAACCGGCATAGGCCGGCACCATGTTCAGCGAACCGCCGGTGTGCCCCTCCGGACGAACCTTGAAATCCTCATTTTCGAGCGGCCTCCCGTCGAGGTGGACGTTGCGGGCGTACGTCTGATGAACCACGAGCCACAACCCCGCGCTCGCCAGACGATCGAGGGCCATCAGCAGATCATAAAAAGCGACGGCGTCTCCTGCCGACCCGCGGTTGATCAGCGATTGCGCCAGTTCGTACAGACGCACCTGTGTCTCGTCGCTGTGAGCAATGGCCCCGTAACCTTGTGCCCAACGGGCATGCTTGGGATCACTGTTGCGATGGTGCGCGGCGCGCTCCGCCTCATCGTGATGTGCGACTGGTCCTTCCTCCACTGTCAACCTCCTTTTTCGTCCCGCAGGCAACGCCGATCTTCAGGATCGCTTCTGATTGTCTACGCTTCCGTTCAAGCCTCGAGCCCATTAGATCTAGCCCGCCAGGCCGCCCACAGTAAATAGATAAATCCCATCGCGCCCAGCACCTCCAGGATGTGAATGAGGTGCCAGCCCTCTGTGAATTCAACTTCTAGT
>CAZJOQ010000309.1:0-2981 GCA_964547625.1 uncultured Nitrospira sp.
CGTTGCGCCCGTAGCTCAGTTGGATAGAGCGCCGGGCTTCGAACCCGTAGGTCGCAGGTTCAATTCCTGCCGGGCGCACCATACAGCCAAGTTAGAACTTCTCATGCGTTTCCAACATCTTAGCGCTACGTTGGCGTGAATAAGCTGGCACTTAAGCCATGTATCACGCTCAAGAAAAATTGACTAGGCGACGAACCTAATCTGAAAGAGGTCATCTCGTGCAATGGTTCTGCCGATATAGAGCACAGACGAAGAATTGGGGGTGTATACTGTAAAAAGTCAAAACTGAACTCTCTGGACCAAACGATGTCTTGTTGTAGTAACTACCGTAGAACCTGATTCGATGATCCCCTGGGTCTGTGAATGCGGATGGCACAGCTAATCAATCGAGCAAGAGGAGGGTGATACCATGATCCCCGTTTTGCACGACGTACGAGCCGCATTTTTCCTTGCAATCGCGCTAGCTATGCTACTGATAATCTGTGCGCTAGCTGGCTTAGGAACCGTGCTGAGACCGGTTCGGTGGGCTGAGCGAAAAGACTATCGCTGAGCCAGGGGAGATTTCCTACTATAGACTCGCAACGCGTTTGACGGCACTACTTCTCAACTTCGAGTATCGCAATTTCTCCTTGATCCCTTTTCAGGCTGCTACTTGATCGGAGTTTTCCTTTCTCTGTCGCCACGCTAAATATTCAAAATTATTAGGCATCCTTTCATTGATCCGGTAACATCCTGTTGAAGCAACAGGTTGCGACATCAGTGCTATATTTTATTCGGAGAGAGAAAATAGTGAGCGTCGGGCCGTGCCCTTCGCTGCATTGCTGTTCTGAATCGCTGAGTCACTCAATCTGGATGACATATGGAGGAGAGAGTTATGAACAGAGTGATCGCAATGTCTGCACTTGTAATGGGCATAGCCGTAATCGTGCTTTCGACTCAGGGGTGTAACAAGAAATGGGTCCAGTCTGACAGAGAAGGCGGATCAGGGAGCGCGAGCGCGAAGCTGCCGAATATATCAGGGGGAAGTTCAAGCAAAGAATTGAGCGGGTTTTCTCGCAATCCATCTGAGGAGCGTCTTGCGCAGGATGGATATTCCACAGCTCTGAACCCCTCCGGGACTGGTCCTCGCCAGCGAGCTGAGCTCACCAAGGAAGAGAAAGCTGCGGTGGAGGCGGGCCTACATGACGTCTTCTTTGGCTATGACCAATGGACTTTGTCTAACGAGGGGATGGAAGCGCTCAATCACGACGCCGCGTATCTGAAGGACCATCCAGGAGCAGTGTTGAAAATTGAAGGACATTGCGACGAACGAGGCACCAGTGACTACAACATGGTGTTGGGCGATAAACGCGCCAAGGCCGCTCGCAAGTATCTTACGGAAGTTGGGGTGCATTCCAAACAGGTCGTCATCGTGTCATATGGCAAAGAGCGTCCGTTCTGCTTCGATCGCGATGAATCGTGTTACCAGCAAAATCGCCGGGATCATATGCTCCTGTCAACCCGGTAGCAGATGCTATTGTGGCGAAAAAGTATGGGCAGGGATTAGGTCAGGAGTTTGGCCTTGAAAAGACTCAGTTCTCTCTTTAGACCCGAACTTGCCAAGGCGATCCCAGCCAAGCCTCAGTCGGATGAGCGACGGATCCAACCGAGATTCACGACGCAATTTCGCAGCACCTTTTCCGGACACAAGCAGGAGGGGCAGGGGCGAACTCTAGATATTTCTGCCGGCGGTTGTAAGATCGAAAGTGATATGAAGGTTGAGCCGGGATCAAAGTTTGAATGCAGGCTCCACGTTCCTGGCCTGGATTGGCCGCTGCGAATTGACGAAGCTACCGTGCGGTGGATCGATGGTAATAGCTTTGGGATCGCTTTTTCCCGCATCGCTCCAGAAGAGTTTGCGAAGCTCAAAGCAGTGCTCTCCGATCTGGAAGGGGACGAGTAGCGTTTCTCAACCTCAATCCCCCGCAAGTTCTTCTCTCTCCCAACTGGGTCGCTCTAAAGTCTTTTGATTCTGAATGAACCCTCCTCTTCGTCTTGTTATCGATGTCCCCGTCGTTGCGTCGAACAAGGTTGACACGGCTACCACAACTGTCTCAAAGTACGGTCTCGGTGATCACTCAAATTCGGAATCGTGAAGGACGAGAGAGAAAGGAGTCATGGGGGTGGAACAGAGGTACGCAATTACCGTGAAGTTCTTGGTTGATGCTGATTCTGCGGAAGATGCGGAAGAGATGGTGGAGACGGCCTGTGAAAAAGCGTCGGCGTTGTTCCCAGAAATGAGTTACGAAGGAATTGAAGACATTGAGGAGGAAGAAGAAGACTAGTGGGCTCCGTTCAGTGAAACAAACCTACCGTCTACTCGACACACCGCACGATGGGAGAGGAGTTACCAAGCACCTCAGCTGAGAAGGAAGTCGCCATTCTTGCAGGTGGCTGCTTCTGGTGTCTCGAAGCGGTCTATGACCACGTCAGCGGTGTGGACTCAGTCGAATCCGGTTACACAGGTGGCACCTTAGACAATCCCACATACGAGGCGATATGTGGAGGGCAGACTGAGCACGCTGAGGCCGTGCGGATCACCTTTGATCCAACGGTGATTTCTTACAAAGAGCTCCTTGAGATGTTTTTCGTCATTCATGACCCCACGACGCTCAATCGACAGGGAAACGACAGAGGCACCCAATATCGTTCCGCAATCTTCTACTGCACTCCGGCACAGCGCCATGCAGCAGAAACCGTGATCAAAACGTTATCCGACGAACAATTGTACGACGCACCCTTCGTCACGCAAGTCGTGCCGGCTACGAGATGGTACGAGGCGGAGTCCTATCATCAGGAGTACTTTGCGCGGAATCCACTTCAAGGGTATTGCCAAGTCGTCGTTGGCCCAAAGGTGGCGAAGTTCCGCAAGCAATTTGCTGCAAGACTGAAGTCGTAGAAAGCCTCTCTCGTCATCGGTTTAAAAGACCCGCCAAGAGCTC
>CAZJOQ010000310.1:0-2963 GCA_964547625.1 uncultured Nitrospira sp.
CACGGTCGGCTTTCCTCCAAATCGCCCGATCCGGCGATGCCCGCTTCTCGGCGAGTCGCGACTCTGTCGCCAAGACTTTGTCCAGCATTGCATTCACGAACTTTGAGGCTTCGTCATCGCCGAACCGCTTGGCTAACTCAATCGCTTCATCCATTGTTACTTTCGCAGGCACATCGTCCAGCCACAACAACTCGTAGACTCCTGCCCGCAAAATATTGCGATCGACGACTGGCATGCGGCTCACTGTCCAATTCGTCGCGTACTTGCCGATCAGGATATCAAGCTCCTTCTGATGCTCGACCACACCCCTGACCAACTGTTCGGCAAACGCTTTAGACTCCTCTGAGACCGAGTATTCATGCCAAAATTCGTCGAGAGAGAGAGGGGCCTTCCCGTGGATATCGTGTTGAAACAAAATCTGCAAGGCACGCTCACGGGCCTGATGACGAGCTCCCATGGCTATCGGAATGCCAGGATGGCTAGCCGGCAAGCTGACCAGGCCGCAGGCTGACAAGAAGCCAATCCGGATGGCTGATAGAAATGACTCATCGCGTGCTCCTGGCTCGACGCTTAACCGTCCCGCTTGTCAGCTTGGAGATTGCGGACTTGTCAGCTTCTCCCCTCAACATCCTCATCACCCTCACCATCTCAATCGCGGACTTTGCAGCCTCACCGCCACGGTTGAATTTCTTCGGGTCCGCCCGTTCTTCAGCCTGTGCGACCGTTTCGGTGGTCAACACCCCAAAGATAATGGGCACGGCGGTGTCTAACGCAACCTGACCGATCCTTCGGCTCACTTCGGCGCAAATATAATCAAAATGCGGCGTGTCGCCTCGAATCACCGCCCCCAAACAGATCACCGCATCAACACGGCCCGATGCGGCCATCGTCCGCGCGATCAGCGGAATTTCAAACGCCCCCGGCACGCGCACGACATCGATGGCGTCTTTCACGACACCATGGCTCTCCAGGGCATAGACGCAGGCCTGAAGTAACTTGCCGGTGACGCCTTGATTAAATTTGGCCACGATGATACCAAACCCCAATCCCTTCGCTGAACGTCCAATCCTTCGATGTTTCATTGGTGAATCGTCAACGTGGCCACCATTTCCAAAAGTGAAGCCGACACGCTCTGCATCCCTCAGACCTTCTTGAGAAGATGTCCCAGTTTTGCCTTCTTGGTCCGCAGATACCGCACATTAGCAGCTCGGGGGAGGATCTCAATGGGAACCCGCTCGACAACCTTGAGACCGTACCCCTCGATACCGACGATCTTCCGCGGATTGTTCGTGATCAACTTAATTTGGTGAAGGCCGAGATTCGCCAAAATTTGGGCGCCCACCCCGTAGTCGCGAAGATCCGCCTTGAACCCAAGTTGCAGATTGGCTTCCACGGTATCACTCCCCTGATCCTGTAACCGGTAGGCCTTAATCTTATTCAGCAATCCGATTCCACGGCCTTCTTGATTCAGGTACAGAAGCACTCCTCGACCTTCTTTCTGAATCGTCTCCATGGCGGCATGCAATTGATCACGGCAGTCGCACCGTAGCGACCCCAACGCGTCAGCAGTCAGACATCCCGAATGGACGCGGACGAGCGTCGGCGTTCCACCGTCGACGCGTCCCTTGACCAAGGCAATATGTGTCACCCCATCGATCTGGTTCTCGAATGCGACCGCTTCAAACTCGCCAAAGGTTGTCGGCAACCGCGCACTCGTCATGCGCTTGACGAAGGTCTCTCGCTTCATGCGGTATTCAATCAAGGCCTTCACGGTCACGATCTTGAGTTTATGGAGCTTGGCAAACTTCGTCAGATCGGGAACGCGGGCCATGGTCCCATCGGCGTTCATGATCTCGCAAATCACCCCAGCGGGCCGCAGTCCGGCCAAGCGAGCCAGATCAACCGATCCTTCAGTTTGTCCGGCGCGTCGGAGCACTCCACCTTTTTGCGCTTTGAGGGGAAAGACGTGCCCGGGCCGTGCGAGATCACTCGGCTTCGATTTAGGATCGATCGCTACATGAACCGTCGTCGCGCGATCCGCCGCCGAGATCCCGGTCGTAATGTCCTTTCGCGCATCGATCGAAACCGTAAAGGCGGTCCCGAACGTCGCGGTATTCTCGGAAGCCTGTTGGGGCAGCTGCAGCTCTTCGACACGCTCCGGTGTAAGGGCCAGACAAATCAGCCCGCGCGCATGTTTGGCCATGAAGTTGATGGCCTGTGGAGTAACCTTTTCGGCGGCCATGACGAGATCACCTTCATTTTCCCGGTCCTCGTCGTCGACCAGGATAATGAACTTTCCCTTCTTAATGTCTCGGATAGCGTCTTCGATGTGGTTGAACGGCGTCGGCATAGGACGACCAATTTAGCATTTCAGACTGAACCTTGAACATGGTTTTTTTGAGGGTTGATCGAATAGACGGGAAATCCTCAGGAAGAGAGCTCGACCGGCGACGACCTATCGCTCCGCAACGCGACCATCACCGTGCCCCAGGCACACACCGTGAACCCGGCAAACAGCCAGAGTCCAAGTTCGTAGCTGCCCGAGAATCCCTTGACGGTGCTGATGAGTATGGGCAGCAGAAAACCGCCGACAGCACCGGCAGCCCCGACCACCCCGGAAGCCAATCCGATGTCCGCAGGAAACCACCCGGCGACGAGTTGAAACACCACCCCGTTGCCGAATCCCATCGCCGCTGTCGCCACCACCATCATCACGACAGCCATCGTGCGCGAAGGACTAATGACCGCCACCACTGCCCCTGCAATGACAGGGAGAATATAATAGAGCACCCGTACCCCCCCTAGCCGATCCGCCACATAGCCACCGACCGGACGGATCAGGCTGCCCATCAGCCCACAGAGAGCGGCAAGCGCCCCTGCTTGAATCGCATCGACACGGTACACCTCATACAGCAGCAGCGGCAGCAGACTACACAAACCCACGAAACCGCCGAACGTGACCG
>CAZJOQ010000311.1:0-2928 GCA_964547625.1 uncultured Nitrospira sp.
AGTTTGCGTTGGCGGTCATCATGATCTTCTCGGGCTGGAAGATGATCGAGGGACTTGTGCATGTGACCCATCATGGTCCCTATGCCATGATCCTCGCCATTTTATGCGGAGTTCTGGTCTTTATGGTGGGAATTTTTGAAGGATTGCTGATCGCGATGGCCGTGCACGGGATCGTGCACTATATGGTGTATGCCAACCTCGACAAAATGCCTGGGAAGGAGATCGTCAGACGGTACATCGATGACCTCAAGAAAAACGGCGGCGACGTCAGTTAATAAAATTGCCTCGTATCGGACACGTGGCTTATCGTGTAAATATTGGGAGATGAAGGCGCGTGTCCTTCACTCACGCAGGACCTACGAAAAAGGCGTACCTGAATGTTCAGAAAGATTCTAGCTGCGATCGACGGCAGCTCCACTTCCATGAAGACATTGATGGAGGCGAAGCGTATGGCCGTGTTGCATCACGCGACGCTGCGCATCGTCTATGCCGCTTCCGATTCCGAGGACGTCAATCAGGAGGCTGGCCTCGAGCTGTTGGCGCAGGCCCAGTCTGCTGTCGGTGAGGGAGTAGACGTGGAAACGCGTGTCGTGCATGCCGACGCCATTTATGGCCTGAATGGGATCACAGAAGCCATTGCGCACGCAGTGAATGAATGGGGCGCCGATCTTGTGGTGGTGGGAAGCTCAAACCGCCGAGGGTTGGAACGATTGGTAATCGGTTCGGTCGCTGAACAGTTGATCGCCAAGGTTGATGCATCGGTTCTCTTGGTTCGCCCAGTTAGACGGTCAGTCGCCCTGACTTGCTCGAGTCCACACTTCTAAACCTCTCTCCTGGGACATCGAGACCGGTAACATTATCGTCGACAAGTGCTCCATGCAGTTGGTGTGCAACCTGGCCAGTTCCACTGCATGGTATTGCCGAATCTCTACGGCGATACCCTGATGGCCCTTTGCACCTGGCTTATCATCGGCTCACACGGAAGTGAGCGGCTTTGCTTCGTTTTGGATATCTCGATGGGTCGTAAAGGCGAGTACGCGCTCGTTGAGCTGCCCAACGATATCGGCAATAGGCCGAGGACTTTGGCGCCGGTGATCTCGCTGACCTGTTCGCAAAGCTTATCACGGCCTTGCGCGATCAAGTTCTGCCGAAGCTGCTTCACCATCTCCATACCCTCGGCGGTCTTAGCCAATTGCCGTTCGGGCGGGGTCAACACACCACTCAACCGAACGACGACAAGATCCCGTGCGACAAGCGCCCGGGCTTCATCCGGGCCCCCGCCCATGAACTCTTGTTCGAACTTGATGAAGGCATTACGGATTGTGTTTTCCATGGGATGAGCTACTGAAACCATCATTTGAATTGGCAAAGCGAGAGGCCCGGATGTTTGGCGATTGATCTCAATCGGTTCGCAAACGCGACCTTCCGAAATCTATTCCCCTCGCCCCTGGGTTAGGTTGAAGTCCTCCGCTGCAGAGCATGCCACAGACTCTACGGCTCGCGGGCACTTGTTCGCCGTTTGAGGAGATATTGATCCGACGTGGCCGTTAGCCGCCAGGAATATTTCGGGAAGAAGCGCGCCGAATCTTGATCATCAGGCCTATGACGTCCGAGGCGTGACCTGCAAGAGTCAGGTACTTTCTTATGTAGATTCAGGTACACATCCTAGTTGCGAACGAACAACCGGATACCCTATATCGATAGTCCTGTTAAGTTGAGTTGGTCTCGTGATGGACAAGGTGGTTCCAGGGTTGGCGGTGGTGTAGGTTGCGCAGATCAGGCTGTGGAGTACCCGATCGATCTGCCAACTCCTCTCCAGGAAGCTTGTTGCAATTCAAAACGCTGCGATCATGTCGCATTTCTTATCGACTGTGTGTCGGCACAAGAAGAGCTTGTGCGGCCTGAAGAGCACCGTCACAGGTCTGGTATGGCTCATGAGTGCCGTTTCCCCGGTGCTCGCCGCAGCCCCCAACACTGGATGGTCTGTAATCGGCGGTGGATCGTTGTTTTACACCGATGACGTCGCTCTCTTTTCGGCGACCCGCCGTTCGAGTCTTGACGGTGATCCATCCCAGCCTGTGCTGGACATCTCTCGCACCGGAATCGGCAAGGACATGGTGTTCGAACCGTATGTGCGTTTGTCAAAATTGATTCCTTCCTCCTTCGGCGAGACGGAGCTTTCGGTGAGGATCCGAGGATTCGTCTATGCGACCAATCATGAGTTCAGCCAGGCTTCGATGTATCTCGAAGCCATTCATGGGTTCACGCCTCGAACCGTGCTCCGACTGCGGTATTTCACGGCGCCCGATCAACTCCTAGGGCAGACGGGGCTGCATGACTCTGAGAACATTCTCCAGGATATGCGCGTCACTTCCCATCTCGGCACGATCCGACTCGATCACCGCCTTTCCGAACATTGGGAAATCCAATTGTTAGGACGCGCAGGAATTCGCAATTTCAACGACCCGTTCGTTCAGCGGGATACCTTGTTGTGGAGGATCGGCCCCCATTTGCTCTATCACCTGAACCACCATGCACGAGTGATCCTCGGGTATCATTACGAGCGTGGTCTCGCGGAAGGTCGGCATGAGGCAGAACTCCATGATGACGTCTCCTACGTGCATCACTTTGCGTCGATCGGCATCGAAGCGGACCTCATAGAGCACTTGGAGCTTGAATTGGACTTTCACTATGAGCGGAACAACTTTACCAGCGGCAACCCCGAAGATGAGCGGTTCGACGGCCATGAGAATATTTTTCTAGGGAGCGGAAGACTCTCGTACCAGTTGACGGATCATACCGCCTTGACCTTGATGGTTCAGCGGTCCAATCGTCGACAGAATTTTCACCAAACGCACGATCACAACACCAATGTCTCGATGGGGGCCGTGTACCGGTTTTAAGTCTATGATGTGAAGCCTCGGCTAG
>CAZJOQ010000312.1:0-2881 GCA_964547625.1 uncultured Nitrospira sp.
CTAGAAATGGGTAACCGCGACCCATGATCTAGGGGTGTCGCTTTTCCCATTGATGACGGTAAATTTGGAGCTTTCTGTGAGCGCAGGGCATCCAGAACTCATCGCCGCCATTGCTGCTGAAATTACTGCCTCAGGACAGATTCCGTTCGTTCGGTTCATGGAGTTAGCCCTCTATCATCCGCAGTTCGGCTACTACATGCGCGCCCCGGAACATATGGTCGAACGGATCGGTTGGCGTGGCGATTTCTATACGAGTTCAGACGTCCATCCCATTCTTGGACAAGCCCTCGCAAAACAAGCGGAGCAGATAGACCGGTTACTTGGGCAACCTGCCACATTTATCGTCGTTGAAATGGGACCCGGCAAAGGGTTGCTAGCAAGACACTTTCTATCCGCCTGCCAGAGGCACTTCGGGTCGTTGTTCGAGCGCCTTCAGTATGCCTTGATTGAACGGAGCCCGGCCATGCAGGCTTTACAACGCAAGACCTTAGCTCATTGGCTCGATGACCCGAACCGCCTCACCTGGGTGAACGATCTGGGAAATTTGGCCCCGGACGGGCTAAACGGCCTCATCCTAAGCAATGAACTCCTCGATTCATTTCCCGTCCACCGGATTCAGGTTACGGCCAACGGGACTGAAGAGTTGTGGGTGGACTATCAAAGCGGGCAATTCATTGAATGTTTGAGGCCCCTGTCGTCTGAAGCCTTGTCCAATCACGTGCGCCGAATACGCGCCGATTGGCCTGCGGGCTATCGAACCGAAATCAATGTTCACGCGTTGAGTTGGATGCGGCAGGTGGCTCGGCTCATCAATCGAGGGATCGTGCTCACGATCGATTACGGCCACACTGCTCAGGATCTCTATCGACCTCAGCGGAAAGGCGGCTCATTCCTGTGCTATTCACGACAATCCATCAATGAGGAGCCGTTCCTGCGCGTGGGGGATCAGGACATGACCGCGCATGTGGATTTTACGAGCCTGGCTTTTACCGGGGAAGAATATGGTCTCCGCGTGACCGGCTTCACCAATCAACTCAGTTTTCTGATGGGGCTCGGCGTCGAACGCATGATAGAGGAGCTGGAACCAGACAGCCCTACCTTCAAAGCCGCCATTCACTTGCTCAGGCCAAACGGTATGGGGACCACCTTCAAGGTCCTTGTTCAGCACAAGGGAATTGTGAGTCCCGAACTGGATGGCTTGAAGTACAAGCCATTTTTTGATTCTGCACTCACGGCACAGTCGGCTGCGTGAGGAATTGAGCATGCGTGAATCTCTAAAGAATCGCCGGTTGGCAACGAGGTTCTGAGATCTCATGGGGAATACCACTGCTCCAGAGAGCTATATACCGATCCTGATCTTCATCGGTGTCGCCATTGCGCTAGGGACCGTAACGCTCTTGCTGGGTCGTTTTGTCCGTCCCAACCAGCCCTATCGCGCAAAGTTGGCGCCGTATGAAAGCGGAAGCCCGCTGTTCCAAGACGCTCGTGTGCGGTTTCCGATTCGGTACTACATTATTGCGATGCTGTTCGTCATTTTTGATATCGAGATCGTCTTTCTCTATCCATGGGCAGTAGCTTTCAAAACTCTCAGCATTGAGGGGATTTTAGGGATGGGATTCTTCCTCCTTATTCTGATCATCGGATTCTGGTACGAATGGAAAAAGGGGGCGCTCGAGTGGGATTAAAACGTGACCGTTGTTCGTATCTCGTGAAGCGTGCCGAGCGAGCATTGCGCACTCCGCTTTCGACGAACGACGCTTCACGAACGGCGAGATACGTGTCATGAGCTTATTAGAGCGGAAATTTGACGCGAATATCATGACAACGAATCTGGACGCGGTCGTCAACTGGGCGAGGAAGTCGGCGCTGTGGCCCATGACGTTCGGGCTGGCCTGCTGCGCCATTGAGATGATCGCCAGCGTCTCCTCGCGCTACGATCTTGACCGCTTCGGTGCCGGCGTCTTTCGCGCGTCGCCCCGGCAGTCGGATCTCATGATTGTCGCCGGAACCGTGTCGCGAAAGATGGCCCCGGTCATTCGACGGATCTATGACCAGATGCCTGAGCCTCGCTATGTGATCTGCATGGGTTCTTGCGCGACGTCGGGCAATCATTACAACAGCTATGCGGTCGTTCAGGGTGTAGATCAAATCGTGCCGGTCGACGTTTATGTTCCCGGTTGCCCACCCAGACCGGAAGCCCTGTTGGACGGGCTCCTCAAGTTACAGGAAAAGATCCAACGCGAGAGGGTATTCGTGAAATAACGCCTCGACCCTTCGACGGTCCAGAGGCGAATGAACTGCGAGTGAAGCCGATCTAAGAGATGGATGAGAGCGATGATTGACGAACACATGCAATCTCTCACTGATACCCTGCTGAACAAGTTCCCAGAAGCGGTACTCTCTGTCGATGTCGACACGGCCCGATCAGAGGTCACCGTGCATGTCGCCGCGCCGAGGATCTTGGACGTCGCTCGCTTTTTACATGAAGACCCCGCAGCCTGCTTTGACCACATCACCGATATTTGCTCTGCTGATTATCCAGCCGATCAGGAACGGTTTGAAGTCATCTATCTTTTATTGTCACTTCCATACGGTAAACGCATTCGCCTCAAGGCCAGAGTGACTGAGGACAACCCTGCCCTCGATTCGGTCACGAGCGTGTGGCGTGGGGCGACCTTCTTGGAGCGAGAAGTCTACGACATGATGGGGATCCGATTCACAGGCCACCCCGATCTCCGTCGCATCCTTCTCCCGGAGGACTATGCTGAAGGCTATCCACTACGCAAGGATTTCCCAACCGAAGGTCGTGGATGGCGCAGTCAGTTTGACTTCATCCCTCGCCTCGATGAACCACCGGTCGAGCACATTGAAAGTGAAGTTC
>CAZJOQ010000313.1:0-2875 GCA_964547625.1 uncultured Nitrospira sp.
GGGATAAACACTTCGTCACCTGGTTCTACAACGATTTCTTTACCACCGATGGCCAGCCTTAGCCTCCCAACCATGACGGTGACGAGTTCGTTCGTCCGGTGGACGAAATCATTCCACTCTCTTCCGGGAGGATCCGTGAACAGATCGCAGGAGTAACCGCGCTTCCGCCAGTCGCGAGCGACCTGGTTACGGTCGAGAGCTGTCGAGAATTTCTGGCGTGTGAGAATAGGACATTGAACCAAGTTAGGGGACTGATCCCTTTGCAACTATCGAAGTGTGGCACAAATACTCTCGATAAGCAGCAAGCTCCTGGCGACACGGTTGTCGATCGCATCCTCGTCTACGCCTGCGTACGTCCCGAAGGAATCCGCCAATCCCTGTCGTCCATTCGATAGGGACAGGGAGGTACCGTTTTGATTTCTTCAAACCAGACTTTAGACTCTCAGATATGGGTCCGGCAACCTTCCTTGACCTTGTGCTCAACAGAGGTTTAGGCTGATGGGCAGCGAAGAGGTGCGTGATGAGACTTATGGTTGCCAGTCTCCTCCTCCCCTTCACCGTTGACGCCAGGTATCGTGACACCTTCAACGCCAACCAATTTGATCTCAATTCCCTCGGAAATCCATTCAGTCCTGGCAGTTTTTTCTCATTGAAAAGCCTTGGGAACGAGCAGGGTCGTTACAGAATCTCGGCCTGTGTTCAGTCTGCCGCTATCGCTCCCTGTTCCGCGGATGATCCAGTAGTTTGTGAACGGCAAGGTCGGTCTAGGACCACCCTAGGAATACCTCAGCGTGATCCCATATTGGTGAACAATCCAAAGAGGAGGGAAGTTACCAAAAAGGAGGAAATGTTATGTCTGGGAGACATTTCATATACTGCGCGTCCACTTGCGTGCTGTTCCTGTTATTCGGATCACCCGCTGTTGCTCACGAGGCGGATCTCGGCGGGCCACACACCCACCAGGATCTACCAGGCACGATCTCGAAGATCAAATCGGGGCTGATGTACATCGAAATACGAGGGTCTTCAGGAGAGAAATTTCGGCCTCGACCGGTCAGTGTAAAGAAGGCGGAACGCATGGGACTGCACCAAGCCAAGGTGGGGGACAAAGTGATCGTGACGTTGGATGAATCGAATGTGCTCCTGGACATTCACGATCCAAGCCGTCCTGTCCACGGTCATCGCATTTTGGTCGGGAACCTCGCCTATGCGGATCCGGTCTGGGAGGTAGTCGAGATTTTTACTAGCAAAGGGTTGGAGTCGTTTTCGGTTGACCCTTTAACGAGTAGTAAACTTGGTGTGCTTCAAGAAGGAGCCTTGGTAAGAGCAGAGTTAGACGAGGCGAATGTGTTGATTGATATCCATCCGTACCACCGGTAATGCGAGCATTCAGATGTGTCACTCGTCATGCACAACAGGCAACCGAGCGCGAACGGGTTCCCATAATCGCGTCACCATCGCGAGATCAACAGTTGGTACAATATGGTGTCCCGTGCGTGTGTTTCTTTGTCCTCATCTACTTGAGATAACCTATGATGAGGGTTGGGGGTTGATTCTCAAGTCCCCTTCGAACGTGAGGGGTCATAAAGATCCTCGGGTTCGTTATCGTAGCAAGGGCCAACAAGGGAGCGCCGATCATGACAAAGGGTGTCTGGGTGGTGCTCGCGATGACAATGCTTGTTGTGACAGGAAATGTGGCAATGTTGTGGTACGTCCTGCAATCAGGTTTTAGCGCGAAGGAACAACCCATGGAGCTCGAGGTTGTGTTCGCGCGTCAGCTCAGGCACCTGGCAATGCCCGAAGCCCAGAAGCAGATGAGAAACCCCGTTCCCGCCTCAGATGAGGTTCTTGCAGAAGCGCGGGTTCACTTTGCGGACCACTGCGCGAACTGCCACGGGAATGACGGAAGGGGCTCTACCTTAATCGGACAGAACTTCTATCCAAGAACACCTGATCTGACTCAGATAGAGACGCAGTCCTTCTCCGATGGAGAATTGTTCTTTATCATCCATAATGGCATTCGATTTACCGGAATGCCCGCATGGGGGAAAGGGAGTCCCGAGCCAGATCTCGATAGTTGGAAGCTGGTGCATTTTATTCGTCATCTCCCAAGCATTACGAGCGAGGAACTAGGAGAAATGGAGAAGTATAACCCCGTGAGTCAAGTGGCCCGTGAAGAGCAGGAGCGAATCGACCGGTTTCTCCAAGGTGAAGAGCTACATCTACAGTCCCCTGCAGGGCATCATTAACTGAGGCACAATGTTGACCAACATAGTGAAACGAATAGGAAGACTGATCCTGCTGATGACCGCAACCTTACCCGGGATAGCCGCTGCACATGGGGAAGGGATGCACGTCTTTGGCACGATTGCCGCCCTCGACACTGCTGAGATTCAGGTTCTGACGATCGAAGGGAAAACAGTCTCAATACACACAGTCGCTGAGACGAAATATCGAAATAGAGGAAGGAGCGGAGGAGAGGACGTTCCCAAGGTAGGCGACCGAGTTGCCGTAGATGTCACAGAGAAAGATGGCAAATTGATGGCCATCGAAGTCCAATTCTCCTCCTTTGTGAAACAACAGAAGCCGTGAACGGATGATGTCCGACGACATGTGAGTCGATGTGGCTCGCATTTGACAGGTACCTTTGCAGGGGGACAGGATCCTCCGAGGAGGTGTCCGATTCGTGCGAAGCCCAAAGGTACTGCCCGTCTCGAAGACACCGATTAGAGGGCAACGCGCTTCTTTTCCAGCTGGCGCACAGATGCGATGGGCGTGGGAGCATCTTCACCCGTACCTGCAGAGCAGCGTGATTCAGGTGCATTTCTATTCTTCTTGGCGGTGAGATCAGTTCGGATGCTGAGCCGCACAAGCG
>CAZJOQ010000314.1:0-2872 GCA_964547625.1 uncultured Nitrospira sp.
TTTACCGTTCAGTTCGGTGAACAGGTGGGGGTTGTTTCTACTTCAAGCGTAACCCGCTGATGCTGTGGATCGCATTGTCGCCCAGGTCTGGATCGAAAGGAGAATAAGAGATGGAACTGCATACGCTTGGTTATTATCACAAGAAACTCTGGTCCATGAAGAGTCGGCCAAGGATCGATTCTCGACGCACCCTGGTGTTGTTGTTCGGATCTTCCAGCCTTCTTGATTCAGCCGATCCTCTAGGCGAGCTGATCAAAGACTATCCCGAATCGATCGTGATCGGTTGCTCAACCGCCGGGGAAATCCTAGGGACACAGATCTCCGACGAGAGCGTAAGTGCTGCCGTTGTGCGATTTGCCCATACCGATATTCGAATGGCCAGCGCACCCGTGCCGTCAGCGGAAGGCTCGTTCACAGCCGGGCAAGAGATTGCTCGACAGCTGAAGGATTCACGTTTGAAAGGTATTCTCGTGCTGTCGGATGGCCTTAACGTGAACGGAAGCGAGCTGGTGCGGGGGCTGAATTCGCAGATCTCGTCCTCAGTCGTGGTTACTGGTGGGCTTGCTGGAGATGGTGACCGATTTCGCCGTACGTGGGTGCTGCAAGATCGACGACCTCAATCAGGTTTTGTGACTGCGGTAGGGTTCTATGGTGATCGCATTCGGATTGGACATGGGTCGAAGGGTGGATGGGATCGATTCGGGCCTGAGCGGCGCGTTACTAAGTCTAGAGGGAACGTGCTTCTTGAGCTCGATGGTCGCCCTGCCCTTCAGCTGTATAAAGAGTATCTCGGGGAGCGCGCGGACGGCTTGCCGGCCACAGGCCTGCTATTTCCTCTCGCATTGCGCGCGAATGAAGCGGATTCCAAGAGCCTCGTTCGAACGATTCTTGCGGTGGACGAAAGTAAGCAATCACTGACCTTTGCCGGTGATATTCCGGAAGGAGCGTTTGCGCAATTAATGAAAGCGAACTTCGATCGATTGGTCCAAGGAGCCTCAGAGGCGGCCTCGTCCACAACATTGTCGGCTGACGTCGACTCGTCCACTCTCGCCATCGCGATCAGTTGTGTCGGGCGTCGACTCGTATTAGGAGAACGGACGGAGGAGGAAACTGAGGCGACGCTGGATGTGCTTCCCAAGGGGACACAGCAGGTCGGATTCTACTCGTACGGGGAAATTTCTCCGTATACCGCGGGAACCTGTGATCTTCACAATCAGACGATGACGCTCACGACCCTGAGCGAGGCGGCGTGAGTGCTTATGCACCCCTTGCTGGCACGGCAACTGAAGCGGTTAGGTCTTGATGGAGGGCATCCAGCTCCATCGCCGGCGGTGTGGGGTGAGTTGCTGGAGAGAATCAGCCGGAGCTATCAGGAAGCGGATCAGGGGCATGCGCTCTTGGAACGGTCACTTGCCCTCTCTTCAGAGGAAATGCGGAACCTCTATGCGCAACTCAAACAATCCAGCGAAACCCAGCTGGGCCAGGAGCGCAACAAGCTTCAGGCGGTGTTGCATGCGCTGGGAGACGGA
The DNA here is from genome assembly GCA_964547625.1 of uncultured Nitrospira sp. Taxonomy (GTDB): domain Bacteria; phylum Nitrospirota; class Nitrospiria; order Nitrospirales; family Nitrospiraceae; genus Nitrospira_D. The sequence goes on from CAZJOQ010000314.1 coordinate 1,530, forward strand.
CTCTGTGTTGTGGACGCGGTATGGAAGATTCAGATGATGAATCATCAAGCGGAGCAGTTGTTCGGAGAGCCCGCTCAGGTCCTCGTCGGTTGCCCGGTGTATCGGATGATCTCTCCGGGGCCTGAGGAATATCGAGAGGAGTGCCTGATCACCGATGCCACGCTGCCTGCACTTGCCTCGGGCGAGACCTATCGCACAGATGATGGCCTGCTGGTGACGGCGGCCGGCCAGCTCATCGCCATCTCCCTGGTGGTGACCCCGATGATCTCGGACGGAGTCGTCATCGGCGCTGTGCTCGTGTTCAGAGATATTACTCGGCAGAAACAGGTGGAGCGTGAGCGTCAACAGACCGAGGGTGTTCTGCGGCGAATCCAAGCGGGATTATCTGAGTTGGCCAAAAGCCCCCAAGTCTATAGTGGCAACCTGCAAGATGCGTTTCAAACGGTTACGCGAGTGGCCGCGGAATGTCTCCACACCGAACGAGCCAGCATCTGGTTTTTTACGGGCGATCGATCAGCCATCCAATGTGCGGATCTGTATCAGCTCACAACTCGAGAACATGCACAAGGTGTCGTGTTGAGTGCCGTTGATTACCCGAGATACTTCGGTGAACTCGAGACTGAGCGCATCGTCGCAGCTGATGATGCTCAGGCGGATTCAAGAACGGCGGAATTTACAGCGGGGTACCTGGCTCCGCTTGGCATCGCCTCCATGCTCGATGTACCGATTCGCTCAGAAGGCAAGATGATCGGGGTCATCTGTCACGAGCATATCGGACCCAAGCGACGCTGGACGTTGGAAGAGCAGCATTTCGCGGCATCCGTCGCCAATACCGTCGCCTTGGCCATCGAAGCTGCGGACCGTCGAAAAGTAGAGCAGGCGTTACGAACCAGCGAAGGGCGTCTCACAACGACGGTTCAGAGTACCAACATCGGAATTTGGGATTGGGATCTCAACTCGAACAACGTCTATCTTTCGCCGGAATGGAAACGGCAATTGGGGTATGAAGATCACGAGCTCGATAATACGTTTCAAGAGTGGGAAAGCCGAATTCACCCCGAAGATCACGATCGTTCGTTGAGTGCCATTGAAGCGTATCTGAGTGGACAGGTCTCAGTACTCGAAATTGAGCACCGCCTTCGTCATAAAGACGATTCCTATCGATGGATTCTTGCCCGTGGGACCATGATCAAGAATGAAGAGGAGCTGTCGTCCCGCATCGTGGGGATCCATATCGATGTGACCGACCGGAAAGCGGCGGAACAACTCCTCCGTCAAGCGAAGGAAACCGCTGAAGCAGCCAGTCGAGCCAAGAGTCAATTCCTGGCCAACATGAGCCACGA
>CAZJOQ010000315.1:0-2837 GCA_964547625.1 uncultured Nitrospira sp.
TTATCGGCATTTCCATGTACATGTCTCCCATCAACTGCCACATCACCTTCTTATCCTTCCGGATGATCGTGGTCATTCCATCCGCCCCACCCATCTCCATCCGATCCTTGTTGGCCGTATGGTAGATGCGGGACTTCATCGTCATGCCGCCTTCTGTTTCCATCGTGCTGTCGGCCGAGTAGTCGACCTGGACTTCCGGTAGAGGGGCAGCACTCACCGTGAGCGGGGCGAACATGGCGCAACTCCACATCGTGGCATGACGCAAGAATCTCATGGACAGGTCCTCCTAGAAAGGGATGTTGTGGGGCAGGGAGAATATCGAGATTGGGTAGGGAGAGTCAATAAGCAGAACTCTGGAGGATGGCGCTCACGCAAACTGTAGACCGATCTGAAAAGTCGCGGCATACCCGTCATTCGTGGCCATAGGTTCCAGCATTAACTCATCTCCGCCTTGCCGGAAAATGAAATCCTGCCGATTTCTCATTCTCCGTGGGCCGTTCGAAGCGTAGGGGAGACTACCATGGACACGATCTGTCAGCTCATCGGGAAAGTATACTTGCGACGTGAACTCAAAACTCCGACGAGCGATCGGTGTCGTGCGAATCTTAAAGTGGATATGTACGGTTCGAATGGGATACCAGCCCGGATAGATCGTCATGAATCGAGCTTCGCCCCGGGCGTCAGTCATCTGATATCCTCGCAAGAACTTCTGGCCGACCGTGCTGAATCCAGGGTCCTGGACATCTGAATACACCCCCGCCGCATCACAGTGCCAGACATCCACCTGGGCATCAGATAGGGGATGGCACTCGCCGGCGCGAAGGCGAGACACCTGAAAGGTCAGGGCAAAGGGCGTTCCAGGGGTGCTCCGCCCATTAGTCGGATCTGCGCGAATATCGGATCGGTGCAATCGTTCATCGACAAAATATGGGCCCTCGGTCTGTTCCGGACGGACGACGCAGAGGGAGCGGGGTGAGCCGGAAAGAGTTTGAGCCACGGCCTCTCTTCCGCCCATCAGGCAAGCGACAGTAGTCGCCCCCAGCAACACGATGGCGTCCCGACGAGAGAGAAGCTGTCCGTCGAGTCTTTCCAATGATGTCTCAAGATCTGAAGGCATCAATCCTTACCTGCCTTTGAGTCGTGGGTGAACGGCTCGTGGAGGGGGGGGAGGAGACGAAAAAGATCCTGAACTTGGTGAAAAACCACGAGAAGGCCCATAGAATCGACGCCCGCCGTAGTAGCCACCATAGCCACCAAATGGCCACCACAAACTCCCGTACCCGCCATAGGGATAGAATCCACTATATCCATAGGGTGGATAGTAGGCCCCATAGTATGGACTTCGATCTCTCCGTCTGTTCGCTGCGACGCTGTTCCAATCGATGATATGCTTCACCTCAAGAAGCGGGTAGATATACTCGTTTTCGTCCAGCTGCCTCGTCGTCTCACCTGTCACTGTGCCGATCACAGTAATAGGCGTTCCTTCGGGCAGGCTGGCAGGGTCGAGGAATGCTTCTCGAATAGCCAGGAATCGTCCTTCTGACTGAAGACGCTCCTCTGTCAGCGGGCCGTCTTTTGCAGTCGGCAGTTGCAAGATTTCCAACTCGGTTCCCGCTCCTGTTCGTTTGGCTCGAATCACGTTGCCGCCGATCATCACGGTTCGCCCGATGTACTCACTGGGAGCTCGCTTGAGCTCCGCAAAACTGACGGTCGTATCGATTTCTTTTTCTAGCCCAAGAGGGACACCGAGAAGCTCCGTATCACGCTGGACTTGATGGATCGATTCTGCACAGGCTGAATACATGAGCGCTGCGCCGACCAGGGGAGCGAGCACCGTCATGCGAGACATGGTTATTCTCCTCTCTCCTAGAAGTGATAGGACAGTCCACCAAGGAAATGCTGTGCCCGGTAATTGCCGCTGAACCCGCCCAAATCACCGAAAGCCTGGTCGAATTTGAGTGTCACGCCAGTGTACTTATATTCTCCAAAGACCGCGATTTGTGGTGTGATGAACGCGCGCAGACCGGCCAATACGTTCCAGGCTGCCGCCACATCCATGTCGCTGCGTACAGTCGGTGTATCGCCAATGTGGGCGATGGCCGCTCCTATCCCGGCTCCAACATACGGCTGAACCGTTCTGCCGGGGTACCGAGCAATGAAATTGGCTCCGACGGTGGTCACCCTCAGCTGGATACCTGGGTCGGTATCCAGCTGTTTGATGTGTGGTGTCGTATGCAAAACTTCTCCTTCGATGCCATACCAACTGTGCCCGGGGAAATATCCGATCTTAGCCCCGTAGGTGATTGCGTTCTGCAAGTCCAAATCGACAAAAGGACCTGGCACTCCAGCCTGAGATCCCGTTCCTGCAATGCTGTTAATGCGATCCGCAAAATTTACTCCTGCCGTTCCGGCAATGTACGTTTCCGCTACTACGGGAGGAGGGGAACCGTTGAACGCAAAGAATAAAAACCCCGAAAGGATTCCACCGGCGATCGACCAGGTTTTTTGTGGCATGCTCATGACTTCTTCGAGTCATCATACCAAAAGTATTGGTGATGCGCAGGTTCTCCTCATCACAACGGCCAGACGTTTCATCTTTACCAGACTCTGCGCATCTTCGTATTCTCTTATAGCTACTCCTCTTCCCCTAAGACTCTAACCTTGCTGACATCCGTGTCACTCCGAATATTGATCCAGTGGACAGCGTAGTTGAGTTCGTGAACTCGCTCACCGAAGATTACCCTGATATTGGGGTTGACAGTTGGACTGACCATGGGACATATGGTAGATGCCTTAAGGAAATGCAGTACGACACTGAAGGTCCGACATAACCTCAC
>CAZJOQ010000316.1:0-2815 GCA_964547625.1 uncultured Nitrospira sp.
CGCCGTCAAGAGGCAGATGGTCGCTGATGTACCGCTTGGCGCGTTTTTATCCGGCGGCATCGATTCTTCCACTGTTGTGGCGCTGATGCAAGCGCAGTCCTCCCGACCAGTCAAGACCTTTTCGATCGGCTTTCACGATGGCGAGTACGATGAAGCGCCGCATGCAAAAGCCGTCGCCTCTTATCTAGGAACGGACCATACTGAACTGTACGTGACGCCGGATGATGCATTAGCTGTGATCCCGCGCTTGCCGTCGATGTATGATGAACCATTTGGCGATGTCTCTGCCATTCCAACCTATCTTGTTGCCCAACTCGCCAGGCGACATGTCACAGTCGCGTTGTCAGGTGATGGAGGCGATGAGTTGTTCGGGGGGTACAATCGGTATTCTTGGGGACGTTTGTTCTGGCGTCGAATGGCACGGGTGCCTATTTTTATGAGAACGATCATGGCCGGTACTTTGACCGGGCTTTCCCCTGGCCAGTGGGACAGGTTGGGTAAAATGTTGCGACCTGGCCTCCCAGCCAGACTTCGATTCGCGGCGCTTGGGGATAAAGTGCATAAACTAGCCGGAATTGTGGATGCCGCTAGTCAGGCAGAATTCTATCGCCGTTTGGTATCGCTCCATCAACAGCCTGAACGGTTGGTCATCAACGCTCATGAAGAAAACACTTGGGCCGACACCCAGGTGCGACAGTTGAGCATGCAAGATTTCGGTGAAGAGATGATGCTTCACGATTTAGTGGGGTATTTGATCGATGACATCCTGACGAAGATGGATCGGGCGGCGATGGCGATGAGCCTTGAGTCGAGGATGCCGATGCTCGACCATCGAGTTGTGGAATTTGCCTGGAGTCTTCCTCTTTCAATGAAGGTTCGGGCAGAGCGGGAAGGGAAATGGCTGCTCCGCCAAGTTCTTTATCGTTATGTACCGAAATATCTGGTCGAGCGCCCCAAAATGGGGTTTGGCATGCCGTTGGACGCATGGCTAAGAGGCAGCTTGAGAGACTGGGCTGAAGCGTTGTTGGATGAGTCCCGCCTCCGGCGGGAAGGCTACCTTAATCCGGGTCCGGTCAGAGAAAAATGGCGAGAGCATCTCTCAGGTCGACGCAACTGGCAATATTGGCTCTGGAATGTATTGATGTTTCAGGCTTGGTTGAGTGCTCATGAGCGATCGCCCGCGCCTGCTGTATCTTATCACTGAAGACTGGTATTTCTGGTCCCACCGTGTCGATCTGGCACGGGCTGCTCGTGATGCGGGATATGAGGTCTTCGTCGCGACACGCGTGACCGATCATGGGGAGCGAATCAGGAGAGAAGGGTTTCAGCTTGTGCCGCTAGGGATGGTGCGACGTAGGCGAAACCTCTTTCAAGAGTTGAACTGCATTGCCGAGCTCGTGCAACTCTATCGGAAGATCAAACCGCATGTGGTGCACCACGTAGCCATGAAGCCCATCCTTTACGGATCAATTGCGGCGCGTTTTGCCAGGGTGCCGGTAGTCATCAATGCGTTCGCTGGGTTGGGTTATATTTTCATCGAGGACCGAAACCGGCTGTTGCGATGGTGTGTGAGGACCGCGTTGAAGCAGGTGCTCAGGCTGAACACGTCGACAGTCCTGGTCCAAAACCAGGATGACAAAGATCGGCTTATTGGGGAGGGCATCGTTCAAGCTGCACGGACGAAAATCATCGCAGGCTCGGGAGTCGATGTCGATTTGTTTTCCGTTAAGCCGCCTCCATCCGGTAGCCCTCTAGTCCTGCTCCCCGCTCGCATGCTCTGGGACAAGGGTGTCGGCGAGTTCGTTGAGGCCGCCAGGTGCTTGATACAGCAAGGGATTCGCGCCAGATTCATCCTTGTCGGCCGACAAGATGAGCACAATCCTGCAGGTATACCCGAGTTGTATCTAACCGAGTGGGTCAAGGAGGGTTTCGTCGAATGGTGGGGGCATCGAGAGGATATGCCGGCGGTCTATGACGCGGCTACGCTTGTCGTCTTGCCGTCGTATCGAGAAGGCCTTCCCAAGGTGTTGCTGGAAGCGGCTGCTTGTGGGAAGGCCATGATTGCGACGGATGTCCCAGGTTGCCGGGAGATCGTATGCAATCGGTATAACGGATTGCTGGTACCGCCGAAAGACTCCCTAGCATTGGCCACGGCCATTCACGAGTTGCTATCCGATTCTAGTCTGCGCGAGCTGATGGGAGAGAGAAGCCGGAAGCTTGCTGTCGAGGAATGGTCGATTCCCGGTATTACCGAACAGGTGCTTGATCTTTACCATGAGAAGATGAAAGTTCCGGCAAGTAGTCGTTCTCAGAGGTATGCATGAACAAAGTGTTGATAACAGGTGCGGCGGGCTTTCTAGGTTCGTCGTTGGTGGTAAGGCTGTTGGAAGGCGGAATCCAACTGAGAGTCGCCCTTCGTGATGCAACGCAGATGACCGCACAATTCCAAGGTGCCGAAGCTGTCGTTGCCGACATCCGGGATCCAATACGAGCCAGAAAGATATCAGCCGGTTGTGAAGCCATCGTGCACCTTGCGGCCAAGGCTCATGCGATGGATGATCCTGGCTTAGAGCAGGATTATCACGCCATCAATGTCGAGGGCACGAGGCATGTCCTGGATGCGGCCGTCGCGTCCGGAGCAAGACGGGTGGTGTTTGCGAGTTCAGTCAAAGTCTTCGGTGAAGAAACAAGCGGATGTATCGATGAAAGGTGGCCCGCCGATCCGAAGACAGGCTACGGTCGTTCAAAATGGCGCGCAGAGCAACTCGTCGCTGAATATGCAGAGCGATACGGTCTCTCCGCGGTTTCGCTCCGG
>CAZJOQ010000317.1:0-2809 GCA_964547625.1 uncultured Nitrospira sp.
TAGTGTACTCGTGAACGAGTGCTCACACTCAATCGGATTGTGGAGTGATGATGTCACCCTCTGTTCATCTCCACTGAGACCTCAGTTTCCTCATTTTCTTTTCCTTTTCTCTCTCGATCGGTAGAATGACTTCATCACCGGATTGGGCATTCCTGCTCAGAACGATCTCGGCAATACACGCCTCACCACGGCAAGAAAAAGGCGGGCAGCATGGCAACCCTCATTTCAGTCGCATCCGGCAAAGGTGGTGTGGGGAAGAGCGTCGTCTCAGCCAATCTAGCGTTGGCGCTAGCAAGGACCGGACGACAGGTCTTGTTGGCCGACCTCGACGTGGGCGGGGCTGATGCCCACATCATGTTTGGGGAGCTCAATCCGTCGGTGACTCTGACAGACTTTCTTAACAAACGGGTCAACCGGCTGGAGGACGTTGCCGTCCCTATCGCCTTTCACCCGAACCTTCGTCTCATTGCCGGGACCGGCGAGACCTTGGCGACCTCCAATATGGCCTATGCCCGGAAAAAAAGATTGATGAAACATTTCCAGGAGATTGAAGTCGACGTCGTGGCACTCGATATCGGAGCCGGTACGAACTACCACGCTCTCGACTTTTTTTTGATGGCTGACAGTCATCTGGTCGTGGCCACTCCGGAACCGACCGCTATACTGGACCTCTACCGATTCATCAAATTGGCGGCGATCCGCCGTGTATTGAGCTGTTTTCTCGCGCGTAGCCCCATGTCGGAGGTGCTCTCCAACAAAGATTTCGTGAGCGTGGAGGAAGTCATGGACGTCGCCGGTGCCACCGACGCAGAGGGACGTGATACGGCAGCAGCTGCGTTGCGATCCTTTCGACCTGGCCTGATCATCAATCATGCATCCGGCAGTTCGCAGGTCAACGTCTTGTACCTCCGCAAGATTCTCCATCAATACGTCGGTGGGGATTTGACCCTCGTGGGCGAAATCCCTGATGACCCAGCCGTGAGCCAGGCCGTCCGAAAATTCCTGCCCGTCATCGAAGCCGCTCCAGCTTCTGAAGCTGCTAAAAGCTTTCTGGCCATCTCCTCCGCGGTTGAACAACTCGTCGTGGCACACGAGAGAAAACACGTAGAACATGCAAAACATTTGCAAGAGAAGCCGACAGGAGCACTCGCGCCCAAGCCAGAAGTGACGCTCCCACTTCTCACTTCAACTCGTGCAAAAACCGATATTCCCCCTTCACCGCACGCATCGAAAACCAAGGTCGGAACGGATGTCGTTCAGAGTATCAGCAGGGCTGTTGGGTAAATTTGGGAGTCTCGTCAGATCTGGCCTTAGGGTGGGAACAGCATAGCGGATCAAAACCCGAGTTCTTTTTCCAGATCGGCTTTCTTCTTGTCGAACTGCTTTTGCTCGGCTTCGCTTTTCTGGCTGAACATGCCTTTCATACTCTCGCCGGATTTTTCCATGGCCCGTTGCGACGCCTCGCCCTTCTTCTTAATCTGAGCAGCTACATCCTTCGCCTTGGGCGAGCCGGAGAATTCGTAATACATCATGGCCTGCCCCCGCGTGAAAGTCGGATCGGGGCGCTTCATGATGGTGTCGCCTCGCAATTCAGCGCGATCTTTTGCAGGCTTGTCTCCACCTGGCACATACTTCATCCACAGAGCGGCGCTCCTGAGCTTCTCGAGCGACTGCGTCGAAGCTTTACCCAGTTCACCGATATTGCCGGTTAACCCCTGAGCGTCTTTTTCCTCTGCCTTCATCAATCGTTCGGCGTTGGTTGACGCCACCGTTCGTAACCCTTGCTGGAACGCGGGCGGAGAAGAATAGGGAGCTCTCGAGCCGGTATTGGGATCAATCGGATTGTATCGGTTGTTATCGATATTCCAGGCCATCTCAAAAAGACGGAGATCGTCCGGCGTAGCCTGAACCGCCTTCAGAAGTACCCGATTAGCTTCTTGCTGGTCGCCAATGGCTTCAAAATAGCGAAACGCCGAGGTTTGCCCAACGGCCCGCACCGGTTCCCCGGAGTATAAAACCCCTTTGGCCTCAGCGGCTTTGGCCAAATCCCGACCTAGTTTTGGTATGTTTGCCTTGGCCCTCACTGCTGCATTCTTGTCGTAACGGTCGATGCAATCGCTGGTCGCTACTCGCATGTAGGCGGCGAAGAGAGCAGCAGATTGTCCGGCTTGTTCCGCCTGCTGCAGCGCAGCCGACTGCGCCAGGGCAGCTTTCTTTTCATCGTCACCCAAACACGGATCGTCTGCATGGACAACCGAAGCGGTGAGGACAACTACGATCATGGCATATCCGGCTAATTTCATCAGGCGCATGGGGGACGACCTCCGCTTACTTACCGAATAGGCCTTTCATCATCTTATTCATATCGACGGGAAGATCACGGTCGCTGGTCTTTCTACTGTCTTGGTTATCACCAGGCTGTTTTTTACCCGCCCGACGCTGCTCCGCATTTTTACGAAGTTCCTCAAGATTGGGCATACCAGCCCCTCCCATCAGGGCGCCCATGTCATTCTTGGTGTATCCGGCAGGGATTTCAAAGAGGGCGGGGTCTTGTTTTTGAAGCTTGATGTTCGTCAGCTCGCTGGTCATGCGCATCTTCTTATCACCTTCTTTGGACAATATGTCCATCTTGACGGTGATCCCTTCTTTAGTCGTCCAGAAGAAGCCACCGAATTTACCCGAGCCGTCCTTCTTCACAGCGACGACCTTGGATTTGGTGGTCTTCATGCCGTTGACCGTTTCCTGCCCAACCTCGGCCTGCTCGACGATCTCAAATGCGTCAGTCCCGCTGGCATTCGAGTCATTTATC
>CAZJOQ010000318.1:0-2777 GCA_964547625.1 uncultured Nitrospira sp.
CTATTCAGCCAACGGGACCTGTTGGGCGTATTTTCCCCATGACCATGCGCGCAGTTACGCTTACCGATGAGAAAAAGAGATTGAACGGCCATAGGAACCGGCGTTCGGAAGATTTCGCTCGTAGCCATTGCGAGATGTGGCTGAAGCAAGTACAGAGATGAAGTGAAAAAATGACGGGATGACCATCCGGGAATCAAGCGTGCACGGGGTCGATATGTGAAGCATGGATGCAGCAGCCATTGACGTGTCTTCATCTAAGATGTACGAGATTGAGATGTCCGGGATTGATGAAGGTTGGCGGGATTCGATGATCTGTCACTTCATACCTCGTCCGGTGCAGGCGTTCGTGAGCAATGTGTCTGAGGGCTTCGAGGTGTCATCATAGAAGCAATGATGGGTCAGTTCCGCCATGTTCTCGTGGGAACGGCAGATTCCTGAAGCCAAGGCGTTGGATGGCTGCTTGTCAGCAGCAGCGGCAAACCGTGCGTGAAGAGGACGATGCCGATGTTTCCAAATGCGTTTGCGGAGGTCGCAGCACTTCTTCTGCTCGCAGCAGGTTGCGGCGCGGTCGCCCTCCTCCTTCGCCAGCCGCTGATCGTGGCGTTCATCGTGGTTGGCATCCTGGCCGGTCCCGCAGGACTGAACTGGGTCCATTCGGCCGATCAGGTCGATCTCCTGGCCAAACTGGGCATTGAGCTGCTGCTGTTCGTCGTCGGACTGAAGCTTGACGTGCGGAGTATGGGCCGGGTCGCGCTGGCGACCGGACTTGGACAAGTCCTCTTTACGTCGGTGACCGGACTCGGACTATACCTGCTCCTGGGCCTCGATTTGGTCTCGGCGTGGTATGTTGGCATCGCGCTCACTTTTTCAAGTACCATCATCATCGTCAAACTCTTGTCCGACAAGCGCGAAATCGACGCGCTCCACGGCCGTATCGCGGTCGGGTTTCTGATCGTGCAAGACATCGTCGTCGCGCTCGCCATGTCGTCCTCTCGGCCTTCGCCGGAGGCACTGCCGGTGTCGGAAGTCTCGGGGTCCTCATCAGGGCCTTCGTCACGGGCGGCGTGTTCCTTACGACCGTTGGATTGGCGATGCGGTATCTCTTGCCCGGTCTCCTCCCGAGGATTGCGGCATCCCCTGAACTGCTGGTGCTGTTCGCCATCGTGTGGGGCGTGTCGCTCGCGTCCTTGGGCGACGCCCTCGGGTTCAGCAAGGAAATCGGCGCCTTCGTGGCAGGGGTGTCGCTGGCGTCGTCGCCCTTTCGCGAGGCGATCGCGTCGCGTTTCGTGGGTCTACGAGATTTCCTGCTCCTGTTTTTCTTTATCAGTCTCGGGGCGCAGCAGGATCTCCAATATCTCGGGGCGCAGCTCGGCCCGGCGGCAGTGCTGTCCCTCTTCGTGTTGATCGGGAATCCATTGATCGTGATGGTCATTATGGGGTGGATGGGGTATCGGAAACGTACGAGCTTTCTTGCGGGATTAACCGTTGCGCAGATCAGCGAGTTTTCGCTCATCCTCGGCTCCATGGCGCTGAGCCTCGGTCACAACGATGCCTCGGTGCTGGAGCTCATCACGCTAGTGGGACTGATTACGATCGGCGGGTCGACCTATATGATTCTCTACTCGCATCAACTGTACCAATGGTTGGGGCCCTGGCTCGGACTATTCGAACGGCGCATCCCGCATGTCGAGGGACCGGATCGGACCGAGGTGCCGGCCGATCACACGGCAGAGGCAATCATCTTTGGTTTGGGTCGGTACGGCAGCCGTATCGGCGAGGGCTGCGCGCCGGGGGCTGGAGGGTCCTCGGCATCGACTTTGATCCACAAGCGGTACAGGAGGCCGAACGCCAGGGGTGGGCGGCACGCTATGGCGATGCCGAAGATCCGGAACTGCTCCGGTCGCTTCGCTTGATTGGCTGTCGATGGGTTGTGTGTACCCCGCCGTTAGCGGAGACCAACGTGACCTTGCTGGATGCGCTGTGGCAGCAAGGCTATCGGGGGCGCGTGGCCGAGAACGAGGCCGTACGAGACTTCGCCAGCAATCTGTTCACACCGCATGCATGAAAGGGCACGTATGAAATTTACTCGACCAGGCAAACCGTTCACCATCGTCGTCGCCACCGATTTTTCTGAGACTTCCCGTCTGGCCTTCGACGCGGCCGTGAGCTGGGCTTCGCGGCTGGAGGCCAGGGTGAGCCTCCTGCACGTCATCAAAGGCGCGTGGTCCGCGAGCGAGCTGGCCGCGGGCGCGAAGGGGCTCAAACCGCTGAAGACAGCGGCGTTGCTGAAGTTGGGCCGATTAGCACGGCAGGCATTGGAAACAGGCCTCCGCGCAGACGTGCACCTTGCAACAGGCCATCCGGCGGAACGTATCCTCGCACACTGCCGGACGCATGACGCGGATCTGCTGGTCGTCGGGACGCAAGGTCGCAGCGGGCTCTCTCGCACGTTCTTGGGCAGCGTGGCCGACGAACTCGTCCGGAAGGCGTCGTGTCCGGTTCTGACGTTCAACCCCACGGTGAAACGCCAGGTCCGCGTGAAGCGAGCGGAGGGCCGCTGATGGTCGATCACGAACGACTGGTCACGCCTCACCATCACATGCCCTCGCACGAAGTGGTGGTGCTGCTTGAATCCGATGTGGAGATCGGCCTGACGTCCGAGGCGGCGGTGGAACGTCTGGAGCGGTTCGGGCCCAACATCCTGCCGAAATTCCGGCGTCGTGGGCCGTTGATCCGCTTCCTCCTTCAGTTTCACCATCCGCTCATCTACGTGTTGA
>CAZJOQ010000319.1:0-2773 GCA_964547625.1 uncultured Nitrospira sp.
ACGCCGGCCTTTGGAGCCGGCTACCTAGGTTCGATTCCTAGTCCCCCAGCCATTTCCTATTGAAGCGGAAGATAGACTGCTAATCATATTCCGCTTGCTCGACGCCGGCCCAATCAAAAGTAACACCTCACGTCTTCTAACTCTGTGACAGGTGATTTCTCATAGGGAAAGGGGTATTCTTCAGCCGCAGGCGAAGAGATCAGAGTATTTCATTGCGCCCGATGCTATTACGCAAATGAGCCAGCCTGAAGCCTTCTCCCGCATCCTCATCGACAAAGCGTTAGAGTTCAGCGGATGGGATTTGCTGAATCCCCAGCAGATCCAGTTTGAACAGCATACGAGGACCGGGCGAGCGGATTATCTGCTTAAAGATAGTTTCGGTCTGGTGCTCTGCGTGCTGGAAGCGAAGCGCGAAGGCCTGGATCCGTACGACGCCAAGGAGCAGGCCCGAGGTTACGCTGAACAACTCAGTGCTCCGCTTATCATTCTGTCCAATGGCCGTGAACATTGGTTTTGGAATTATGAGCGAGCCATTCAGCGCGATGCCTACCGCATTGAGCGTCTGCCTTCGAGAGAAGACCTCGAACGGGTTCGGCTCAAGAATCTTCAGTCGCCGCGTTCTCTTTCAAGCGAAATTGTCACTCCTGAGTATCTCCGCCACCTCAAGCACGATCTCACACTAAGACGCTACCAGATCCGAGCGATGGACGAGATCGCTCGCCACTTCGATACCGATGGCCTGCGGAAGTTTCTCCTTGAAATGGCTACCGGTACGGGGAAGACACTGCTCTGTGCCGCCCTCATTCGCCGGTTCTTACTGAGCCGCAATGCCGAGCGTGTCCTGTTCATTGTGGATCGTATCGAGCTCGCTAAGCAGACCATCGAAGATTTCGCCGTCGTGTTGCCGGAGTTTAAGCCAGTGATTTATAAGACCGCTCGCCGAACGGGCGAACTATTGGGCTCGTCCGTCGTCATTGCCACAATCCAATCACTGATGACCGATCGCCGCTACCGTGAGGAGTTCACGCCGTTTTACTTCGATCTGGTTATCAACGATGAAGCCCATCGCTCAATCTATGGTGATGCCCGCGAAGTTGTGCAATTCTTCCAAGCCACGCGCATCGGTCTGACGGCGACACCCAAGGCCTATCTCAAAAACGTCAATATTGAGCAATTGGCTGAAGAGAATCCCCAAGCCCTGGAAGCCCGCCAGTTGCGCGACACGTACCACTACTTCGGCTGCAAGCCTGGCTTCCCGACGTATCGCTACGACATCATTGATGCGGTTAAAGATCCAGAAGGCCCATTCCTGTGCCTGCCGAAAATATTTGACCTCCGCTCGGACATCACCACGAAGGCGTTGGCTGAATCAGGCTGGACAGTCGTCGTCAATGAGCAGGAGGAAAGCTTCAAGATTCAGGATTTAGAAAAGAAGATCTTCACGCCCACCCGCAACCGCCTCATGTGCGAAGCGTTTCTCAAAGAAGTGCAGAAAGATCCGGCAGGGGCCATCGGCAAGTCCATTGTGTTTGCCGTGAACCAGACACATGCCACCAACCTCACGAAGATCTTCAATGAACTACAGCCCGGCATCGCACTGACCATCACGTCGCGCATTCCAGAAGCGTCGGTGCTGGCGAAAGAGTTTCGTGACGGCAAACGCTCCGAGCGCATTGCGGTCTCCGTGGACATGCTGTCGACCGGCTACAATTGCCGCGACGCGCTGAACATCGGCCTCTTTCGCCCGGTGTTTTCCCCGACGGAATATATTCAGATCAAAGGCCGGGGAACCCGCCGCTATACCTTCATGATCGGCCACACCGCCTACGAGAAGTCCTGTTTCTATCTCCTCGATTTCTGCGCGGTTGCGGAATACTTCGAGGAGGAATACGACTACTCCGTGCCATTGAAGATTCCGCGTGAAAAGAAATCTTCCGTCGAAAAGGTCTCGTATGCCCAGGGTGATGGCGGCCACAGTGTGGCGGCAGAAGGTCAGCCGGAGTCTCCGCGAGGGGAAAAGCCGCAGCGCGTGATCCCGATATGGGAAGGGATCGATACCCTCGTAAGCCAGGAAGTGCGGATCGTCGGCCCTAATGGTGAGAAGGTCGATATCATGACCTTCCGTGGAGGCTATGAGAGGGACATCAAGGAATTCGTTGCGCAGACGCCCGCACTGAAAGAAGCCGTGGAGGCCGAGGATGATGATGCTATCGAAACCATTCTCAATGAGCGCTTCTACCATCGCCCGGAGATGTGGTACTCGCCGGACAAGCTCGTCCTTTCCTATGGAGTCCCAGCAACCACACCGGCATTCGTCTACAATGCGCTCGGGCGCAAGCCGTTGCCCACGCGCGAAGCGATCATCACCGACACGGTTGATTCCATCGCAGCCCGCTTCAATCTCCGCTACAGCGAACAGAAGTGGGTGGATGCCACAGCGCAGTTGCTGGCCGAAGACGCTACAGCGCTGCACCGATTCATGAGCGGGGATATGACGTTGTTTACGGCCAGCCAGTTCAATCAGCTTGGCGGCGTCTCTGCGCTGGCCCGCTTTGAAGATCGTGA
Source organism: uncultured Nitrospira sp. (assembly GCA_964547625.1). Lineage (GTDB taxonomy): Bacteria > Nitrospirota > Nitrospiria > Nitrospirales > Nitrospiraceae > Nitrospira_D. Next base: position 2,566 of record CAZJOQ010000319.1, read on the forward strand.
GCAAGTGTTCCAAGCCTTGCGCCAGTCCACGCTAGTCCGGCAATCATTGATCGCAATATCACCCTCATAATCATGTGTTAGGACCATCCATGCGCATGCCTCCCGTACAGTCCGATTCCGTCGCCGCGCAGGCTCTCGCCACGCCGTCGAATTTCTTTTCCTCCGGCCTCCGGCAGAAGGTCGATCAGCTCATGAACATCCTCTGGGC
>CAZJOQ010000320.1:0-2740 GCA_964547625.1 uncultured Nitrospira sp.
CGATTCCGAATGCCCTCGTCCTCAGTTCGCACATCATCAACTTCAGTTCGTCAGCTATGAAACCGCCGCCGCTCATCCTTCATACGAGCCTGACCATCGGCTATGACACGGCGTGGCAGAAGGTCCATGAGCTGCTCATCGCGGCTGCCAAACAGACAACGCATATTCTGGAAACACCGGAGCCCTTCGTCTTGCAAACCAGCCTGGATGATTTCTATGTAAGATATGAGATCAACGCCTATACCGGCGCTCCGAATAAGATGGCCGCCATCTACTCGGAACTTCACCAACATATCCAGGACCAGTTCAATGAGGCTGGGGTTGAAATCATGTCGCCCCACTACACCCAAATCCGTGACGGCAACAGAACGACGATTCCTGATGAGTATCTGCCGAAGACGTACCGTCCGTCGGGCTTTCGGATTTGGCCGTTGGGCTCGCCGCAATCACGTCCTGACTCTTCGCCATCCAGTGGGCGTAGCAATTGATGTCATCCTGAACGCAGAACCGTGCGACAAGAATCACTCGGCCACGAACAGCCTACGAATTACGTCGTTGGACTTGGCTCTTCCTTCCCCGATCGCATTTTGGATGCAGCCTGAGCCAGCAACCCCTTCTGCAACACTTCGATATCGGCTTTGGCTCCCAACGCAAGCTCTTCAACCCTCCGTTCACTCTCCGGGCCTGGCACGTGGGAAAACTCATGGCAATCTTCATAGGCCTGTTCGGTGGTGCCGGTCGCCTTGATCACCATGCCGGCAATCACGCCCCCCACAATGGCGATCCCGAGCGTCATGGCGATACCGGTCAATTGGACACCGGCAACACCAGGAACGACAAAAATTGCACAGAGACCACCCAGTAATCCCGGCATTCCGTGTAGATTGTGGACGCCACAGGTATCGACCAACTTGATCTTGGATTCTAGCATCGGTTGAATAAACACGAATCCGATGACGGACAGAGCACCTGCAAGTAACCCGATCGAAAAAGCCCCGACGGGCCCCACCAGGTTGCAGGTCGAGCCAATCGACACCCCGCCCGCCAGCGCGGCATTGGCCATATCCACCATCGAAGTTTTCCCATGATGGAAATAGGTGCTGAGGAAATAGGTCGCAAGCGTCGCCCCACTCAGGGCAAGAATGGTGTTCACAATCGTCTGCGGCATTTCCTCGAACGGCACGATCGCCGTCGCGAAGCTAGGCCAGAACAACCACAGCACCATCGATCCGAGCATGGCAAACCGATCGGAGGTCGGATCGGATTCGATCGGTTGACTGCGTTGCTGCGCGGTTGTCAGCACCAAGGAAGCCGCCAGCCCGAAATACGCGCCGAACGCATGGATGACGATCGATCCCGCCGAATCCTGAAACCCTTTGGTGAGCCCAGCGCCATTGTCCAGCACCAAGTATTCATTGAGCGCGTAGAGCGGCACCAGCAGCACTGTGAGCAAGGCATACTGAAACACTCGCAACCGTCCCAGCACCGCCCCCATGGCGATTAACGCCGCCGCGACTGAAAATTCAGCCAACATCAGCGTTTCGACCGAATGCGCCTTGATCTCATGCCCCACCACCCCGTTGGCACGCAACAACATATACAGGGGCAACCCGGTTGCGACCACGAGATAGGTTCCGGTCGTCGCACCGAAGCCATATCGTCGAACAAAGACCATGAGAAATCCGAAACCGACGACCAACATGGCCAGGATGTGAATCGAGTAGTTATATTGCGCGACCAGCCGCGCCTCATTGATGGGACCAGCCGGCTCTTCGGCGCTGACCCAACTTGTCGTGCACAAGAGAACCAGACTTGCTGCGCCGAGCATCTTCAACCAGAAGCTGTTCCGCATGGAGGCCTCCTTGGACAATAGGAGCGATAAGGGGATTATTGGGGGAGCAGTGTACCCCAGTTATAAGCGCTCTTGTCAAACTCCTCCTAAGGTGCACTGATGAGCTTGGCCATCAAATCCGGCGCCTTAAATCAGGTTCGGGTCGGCAAAGGTGGCGATAAACCGTAGGAAGTACTGGAAGAGCTGCATTACGGGGGTGAGCTATGTGGAGGTGTCAGCGTTAGCTCGCGATCATTGCACTAGAAATATCTCGCAGAATCAGGAGGACGGAGGATTGAGTGCGCGAAAGTCCAGTCCCTCGATCTCTTGAATAGTCTTCCCGGCGATCCCCTGTAAGTCCCCATACATACTTGGCAGCCCGCTGATCTTCCCGCAACTTGACCAGCCATCCATCGCTCCAGTTCTTGGTCCGCTTCGACTCCCAAATGATCGTGCCGCAGGACTGCCCATGAGATCCCACAACATGCTGAAGCGCATCTCCTCCATATTCGCCTTTGGGAACGGGTTCAATGGTGTCCCAGGGAAATTTCTCCCGTAATAAGGCCTCCCATTCCAATTCCTGGACTTCCCCCTGAAGCTGCTGTGACCCCTGTTCGGCCTTTCGCTTTAGCTCCTCGATCTGCTTCTGCATCGAGGTGATGGTTTGTTCTTTCTCAAGGACTTTAAGTTTGAGCCCGTCTTCGGCTTCTTTCTTGGCCTGTTCCCTGGTCGCCAGCAATCCCTCTTGGACCCGCTTTTCGACCGTCAACTCCAGCTCACGCCTCGCATCGTCCAGTTCGCGCTGTTTACGCAAGACATCCGCTTGCGCTTTCTGGGCTTCTGCCAATTTGGCTTCCCGCTGTTTGATGACTTCCTGAAGGTCGGTGACTTCTTGCGCTCTTTCGTCCA
>CAZJOQ010000321.1:0-2730 GCA_964547625.1 uncultured Nitrospira sp.
TGTCCCTACGGCGGTTTAGCAAACCGCTGCCTTCGGCCACTCGGCCACCTCTCCACGTCATAATTCAGAGGATCACGCCGCATCCACAACGGAACCCGTCGATAGGGCGGGACATCGCTGACGAGGAGGCATCTTACCTCAGCCCATGTGAAGGGCACAAGAGAGGAATCATGATCAGGCGATCCTGAGGGGAAGGGCAAATGTTCAGAGATGCCATCGCGCAGAGCCTGAGGATGCGTTGATGTGGTAGGTCGGGAGTCGCCCTCCAGAGAAAAAGAAAAGAGGAGTCAGGCCGCGGTCTTCTCCGGTTGAGGATTCGCGGCATGGACGAAAGCTTCCGACTGTGTCAACACCCCGTCTTTGAACGGCACGCTGGAGGCCACCAACGGCAACAACTCCGGCGCCTGCAGCTTCCGCCACGACTTCTCTGCGACTCGGAGTAGTTTCCACATGATCACCTTCGCTCCTTTGACGCGCTTATAGCGTCGGGAGGCGTTTGTGCGGAGCTGCATCGAGTCAAATGGCGATACCACGATGTTCGTCGTGCGGAGATAACGCCAATGCTCCTGCGGAAACGTATAGAAGGTCACCATTCGCTCCCAGTCCCGCAACAGCGTCGCGACCGCTTTTCCGCCCGTCTTTCTGTATCTCCGCACAAATGTGTCTCGCAGCCGCTCGCATTCGGCCTGTGTCTCCGCGCACGGCATTGCCTCCAGCAGCTCACTCGCCTTGGGCCTGGCTTTCTTTGGAAGTGCATTGAGGACATTGGCGATCTTGTGATTCCAGCACCCTTGCTTCTCACCGGAAGGATGGATTTCGCTCAGGGCTGCCCACAAGCCGAGGCGCCCATCGGCCACTGTGAACTGAGGAAATGTGAGCCCACGGTGCTTGAGGTCGAGCAGGAGCTTGCCCCAACTTCTCTTACTCTCCCGGTTACCGCTCTCACAGGCCAGCACAATCCTCTCGCCGGTGATGAGCGTGCCCACGATCGTGAGAAGTGCGGTTTTGCGATCCTCAATGCCTGCCTTGATATAGAGGCCGTCGGCCCACCAGTAGATGACCGCCAGATCCGACAGATCCCGCTTCCTCCACGCCTCATACTCCAATTGGAAGAAGGTTTTGAGCCGTTGGATCGAGCTCGCTGACAGCGGCGCACCATCGCCCAACAGATTTTGCAGCGCCTCATCGAAGTCTCCCGTGGAGAGCCTCTGCACGTACAGATCCGGGAGCAGGCTACCGGCTTCCCGAGGCCGCTGGGTGAGCAGCGGGAGGACCTTGCTCTCAAAGCGCTCGGCGAGGTCCCGCACCCTTGGGTGAAGAACCGTGGCAGTCCCACTTATTACTGATAACTGTTGAGGTGTCCCATAAGCGTCTCGGTTCCCAGCGGGTAGCTGAACCAGCGGCACTGTGCTTCGGTGCCGGTGCCGAACCCCACCGAAGGACGTGACGACTTCCTCCTCCAGGACCTGCTGCAGGTGGACCTGGATCTTACCTCTCAGCCACTGCTTCAGCCTGTCGTCACACGCCGTTCTTGGCTCGACGATCCCGTGGTGGACCTTATCCTGCATGGTGGCGTATCCGTTCCCCTCGCAGACCACCAATGCGGTCGTTAATGGCTCCACCGAAGGGGTACGCCGCCGAGATCCTATTTTTACACATACAGACGATGCCTCAAGGTGTAGGTACGTTCGAAGTGTTTTCAGGTCCATCACGAGTCGACGCACCAACTCCATGAACTGGCTGAGAAGACTCGATTGAGTCGTAGATGGACCAGGGGTGTTCTGGAACGAGTCGGTTGGTCCTTCCACCCTCAGGAGAGGAATTGTGTATCGGAGTTCGACGTGACTTGGCCGCACAACTCCGCTAAGGGTCAGCATCTGGAGCGTATTTCGATTCTTTCGCTTGCGGTCGAAGTAGGCCTGAAAGTGGTGAATCACCATCTCATAGACTCCGTGATAATTCATGACCTTGCCCAAAGACGAACGCTTGAGATTTAGATCCATAAGGCACTCTTGAACTCAGCATCCAAGTTCGATGGATGACTGCATCGGCGGCAGCGAACAAACAAGCTCGAAGCATCTGATACGCTCGCGCTCCTGAGGATGAGTTGATAGGTGTTCTCTCCACAGAAGGGACATGCCTTTCCGTGAACCTCTTTCGGGATAGGTCTTGCCGTGTCTCCGGGTTTCCCCATTGTCGCCCTCCATGCGAGGTGGTTGTGGTGTCGTTCGACTGGCCTCAGGATAAACCGCTAGGAGTGAGTCGCAAATACCGAAGAGGTACGATGACATGAGCCAAAGAGGGGCCATTCGTTTCGAGGCTCGATCTGAAGTGGTGAGCCGTGTTTCTCAGCGGTGGGTGTGCTTCTTTGGCAGGTATGCGTGAACATGGATTATGGGTGAAGGTAGGCTTCTTCGGGAGGAGAAGAAGCCTTTTGCTACGAGTGGGTGGGCATCCACAGTAGCGACCTTCACCCAAGTCTTATTTCATCAGGGATTTGTCTGCAAGGTAAGGTGGTTATTCTCCTACATGAGAGATACTGAGGCGATGCTGTTCTCATGCACGAATCAAGATCTGCTCGCTCTTCCTGCGAGAAGACAGTGAGGACCGATCCTCAACAGCCACGAACTGTTTGAGTCGCGCTTGGTCCTCAGGAGACGTAATGAGTAGGTCGACCTTGATCCAATGATGCTTTACCCATTGGACCTCTGCTAATTCGACGAAGATGCA
>CAZJOQ010000322.1:0-2725 GCA_964547625.1 uncultured Nitrospira sp.
GGTCTGAAAAGCCTGCACTCGGCCATCGTAGACCCGAGGAACCCATTCTCAACCAATATGTTGCACGCCTCCAAACTGTTTCGGCCAACTTCTGCGTAATTTTTGCGTGAATCGCAGGACTGAATCTTTGCCGAAATTCGGCAGCGCGATAAGCTGTACTGCATGCGGAGAACCTTGACCCACACAGATCCGCGCCCCCTTAACCGGTGCCGCCGTCCGATGCCGTTTCACGTTGCTCGATACTGACGCCATGGTGCCCAAAGTGCGCAGGGTGCACGTTAACCTTGATTCGAGCGGTGTCTCGTCGCTCTCGGACGAGGAGATCAGGACCATTCTTCGCGGAGCTGACGATCTCATCATGAGCGGCGGCCGCTCGTTGCTCGCCAGGGTGCTTAAAGGATCGAAGCAGAAAGCGGTTATCGAGAAGGAGCTCGACCGCTCGCCGGTTTACGGCGCTATGCGCGAGCTGTCGATCGACGAGATCACGAGGCGCATCGACTGGATGATCGAGGAGCGCTACCTCGCGATCGAATACGATTATCGTCTGCCGCTATTGAAATACACGGCCCTGGGCTGGGCCATTGAACGGGACATCTATGCCGCCGAGTTGTTGGGACGCCTGGATCGGCAAATCGAACAGGGTGCACAAACCCGGGATATTGTCTGGATCAGTGAGCGGCATCCGCAGGTTCTGGAACTCGTCGTGGAACGGATTTCCCGTTCAGGAGATCGCAAATACCTGCCGTTTTTAAGACGCTGGAAGAACAAGGCGTCGCGTCGATTGAGCCGGCCGATCAGGAAGGCAATTGAGGCGTTGCACCAACTCTCTTGATGACACCCGCATCCGCAAATAGCACTATCGCGAGACCGACCATGCCGAACACCGCACACCGGTTCCACATCAAACTCGAAGGAATCGACCCGCCGGTCTGGCGGCGGATCCGGGTACCCAGCAGCTATTCGTTCTGGGATCTTCACGTCGCGATCCAGGATGCGATGGGCTGGCTCGACTGTCACCTGCACCTTTACCGTGTCCGGAATCCCGGGACCGGCGAGCTCGAGTCAATCGGCATACCGGACGACGAGCCGTACCTCGACGAGCCGCCGTGCCTCGCCGGCTGGGACGTGCCGATCGCCAGATATTTCGTCAAGGAAGGCGATGCTACTTCCTATGAATACGACTTCGGCGATGGCTGGCGACACACCGTCACACTTGAAGGCATCGATACAATCCGCAAAGGAGAGCCGCGGCTCTCCTGTCTGGGCGGAGAACGGAGATGTCCGCCGGAAGATTGCGGCGGGATTCACGGATACGCTGAAATGCTGGAGGTTATAGCCGACGCAAGCCATCCCGAGCACGAAGAGATGCTCCGTTGGCTCGGCGGTGCGTACGACGCGAAAGTGTTTTCGCCATCGGACGTGACCTTCGACAATCCCACCGTGCGCTGGCGGCAAGCTTTTACCGACTGAGGCTTGCAATGCGACGTTTGCCTGGTGTTAGGCTTCCGGCGAAGACGACGCTGCAGCACCACCATGAAACTCCACATCCTGAGCGATCTGCACACCGAGTTTGCGGACTTCGTGCCGCCCGAAACGGATGCCGACACAATGATTCTTGCCGGCGACATTGGCGTGGGTGTGGAAGGTGTGCGCTGGGCGGCGCGTCATTATCCGGATCGACCGGTCATCTATGTACCGGGCAATCACGAGTTTTACGGCCACGACATCGGCTTGATTGCAGATCTCAAAGCGGCAGCACCGGACAACATCACGTTGTTGAGTGACGACGCTATTCTTCTGGACGGCGTCCGCTTCCTTGGCAGCACGCTTTGGACCGACTTCAAACTGTACGGGGAAGGCGAAGCCTGGTTTGCCCGCGAACGGGCCAGGCAATGCATGAACGACTTCGACTGCATAAGACAGGGCGGTCACAACTTTCAGCCGGAGGATTCAGTCATGCTTCATGAGGCGAGCCGTGCATGGCTCGTGAGCCAACTCGAGCAGGCGTTTGATGGTCCGACAGTTGTGGTGACCCATCATCTGCCCGCATTGAAATCCGTGGCGCCGCGCTACGCGAACGATGCCCTCAACCCGGCATTCGCGAGCCGGCTGGAGGACGTGATCGAAAGCTATCAGCCAGCACTGTGGATTCACGGCCACACACACGAACCGTGTGACTATGAGCTGTTCCGAACGCGGGTTGTATGCAACCCGAGAGGTTACCCAGGAGAGTACAGGCGGGCCGGTTTTAAGCCTGATTTCACTGTCGTCGTGTAACAGACACATGTTCATCTGCGCCGCCGGTGACATCCATGGAGCTATTGATCGGCTATACGACGACGTCGCCGCCTTCGAGGCATCGCTCGGAGTGCGCTTTGATTACCTGCTTCACGTCGGCGACTTCGGTGTCTGGCCTGATCCCGAACGGTTAGACAAGGCCACGCGCAAGCACGAGGGTGCGGGAGACTTCCCGGTCTGGTTTGCAGAAAATCGTACAGCCCCTCGTCCCACAGTTTTCATCAAGGGCAATCACGAAGACTTTGCATGGCTCGACGAGCAGCTCAAGGCCGGTCGTCGCGAGATTCTTCCAGGCCTGACGTATCTGCCGAGTGGCGAAGTCGTCGATATCGGCGAAGGCCGGGAGCGGATCCGCATCGGTGGCATTGGCGGCTGCCACGGTCCATCCAACTACGAGCGTCGGTCTCGTGATCTTCAGGGGTGGGCC
>CAZJOQ010000323.1:0-1254 GCA_964547625.1 uncultured Nitrospira sp.
TGCAAGCCGGCGAGATGACTCGCGTCGGTCTGAAATGTCACATCCACCTCGCGCTGTAGCGTTTCGCGGAGACGCACCTTGATCCGATCTTGTTCTGGTCCTGGAAGGGGAGCCGCAGAGGAAACCGTTACCGGTTGAGTCCCCTTGGCTTGGTCGACGAGCTTGCCGAACGCATTGGCGATTTCCGGCAGAAATCCAACTCGGCTCTTCCTCACCAATTGACCAAGAAATGCCCTGCCGACTGGCGGGCAGCCGAGCTTGTCAGCAAGCGCCGTCAGTACCGCGATTTTTTCCTCGGCGCCGAACGCAGGCGACGCCACCACGTGACGCAGTTCGTCCGATTCCCTCATGGCCTGACTCAGGCTGTCGAGAGCACTCCTTGTCACTTCAATGTTGGACTGATCGAGGAGCTCAAAGAGGGCCTGTGCGTAACGTCGCGCAACTGTTGTCTTTATCACCGTTCTCTACCCACTCTTGTTATTTGGACAGACCTGAAAGTTTCGTGTGAGTCACGAAGTAGAGCAGCGGAAATTAGCACTGAGACCTGCAAACTGTCAATACGATGCCAGATTGATTGTTCTCGGAGTTCTGGTGTGAGCTCGTCAGTGTATACTGAAATCCGAGCGGCACATCAGCGCTTGGCACCTCAGGATGCTACGCGTATCCGATTGTTCGATAAAGTGCGGCGGAGGTGGCCCGTGCGAACTCGATTCGTTTTACCTGGACTTGGGTTCTGCTTAGCTCTAAGCCTATGTCACAGCCTTGCGCCGGCCTACCGCGAATACTTCACACCGGAGCAGCGAACTCAGCTGGAGCACATTCAGACCATTCTGGTCCACGTCATCGCCCTCACTGATCAGGGCGAAGCACAGGGTACTGCCTTGGCTGCCGTCGTGGTCCAGCGTCTCGGCGAAATCGGATACGCGACCGTTCGAGACCCTGCGACCCCTCATGATGTGGTTTTTCGGGTCAAATGCGAGCAGCGCAAGACCTGGGAAGGCACGACAGCAACCGGAGGCGACGCGGACTTGCCGGATGCCCCAGCCCGCCTTTGGAAAGGTCCTGCGTGCCAACTCAGCTACTTGCTCGGTGGAATGAAAATCAAATGGCAGAAGGAAGTGCGGACGGAGTTTGAAGATGCCGTCGCAGCCGCACAAGCGGCACGGGCAGGCGACGCGGGCGTTTACGCGATGACCAAGCTACAGGAGGCGCTTGAAAAGTATGAATTCCCCCTCCTGTTAGCGGCAGAATGGG
>CAZJOQ010000323.1:1354-2718 GCA_964547625.1 uncultured Nitrospira sp.
TCCAGGCAGCGGCAGCCAAAGGGCTGGGGCAGATCGGGGGAATTGCAGGAGATGCGTCCGTAGTGCTCCCGCTACTGACTAAGATGCAGGATCCAAAGACGGACTGGGTGGTCTTAACGGAAGTCGCATGGGCCCTCGGCAAGATACCGGATAAGCGTGCCATACAGCCCCTCTACGATCTGGACAGGAAACTGCAGGCTATTCGAGACCCCGACAACGTGACTCTCAGAAAGCTCAAGGAGGCCGTGTTCTGGGCGATCAAGCAGTGCGATACGTGGGATCAGTACAGCTAAGAGAAAGAGTGGAGGCTGACGATCTTCTGCACTCATGCAACGTGTGGTCGCGGACTCGCCTGGTTCAACGGTGACACGCAAACAAACTTGGCACCTTCACAAGAAAGAGATGCAAGCAAGCTTCGTGGGAAGACGCCTCTACCTATGCAATGACCCCCTCATGGACTGTTGATTTATTTACTCCTTGAGCGTAGGAATTGTCTCCGTACACCAGCATTACCGAGGTTTCTCTATGTCTGAACCCACCATTATCTGTCCGAACTGCAAGACCGAGATCAAGTTGACAGAATCCCTTGCCGCTCCCTTGATCGAGTCAACTCGTCGCGACTATGAGCAGCGGCTGGCGTTGAAGGACACGGACATAGCCAAGAAAGAAGAGACTTTGCGTGAGCGAGAAGCCGCAGTCTCCAAAGCCATGCAAGCGATTGACGATCAGGTGGCCGAGAAGTTGCTGCTAGAGCGCGCGAGCATTGTCGCAGAAGAATCCAAGAAGGCGAAACTTGCGCTGCAGACAGATATCGAGCAGAAGGCACGAGAACTCGCCGAACTTCAAGATGTCCTCACTCAACGCGACGTCAAACTCGCCGAGGCGCAGAAGGCACAGGCTGATCTCATCCGACAAAAACGTGAGCTGGACGATGCCAAGCGTGAGCTAGAACTCACGGTCGAAAAGCGCGTCCAGGATGGGCTCTCCGTCACCCGCGAACAGGCCAAGAAGGAAGCTGAGGAAGGGCTCAAGCTCAAGGTGATGGAGAAGGAGCAAACCATCGCCTCCATGCAGACACAGATCGAGGAACTCAAGCGCAGGGCAGAACAGGGATCGCAACAGCTTCAGGGCGAAGTGCAGGAACTCGAGCTGGAAGCTGTGCTCAGGACAAAGTTCCCGAGGGACACGATTGAACCGGTCCCCAAAGGCGAATTCGGTGGTGATGCCTTACAGCGAGTCATGGGTCCTCTCGGTCAGCAGTGCGGAACGATCTTATGGGAATCCAAGCGAACCAAGAATTGGAGCGACGGCTGGTTGGCCAAGCTTCGCGACGACCAGCGGACTGCGAAGGCTGAAATCGCGGT
>CAZJOQ010000324.1:0-2714 GCA_964547625.1 uncultured Nitrospira sp.
TTTCAAAACCCACGTCCGCCTCCAACTTACTCCTCACCACTGCTCCGCAAGTCACCCATATCGGAGTGTTGCTCATCGGAGGCTCGTATCGATGGAGTGAGCGCAGCTTTGTGAACTTTGTCGTCGGAGTCGGGGCGACGCGTGAAGCGCCGGACCTCCAAGTGACGCTCCGGATCCCGACGGCACTGCCTTTGGGGAATCCTTTGGGGAAGTGGTTAAGCCGCCTGACATCGTCAGTGAATAGCTCGAATCCATCGGTGCCGTCCCACTAGCCGTGGAAACAGCTGATTGGGAAAAACCAAAGACCATTCCGCAGTCTGCCGAGCGGAATCCGTAGAAAAAAGTCCACACTGTTTCATTATGAAACAGTCCTGATTTCGCGTTCCCTTTAACAATAAGTGGCCGCTGTGAAGTAGGGAAAATGAGCTATTGTGGTGCGGTTGCCACACAACCATGGCATTCGTGCAACAATTCTGCTGATCAACTATCTCAACCCCTTACTAAACCACAACAATGTTTTAGGCACCTCGATTGCTTCTCAAATGGCACAGTCTGAGGCCACTAGCGCTCTGTGAATTCAGTGGATAACATTCACCGCGGGAATTGTTCTTCTTTGTGAGATCCAAATCAAACAGTTTTTGGAAAGAGTCAAACCATGATGATTGTAGATAAGGGAAGATCAATGGAAGAGATAGAGTCGACCGAGATCATACGCTCTATCGGCCAGAAGGTCCATGACATGAAGCCGCTTGCCCCCAATATGGACGTGTTTCGTCCAGGAGAATCCAATGTCGGATGTATTCCACCGGCCTGGTGGTTCCAGCATTTTGATCCATGTTGGACGCCACTAAAAAAATGGCTCAGCCGAAAAAAGGCTCTTACATTGACGGAATTTCAACTGATTACCGATCGAGCGTCGGGATTCACGAGCATTGAAAAAGTTATCGCCGTTTCGGCATTTGTTTCCTCCAAGCATCTGCAGTGATGATTCGGAGCCGTTTTCGTTTCTCCTGCTAGCATGCATCTGCTCGTTGCGCCGCCTCATCCAGAGAAAACTCACCTCACTGTTGCAGGCTTGGTCACAAGCTTCTGAGTATTCTTCCGACCCTGTGTGCCCTGTATCTTTTGTGCGTACCTCGTAACTGAGACTATTTCCACGGCATGATCCGAAAGGGATCGAAAATGTGGCAATGGATTCCAAGCTAGGGGAGTACAGCCACGTCGCTGTCCGCACCGTAGTAATACTGGATCATGCGTTCCTCCACGATTGGGACGGTGGAAGACGTGATTGTTTGGGAAGAGGGGGATTCTTCAGAAGTCTGTTCTTTGATCCAGTTGCCTACGGAATCGTACGCATAATTCGTGACCCACGTGCGGGGCCGTGCCTCACCAAAGGTTTGTGTTGTGGATCGGGTACGCTTGCCGGCATCGTCGTAGTCGTTCGTTACCCGAGCAGTTACGATGCCATGGTCATCGTAACTGACGAGTTCATGGAGTCGCCCCAGCGCATCATACCTGTGTCTCAATTCGTTGAGGAGCGCTCCTTTACGGTAATACGCCGAATACATGCGCTGCCCCCGTACGTCGAAGAGAGTCTTGTAGGCTGTCGAACTATTGACCCATAATTGTTCCAAGAGATGACCTCGCTGGTCGTACAACGAGAACTCGGCATTCTGAAAGTGTCCATCATCAGACACCGTCACCGATGCCGTGTTTCGTCCCTCGGAGTCCCGTGCATAGACGGACCGCTTTCGAAATATGAGTCTTCCACTGGGATCCAGAGCGAGTTCTTCCTCCAGATGCCCATCGTGGTCGTACCGGAAGAGGGAATGCATTGCTGTGTTGGCGTGGGAAAGATCGAGGACGGCATCGATGAGTTGGCCTGCACGATCGTAAGTTTCTGGTGGAATACCCACTTTTTTTGACTGTCACGCTCCGAACGGGGCCAACGAGATCATGCTTTACTCTGGTTGTTTCAGCCAAACAGAAAGTATCCCAAGAGCTCACAGAAATCGTTGCGAGTATGATCGAGACCAACCGAAACATCATAGGTACCACTGTGAGATATTCTACGACTGAATGCTTCATAGATGAAGCAAGACATGAATTTTGAGCGGGTGCTCTTGGGCGCGTATAGTTCCGCTCTGGCGCAATTCCTGGTTTCTCTTCGGCGGCCAATCCATCAGTGATAGGCTTGCTTCCACCATGCCTCCCGCATCTGGTCAGTCTGCCATTTGCGAAATTCCAGCAGCGCTCGATGTGCACGGACCCCTCCCACAAACCGCGGTGACGGCTCTGTGGCGTGGTCAACTTATTGGGGCGATTAAGCTGGTTCGTGTGGAACAGAACATCGGATTGAACGAAACAAGAGACCTGGTCAGCGCCTATGTACAGACACAACCTGCTCTCAGAAGTCGCATCGCCAAAATCCAAACTGATACGCGAGAGGGATTGCTTCGCTGGCTGATCTTTCTTTTAGCTGGCGCTGTCGGTCTAACCTACCTCCTGATATAGACAAGGGATGGCTTGGACTCGCTCAAATTCTGCTGTCATTAATTGGAGCAGGGGCGTCGTTTGCGACATTCTGTCTCAAGCAATTTATACGCACATGACGTTAAGAGTTTCAGCTCTATTGGCCTTTTGCGCGTACCGCTTCTTTCTGGGATGCGTTGAGAATCTTCTTCCTCAGTGCGTTATGGTGCGCGCATCAGTTA
>CAZJOQ010000325.1:0-2705 GCA_964547625.1 uncultured Nitrospira sp.
CACTTCCTGCTTGATCTGCATTGCGACCCGCTCAGGAACGCCTGCCCGACTGCACACAGGGACTTCGGGATCATCCCAGGAAGAGCATTGACCGTGTTCATGGCATCACCGTTCCCGACCGATCGCTCTTCTCGAACCATTGATAGAACGTGGGCAACACGATCAGCGTAAGGAGTGTTGAACTCACCAGGCCGCCGATCACAACGACCGCTAGCGGCCTTTGGACCTCTGAGCCGATGTCCCTTGCGCCAATATGAAACTGATCAGCGGCTTATGGCGTCTGACCTTCGGCAAGACGTTGGGCCAGAACCATTTGAGTCGAAGGGCCGCTTCCTCTCACGCAAGACCCTTGGTTCCGTTGGTTTCCAGCAGCAGAACGACTTTATGAACCGGCAGGTGATAATAAACCATCACGAGGCAGCCCCGCCCTGTTGATCGGATGATATCTCATTCTCAGCCATGTCTAAAGGCCGTGCGTGAAACATCGATCGGAGTCGGATGGAAGTCGGTTGATCAGCGAACACCAGTAACGAATCACCGGCCTCAATGACGGTGCTGCCGTCCGGGACGAAGGAACCACCGTTCCGTGCGATCAATACGACATACGACGATTTCGGCAATCCCAGATCCAGGAGCCGCTTGCCGACAACTGGTGATGATTCAGGAATAGCGATCTCCAGCAGACCGCTCCTGAGACTCGTCGGAGGAGGCCAGGCCGATGTATCATCTCGGCGCGCTGGCATGGGTTCATCCACACCGAGCCATCGGGCCACAAGGGGGATGGAGGTGCCTTGCAGCAACACCGACGTCAGCACGATGAAAAAGACGAGGTTGAATATCGTCGTCGCCTGCGGGACGCCAGCGAGGAGCGGGAATGTCGCCAAGATGATGGGGACTGCCCCGCGTAACCCGACCCAGGCCACCATCGTCTTGTCCTTCAACGGCAGGCGCGTGAACGCCAGGGTGGCAAAGACCGCAATCGGGCGGGCGCACAGCATGAGAAAAAGCGCAAGAAACAGCCCTGGCCCCACGATCGGCACGAGCTCGGTCGGGAAGACCTGCAGGCCGAGCGTGAGAAACATAATGATCTGCATCAGCCAAGCCAATCCGTCGTGGAACCGCATGAGACTGCGTTTATGAATAAAATCGCTGTTGCCCATCATGAGACCAGCTAAATACACCGCGAGAAAGCCGTTTCCTCCGATCCATGTGCTGCCGCTGTAGGTCAGGAGCACGAGAGACAACGTTAACACCGGGTAGAGGCCCTCATACTCGAGGCGCAATCGATTGACGAGTAGCACCATGAGCTTCCCCATGCCGTACCCGATGGCGGCGCCGAGCGCCATTTGCCGTACGAACATGGGAATGAGATCCAGAGGCGAGCCTGAGGATCCAGTGATCAACGAGATGAGTCCGAGTGTCAGAAAGACCGCCATTGGATCATTGCTGCCGGACTCTAATTCAAGCAACGGTTTTAAGGGCTCGCGCAGGCTGACGGATCTCGACCGCATGACCGCGAACACAGCTGCGGCATCGGTGGAGGATACGATCGCCCCAATCAGAAGTCCCTCGGTCCATGACATGCCCAATGCCACGGTGACGAACCATCCCACGAGTCCGGCGGTGATCGCGACTCCGAGTGTCGAAAGTGCACCACCGTGGCCGAGCACCGGCCGGACGCTCGACCATTGGGTGTCCAACCCGCCGGCGAACAGAATGAACGTGAGCGCGACAACTCCGAGGAACTGAGCCACCCAGGGGTTGTCGAAGTGAATTCCCCCCAGCCCATCCGAGCCGGCGAGCATGCCGATGAGAAGAAAGAGCAGTAAGGCCGGAACGCCCATGCGCCCTGATGCCTTACTAGCGACGACGCTCAATAACAGGAGGGAAGAAGCGGCGAGCAGCATATATTCGATCGTCAGCGCCATTCCTCCTCCCTATGAGCGCCCACATTTCGAACTGTCAGCACGGGACACCCAGCTCGTTTGATCAGCGCCTCCGCCACGCTGCCGAGAATGAGCCGGGCTGAGTCCGCCCCGCCCGCTCGTACCGACTGCGAGGAGATCCGCTTGATACACGGCGACCTGCGTGAGAATGGTCTCGACAGGATCTCCCGGCACACAGACACCATCCGCTTTGATATCGAGGCTCCGAAGATGTCGCGCCTGTTTCGCAATCGTTCGGTCCACACGCCCGTTGCCTGCGGATGCCTGTGAACCATGCACGATACGGACTGTGGCATGGAGCTTCAGAGCAAGGCTGTGAACGACCTGAAGAGCCGCGGCAGCATCGCGCGAGAAGTCCGTCCCGAGGAGTATGCGTCTGAGACGACCTTGGCCCGGATGGCAAAATATATCTCCGGCAAGGCCACCATGGACCGTCAGCACGGGACAAGGCGCCTGACAAACAACCCCTTCTGCCGTGCCATCGATCCATAATCGATCCCATCCGGTGCGTCCTTCGGTGCCCATCACAATTAAATCAGTATGACCACGCACAACGGTTTCCAAAATGCAGCCAATCGGATCGCCCGAGCCCAGGAGTGGTTGCGCCGACACGCCATGCTCTTGCGCCGTCCGAGTCAGGCGGACAAGTTCCAGTAGCGCCGAGGTCCGGAGCGAGCGTAGAGAGCGACTGTCAGGTGACTTGTCGGATAGATCCGTCGGGATTTTAATTACATACAGCAGGGTGACCTGAGTCCCTAG
>CAZJOQ010000326.1:0-2701 GCA_964547625.1 uncultured Nitrospira sp.
CTAGGTTGTCAGCCACCATCACGATTATTTGGGTTCGGTCGCAGGTCTTCTTTCGGAGTCCATTCCCCGACGGCTTGCGCGGTGAGCCTGGCCGTGAATAACCCTGCGGATCCGTTTCCGTACCGGTCACCGAGGCACTGACCGCTTTCGGCATACAGCGGCTCGCAGAGCTGCCGAATCCGCGCCGTATCGATCAACGGACGGATCTTCCGTATCGAGTGATAGGCGGTCACATACTGCTCCAGATTGATGTGGTGGAATATCGACGGTTGCGGATCAGCTGTACCCAATTCATAGCGGTGGCCCTCCTGATGGACGCTTCTCTTATCATAACTGCAGCGGGAGGAGGAGAGGGTTTGTCAACAGCCTGCTAGGAGATATGCGTAACAGGTGTCTTCTTACTCAGTAATACATATAACACTGAAAGTAAAGCGGTTTAGGTTCTCATCCGGCGATATGGGACTTCTGCTATATGCTGGCATCTAGATTGCGTTTGACGAATGTGGAATCGCACAAGAGCGCGCCTCATTGAACGGACGATGATGAAGCTGTATAGTTCAGGAAAATCGATGGCGGGTTATACCGCTTCAAAATGGCAGACCCGGTCTTCTCCGGATTCGCCTAAACATTGTTGGGCCGCTGGAGACTACAAGGTCGTCACAGCTGCCTTGTGTTCATCGACTAAAGCAAGGGGGTTTAGTTGCATCGCAAATTGGATTTTATGAGAACCTCACCACGACCAAAGGAGAAACAGAATGGCTAACAAGCATCACGGTTTGCTTCCTTTCAAAGGGCTTGAGCACTTGTGCGCCCGGACTCCCTTTCAGCCCGGTCGTTTCGCACGCCTTTTCACAGATCTACCACCACTCTACGTCGACCCGCTGATTCTGCATGAGATCGGTAAGGTTGGCGGCAAAATGGAGGATAAGGGCGCACCCAACCTAACCAGCAAGGTCCCTGCCGGTCTGATCTTCTTTGGGCAGTTCATCGACCACGATATTACCCTCGATGACAGTTCTTCTCTGACCGCCACGAATGATCCCGTAGGAACCGAAAATGTGCGTACGCCGACACTTGACCTCGACTGTGTATATGGGGACGGCCCAGAATCGCACCCCTATCTCTATGACGGAGCATCGAAACTACTTACGGGCTCAGACTATGCGGACCCAAGCGATCCCAACGACCTGCGGAATCACGATCTGCCGAGAACGCCCAAGGGCACAGCAATCATCGGCGACCCTCGAAACGACGAGAACAGGGTCATCTCTCAACTACAACTAGGGTTCCTGCGGTTCCACAACAAGGTAGTGGATGTGGTTACCGCGAAGCCCAACGCGCCCACGGGTGCTCAGCTTTTTCAGGAAGCGCGCCGCATTGTGACCTGGCATTACCAGTGGAGCGTGGTGAATGATTTCCTGCGAATGATCTGTGGAAACTGGATCGTTGACGACATACTTGCGAACGGCAGGAAGGTGTACCGGCCTGAGTGCATAGGAGCCCATGAGCTGTTCATTCCTATCGAGTTTGCCACGGCCGCCTATCGCTTCGGCCACACGATGATCCCGCAAAAATTTAGGGTCAAACCAGGCGGGTCTCAACACGATGTTTTCGGAGCGACTCTTGGAATCGGGTTCAAGCCCGTTACCAGCCTTGACCAAGTGGTTGAGTGGGCTGCGTTGCTCGATAGCGGCAATGGGCAATTTGAGCGGGCCGGCGAAGTGGATACGAAGCTGGCAAAGGTGCTTCTCGACCTACCGTTCATGCCCCCGACAGTTCCGGCATTCGAGCGATCGCTCGCCGTGCGCAACCTCCTTCGGGCGCAAAGCTTTCTGATCCCGTCCGGGGAGCAGATTGCATCGGCGATGATTGCTGCCGGTGCGAATGAGATCACTCCTGAGATGATCTCAACAGTGCGAGAGGCTGGCGACAAGCTCGGGTTGCCCAAAGCAACACCACTCTGGCTTTACATGCTCGCTGAAGGAAAGGTCATCGGACGCATGGATGAGAACGCCCAGGGCAAGAAGAAATTTTCGAAAGGCGAAGGGCTGGGGCCGGTAGGCGCACGTTTTGTCGCAGAGGTCATTATTGGACTGCTTGAACTCGATTCACGGTCCTTCCTAGGATCCAACCGCAATTGGTCGCCAGCCGATGTGGGAGACAAGATCGGATCGAATGGAGTCGCTACGCTCTTTCAACTTCTCACCGTGTAATGGGTGGAACTGCTCATCCATCGCTCAGCCGGACCTGCGCGAAAAACCGCGCAGGCCGGATCGTTCTAGGGGTAATGCGACAGAACTGAGTACCGCTTTACGGCGGTGCGATCTCGGTGCCGAACTTCCGCACTTGGCCGATAGCAGTCATGGCGGACGGTCAGTCTTGCCATTCCAAAAAGGGACTGTTGAAGAATTGGATTTTTTGTGGAAACTGAAATCGTAACCTATTGTTCTTAAAACGGTGCGGATTTCAAAAGACCGCCATTTTGCCAATTATTCAACAGTCCCAAAAACGAATCTCTCGACTCAAATCCGATACCGAACGTCAGATCGTAAGCTGCTACATGTCATGCGGGTCTGAATAGTTCAAAGATACTGGTACGTTACAACGGCAGTAGGTAACTTTAGCCGCTAACCTCTCCTTCGCTTCGTACCCTTAATAACGCTTGACTCTGATCCCTAATGCGCCCAGGGTGATGCTATGA
>CAZJOQ010000327.1:0-2681 GCA_964547625.1 uncultured Nitrospira sp.
GCTGGCCCGATTGACATGGCATTGAACAAGAACAGTCGGTTCTTGTATGTGCTCAATTCAGGATCCAGTTCCCTCGAAGTCTTTCGCGTCAATCGTGGCAATGGGCGCTTGACCCCAGGGACTGGCGTGTCCGGCCTCCCTAATGGGGCCAATGGCCTTCTTGCGCGCTAACCGCAGCCGAGGTCAGGTCCATAGTCTCAGAACCACTCAGAAGCCTCGCCTACGCGGGGCTTCTGAGTGGGTGAGACTGGTGATGCTGATGCGAGTACCGGATCGCTGGCGCTGGTCAGGTCATTGTCGATTGCTTGGCAGTGGACAAGCTGGAGAAGACATGGCGTCTCGTACAATTCTTGTAGTTGAAGATGATCCTGACATTGCCGAGCTCGTGCAGCTGCATCTGCGTGATACTGGGTATGAAGTTGATCTGGCGCAGGATGGACGAGCAGGCCTTCAGCAGGCCCTTGCCAAGTCCTATGACTTGATCATCCTCGATCTGATGCTTCCTGTAATGGATGGATTGGAAGTGTGCCGGAAGCTGCGCGCCTCATCGAAGTACAGTCTTGTCCTGATGCTCACAGCCAAGTCGTCGGAACTGGATCGGGTGTTGGGCCTGGAAGTCGGCGCAGACGACTACCTCACCAAGCCATTCAGCATCTTGGAGCTCCTTGCACGAGTGAAAGCCTTGTTTCGGCGCATGGACGCGCTTCGTTCGCAGGCTCCTCTCGCCAAGCCCCTCACCATTCGCGCAGGCGACCTCGCGATCGAGGTCGATAAACGAAAGGTTCAGCTGCGCGGTCGATCGATCGAATTGACGGCCAAAGAGTTTGACCTCTTGCTCCACTTTGCCCAACACCCTGGCCAGGTCTATACGCGGGCCGCACTCTTAGATGCCGTGTGGGGGTATTCACACGAAGGATATGAACATACCGTGAATTCCCACATCAATCGGCTGCGGGCTAAAATCGAGGATGATAGCAGTCGGCCTCGATATATTCTCACCGTGTGGGGGGTCGGCTATAGCTTTTCTGAGGAATGGTCGGAACGGTAGCGGCATGTTCAACACCCTGTATGGAAAGTTAGCGGCCCTTCTCTTCGGGCTCTTTTGTGTGATCGGTTCCGTGGCGATTGGGCTCACGCTCTATGCCACTCAATCATACTTCCAGGAAGTCAGCCAGAAGTTAAACCGGACCTTAGCCGAGCGCATGGTGTCCGAGAAGGTCCTGATGCAGGAGGGGCAGGTTAATGACGAGGTGCTGAAGGAAGTTTTTCACCAACTGATGGTGATCAATCCTAGTATTGAACTGTATCTGCTTGATCCACAGGGCACCATTCTGACCTTTTCTGCGCTCCCTGAGAAGGTTAAACGAGAACGCATCTCCCTCGACCCGCTCAATCGCTTCTTGTCCGGCGCTGAGGACTTCCCGATTCTTGGAGATGACCCTCGTGATCTCACGCGCCAGAAGGTATTTTCGGTTTTTCCGATTGAAACGTTGAGAGGTTCCATCGAAGGCTATCTGTACATCATCCTGGGCGGGGAAGAGTTTGATTCGGTCATGCAGATGCTTGAGAAGAGTTATATTCTTCAGCTGAGCCTGTGGATCGGAGGGGCCATCCTGGCCTGTGCCCTCCTAGCCGGACTGCTCTGTCTGAAACTCTTGACGCGAAGACTCAACTCCCTCGCCTCGGCGATGGACACCTTCAGGCGCGGTGAACTCTCAGCACAGCCCGACGTCTTGTCTCGCTCCGATGGTCGACCATTGGCGGCCAGGCGAGCGGATGAAATTGACAAGCTGGAAACGACCTTTGCACAAATGGCTGAGTTCATTCGCCAACAAGTTCACCAGTTTAAAGAAACCGATCAGTTGCGGCGGGAATTGGTGGCCAATGTCTCCCATGATCTTCGCACGCCCGTCACCAGTCTACAGGGATATCTGGAGACCTTGGTGCTGAAGGAAGGCGTGCTCTCGCCGCAGGATCGACGGAGGTATCTGGATATTGCCGTGGCGCAGAGCAAGCGATTAGGAGAACTGATTGGGGAGCTGTTTGAGCTGACCAAACTGAACTCGCAGGAGATGAGGCCTCGCCTTGAATCGTTTTCTCTGGGCGAACTGGTGCAGGACGTGGTCCAAAAGTTTCGGGTGATCGTCGAAGCCACGCAGGTGACGCTCCAGGCGAAGTTGGGAGAAGATCTCCCGGCTGTATCAGCCGATATCGGATTGATTGAACGGGTTCTCGAAAACCTGATCGAGAATGCCCTCAGATACACACCGCAAGGAGGACGGATCACAGTCATCCTGAGCCGCGTGGGTGAGACAATCATGACACGGGTCACGGATACTGGCTGCGGGATTCCGCCGAGTGACCTCCCACATATCTTTGACCGGTACTATCAAGTCGGGAAGCACCATCAAAGCGGTGAGAGTGGATCCGGGCTCGGACTCGCGATCACGAAGCGAATTCTAGAGTTGCACGAAAGCGCCGTTGAGGTGCAAAGTGTCGTCAATCAAGGGACGACCTTTTCTTTTTACCTCGCTGTTGCCCAGCCAGGTGTCATCCGGGTCGCTACCCCGGCGACTGAATACTCGCCCTACAGATAAACCTTCCGGTCACACATCACAGACTCCTGTCCTGGCCCTATTCACTCGACTCACACGGACACACCATGCTGTCAGCGATGCTAG
>CAZJOQ010000328.1:0-2654 GCA_964547625.1 uncultured Nitrospira sp.
ACGCATGCAAGAAAGTCTAGCTGGTCGTTCGTTGGAAGAACAGGCTCGATTGCAGCCGCAGATCAATCGCGCGGAGCGTCGAGCGTGCGAACAGGTTCGGCGGGAACGGCAAGAGGGGGTGCCGAAGGAAAATTATCGTCGAGAGGGGGGTGACCAATTCCTCGTGTTCGCCCAACAGTTGGAGCAGTATTGCCAGGCGTTGCGGTAGGTCGAGCGGAGAGAGATTCCGGTAGCCCAATTATTCAGCTCCTCATTCAAACCTCATCACGATAGTGAAACTGTAGAAGCCTTTTCATCCTGATTCACGTTTCTCTTTAGTCATACCTGTCACACTTGGTACCATACATCCTTCTCCCATCAACCGCTGTAAGAAAGCGGTTCACTCCACGACAAAACAAATAAGTAGCCACATTGACAGCCAGCGGAGGAGGTCTCATGATACGCCAGGATGAGGTTATGACGACACAGCTCTCGAATCAGGCCGGAACCGGCCGCTCAAATAGAGGCAAGGTTCTCATTGCCGTTGGGATGGCCCTTGCCATCGGCGCGTTCTTCTATTTTGATCTCGGACGATTCTTGTCCTTAACTGCCTTGAAAGAAAACCGTGACGGTTTGCTGGCATTCACGGAAGAGAACTTTGCCGCGGCTGTCGCCATATTTATCAGTGTCTATGTGTTAGTGGCAGGCTTGTCATTGCCCGGCGCAGTGATCCTGACCTTGGCCGGTGGATTTGTGTTCGGTGCAGGGTTGGCAACCATGTTGATCAATGTGGGGGCAACAACCGGAGCAACCCTCGCTTTTCTCATCGCACGCTATGTGCTGCGGGATACCGTCGAGCAGAAGTTCGGAAAGTGGCTGGGGCCGTTCCAAGAAGGGTTTACCAAGAATGCCTTTAGTTATCTGGTGACCCTGCGACTGATTCCCTTGTTTCCCTTTTTCGTCGTCAACCTTGTGTCGGGGCTCACACGCGTGAGCGTGGGGACATATGTGGCGGCTACGGCGCTCGGAATCATTCCTGGTTCTTTTGTCTATGCCTATGCCGGGCGACAACTGGGTACCATCAATTCCTTAAAGGAAATTGCATCCCCCAACGTGATCGTGGCCTTTGTGCTTCTCGGTCTCCTCGCGCTGGTTCCGGTGGCATACAAGAAGTTTACAGCGAAATCTGCCTCATGAGGGCGTTTGCGAAGACACAATGATGGTGACACCCGATGATCACGCAATCTGTTCAAAGGATTACCGGAATGAGTGAGTCCGACCAACCTCTGGTGCTTCCACGGGACGAATACAACCGGCGACTTGTCGCCAATGTGCATCCCTCCGACTGGGTCAACCCAGAACCGACCGGTCGTTACAACATCGTGGTGATCGGTGCCGGAACTGCGGGCTTGATTACCGCAGTCGTGGCGGCAAGTCTCGGAGCGAAAGTCGCCTTGATCGAAAAACACCTGATGGGCGGTGATTGTTTGAATGTCGGGTGTGTGCCATCCAAAGGTGTGATCCGAGCCGCGAGAGCGTGGGCGGATTTACGGAAGGCAACAGAGTTCGGACTGCAAATCCCGCCTGGTGTAAAATATGATTTTGGCGCTGTAATGGCAAGGATGCGTCGACTCCGGGCACATATCAGCCAGAACGATTCCGTCTATCGCTATACAAAACTTGGAGTCGATGTCTATGTCGGCAGCGGACGGTTTCTCGGTGCCGATACGCTCCAGGTGGTTGGTCCTGCCGGCGATCGGATCCTGGCATTTGCGAAAGCCGCCGTCTGCACCGGGGCGCGAGCCTCAGTCCCAAACACGCCTGGCCTTGAAGCGGCCGGCTATCTGACGAATGAAACCGTCTTTTCACTGACCGAGCTGCCGCAACGCATCGGCGTGATTGGAGCCGGCCCTATTGGCTGTGAACTGGCGCAGTCATTCGCCCGGTTTGGGAGCCAAGTCTATCTCATCGAGACCACACACGGCATCATGCCGAATGAGGATCGAGATGCCGCGGATATCGTGGAGCACGCGATAGTACGAGATGGAGTGAAGCTGCTCTGCTGCGGAAAGGACTTGCATGTGCAGAAGACCGACGCCGGCAAGCGCCTAACGGTTGATTCACATGGTCAACAGTACGATGTCATCGTTGATGAAATCCTTGTTGGAGTGGGACGCACGCCGAATGCAGAGGGGATTGGGTTGGAGGCAGTGGGGGTAGACTACGATAGGAACGGAATCAAGGTCAATGCGAAGCTGCAGACGACGAATCCAATGATCTACGCGGCGGGCGATATCTGCTCGCGGTACAAGTTTACACATGCTGCCGACGCGATGGCTCAAATCGTCATTCAGAATGCCCTCTTTCCTCATCCCTTTGGCTTGGGGTATGCCAGTGTCGAGTCTTTGAATATGCCATGGTGTACCTTCACCGATCCGGAAATTGCTCACGTCGGCATGTACGAGAAAGATGCCAAGGAGAAGGGACTCGAAGTGGAAACCTATACCTACAAACTCGACGAGGTCGATCGGGCAATTCTCGATGGAGACGAGGAAGGGTTTGCACGGGTTCATATCAAAAAGGGGACTGACAAGATCCTTGGCGCCACGATCGTCGCAAGCCATGCCGGCAACATGATCAGCGAGTTCTCAGTCGCCATGAAGACAGGGGGTGGA
>CAZJOQ010000329.1:0-2632 GCA_964547625.1 uncultured Nitrospira sp.
GAAACCAATCGTTGATCAACGATCCGGGCAAAGCCGATAAGGGATTCACGCCCGAGGTTTTTGAACAGCTGATGCGCGAGGAGTTTCTCCGGCAGACTCGCATTGATGTGAAGCATCCCCCCTCGTCTTTACTCCCTCTCACCAAAGAGCTCTTGGCGACGCTGCTCCTCACAAGCAAAGAGGTGGTAGGAGACGCGCAGTTCGTGATCAATCAGCGCGGGATCGGATATAAGAACTTCATCCCGGCCACATTCGGCAGCCAGGCCGCACGGAAGTTTTCCAATCGCTCACACGTGACGATTAAACAGACGACCCTCAATCCGAGGAACCTGAAAAATTCTCCGGATGCGTACGAAGAGAGGGTGCTGAATCGACTTGCAACCCGGCCAGCCGCAACCACGCCTGTCTTCGAGTGGATCGACGGCGGGCGGCTACTCAGGGCGATGATGCCGATATATTATTCGGGAGACTGCCTGACTTGTCATGGAAGCCCTAAAGGGATACTCGACGTTTCCGGCTATCCAAGAGAAGGCGCTCAGGTGGGTGAACTAGCCGGTGCCATCAGCATTCAGATCCCCGCGGACCATCGATAGCAGATCCAGCCGCGACGGAGGAGGGGACACTACGGGTGGATCTGCCACCGATGATCTTCGGTGGAACTAGTTCAACACGGCGGAGAGCTGCGGTTTATGTTCCTCGCAACTTTTCACCATCGGCGACTGTTGGTCGAACACGACTTTCACGCCAGACTTGACGGCTCGCCCCCAGCGATTGGTTTGTGCCTGTGCCTTCCGAGCATAGCGGCTAATGTTCCGACGCGTTTCAACCCCGGTCTGTGGTGCGAAGAGGAGCCCCAGTCCCGCTCCGATGACGGCTCCACCAGCGATGAATGCAGCTGCCTTGGCGACGTGCTTCCCCTGCTCCGACATGGCGAACCTCCCTCGTAATGTTGGTGATGTTGCCGGAAGACTGCCCAATCGTTCTTCCTATCAGGGACGTATCAGCATGCTTTGTGCCAGCATGAGAGCGGACGAACAGGGACCAATTTCCTCGGAAAATCAAGGGGGCGACCGGCGACGATGAGAAGTGACAAATATTAGGTCTCTTTTTCTCGACAGAAGGCGACACACGCGTTTCAGAAATCCAACACTTGCGTACCTTTCATTCCTGTGAATCGGCTCTAGGCAACGTTTTCCAAGGACCATGCTCTAATCATTCTTTAATCCTAGATACGCTTGCATTGACAAGTAGGCCCCCGTATGATCCGTTGAAAATCTGGTTCGTGGCTCGCAGGAGAAGCACGGATCAGCAAAGACTTGTGAACTGTTCAGAATACGAACAACGTCTCTCAAGGAAACAATCCGGACAGAGGAGACATGGGTTCCCTAGCCGCGATTCCCTATCCAAACATTGATCCCGTCATTGTAGCTCTGGGCCCTATTCAGTTGCGCTGGTATGGGCTGATGTATTTGATCGGCCTCACCGCGGCCTACTTCCTCATTCAGCACAAGGTTGCCCGCAAGGAGTTGGCAATTAGGAAGGACCAGATCTATGACATGGTCGTCTACGCGGCCTTCGGTGTGTTTCTTGGTGGACGGATCGGTTACACACTCTTCTACAACTTTTCCTATTATATTCAGAACCCGCTGAAACTGCTCGCAGTATGGGAAGGTGGTATGTCCTTCCACGGCGGGCTCATCGGGACTATTATCGCGCTGATCTGGTTCAGCCGTAGGCACGGCATTCCTGTCTATACGATTGCGGACTTGGCGGCTTCTGTTACACCGATCGGATTGGGGTTCGGTCGAATAGGAAATTTCATCAACGGAGAGCTCTTTGGCCGGTCAACCGACGTGGAGTGGTGCATCGTCTTTCCGACCGGCGGCCCAGTTTGCCGCCACCCCTCACAATTATACGAGGCGACACTGGAAGGCCTCGTGTTGTTCACAGCTTTGTGGTGGATCGATCGGCGCCCGACTCCTCCCGGCACGATCTTTTGGACGTTCGTCACCGGCTACGGCATCAGCCGACTCATCATCGAACTCTTCCGTGAACCGGATCAACATCTTGGCTTCATTCTAGGCCCGATTACCATGGGTCAGATTCTCTCTCTGCCCATGGTGCTAATTGGAATTGTTATGCTCGTCTTGGGCTACCAACGAGCCGGCCAAAAGCCTGCTTACTCTTGAATGTTCTGAGCGATAGAGCTCACAGTGTTTTCAACTCAGCACGTAGCACTTCTGTTCAGCACTGGTTCTTCAGAACGGCATTTCGTCATCATCCAGGCCGACATGATGACCCAGTTCATGGACGACCGTGTCGTAGACTTCCTGCACGACTTCTTCTGGACTTTCGCAAAGGCGAAGGATTGGCCCGCGATAGATGGAAATCCGTGGTGGTGGTTCACCACCCGACCTGAAGAATGAATCGTCCGCCAAGGACTGGCCTTGATAGAGCCCGAGCAAGTCGTCCTTCTTATCCAGCTCCAAATCTCGCCAGACGTCATCCGGCGGCTCTTCCTCTACGACCACGGCAACGGACTCCATGAGCTTCGCGTAGGGCGGCGGGAGATCCTCAATGGCCTGCTGGACCAGCTCCGCAAAAGCTTCAGGGGAGATAGGTCCTCGCCTAG
>CAZJOQ010000330.1:0-2618 GCA_964547625.1 uncultured Nitrospira sp.
CGCACAGCCCGGCCATCTACCATCGGCAGGGACCAGCTTTCCCATTACGAGTTAATGAATGAGGAATTTCAATGTCACAGCATCGACTCCCGACTCTCGCACACGTTGTCTATCGGACGCGGAGCTTCGAGAAAATGCTGGCTTGGTACAAAGAAGTGTTCCATGCCAGCGTACAGCATCAGAATCCAGTGATGGCGTTTCTCACCTACGACGACGAGCATCACCGGTTGGCGTTTATCGACCTTGCCGCCGTGCATCCAGATGGGCATGATTCAGAGAAACATGGGCTGGTTGGTGTTGAGCACATCGCCTACACCTACCCGTCACTGAAGGACTTGTTGGAGAACTACACACGACTCAAGGCCAGCGGTATCTTGCCCTATTGGTGCATTCACCATGGCCTCACCATCTCAATGTATTACGCCGATCCTGACGGCAATCAGCTTGAATTCCAGGTTGACTGCTTCGCATCCAGCGAGGAAAGTAATGCCTACATTCGTGGTCCGAGTTTCAGCATCAACCCAGTTGGCGTCGAGTTTGACCCGGAGGACTGGGTAGCCCGCGTTGACGCAGGAGCGCCGCTTTCCGATTTTCTCGTGCGTCGTGTACACGAGCCGGTTTCTCCGATTCGGGGCGCCCTGAGTGCGGTCTAACCAGGCGCATGCAGTGGACGGCTCAAAGTGTCATGCGATTTGCTTGCGCAAATCGCCCGCCACTTTGCTCCGCCGCTGATGCGCGACGTTAGGTGTCACAAGATGCGACTGGCTCTTTCGGCAGGGTATTTTGGATCGTGGATCATCACCGCCGCCCTGCTCTTGTTTGCTCCGATAGCGCTGCTCTGGGGAATGGCGAACGTCTCCCAGCTCACTGGTATTGACGATGACGTAACGCTCCTGGCACTACCGATGGGTGGTGCGCTCGGGGCATGGGCGGCGGTTCGCACTCGTCGTGCAGTCGCTATTCACCGTGTGTTTTCCATTCTGGGCGTATGTCTCACTGTGAGCGGCATAGCCTTGGCTGCCTGGTTTATGCAGCGTTCTCAGCAGGCGTCAGGGTCGGGGCCATTCGCTGGCTTCGGGGAACTTGTCGTAGCCGGGACGTCGATAGGCATCGCCGCACTTGGCGCGTGTATGTTTGGTATCTGGGCCTTTGCCAAGTTGGCAGGCTTGCACGATGTAGGCGAGCCTCGTATCGAACCTATCAGGACCAGTGACGCCTAACCCTTCGCTCCACCTGACGTGCGCCAGCCTGCGGCTGTCGCCCGCAGGTGAGCTCAAACGTTAGCCGGATCGCTGGGCGACTGAACGAGGCGATCAAAGGGGGACGAATGAAATCCATGACAGTGCTCCTTATGTTCATCGGGATGGTCCTATGCCTCGGGGCGGGTCCGGTAGCTGCCCAACAGCTCTCAGCCGATCAAGAGAATACGATCAAGGCCGACGTCAGCCGCGCCTTCGATGAGTATCGACGTTGGTTCATGGAGGATCGGCCTGATCTTGTGGCGCGGCGCATCAGGATTCCGTGGCTCAGGTTGCAGCCGACAGGGCCGATCACCTTCTCGATGGACGGTCAAGTCAAGACATGGTTCGAGGATACGCTTCGCCCGTTGGTGGCGGAGGGGTACGAGCGGTCAGAGTGGCCCGTCCTTCGGATCTGCGTACTCAATGAGTCGACGGCGATCCTCAGCGGCAAGTACATCCGGTATCGCAAGAACGGCAGTGTAATTGGCGAGTACGGCACATCGTACGTGTTTGCCAGGAGCGGCGCTGACTGGCAGATCGTTTCGACAATTCCTCACGATCCACAAAAGCTGGTGTTGTGCTGACGGTAACGACTTGTGGAATCCACGACACCGGCTAACCTCCGGCTGCACCCGACGCGGCCGCGCCGCTCGCGCGCCGCTTCCCCGCGCGGGTGAGCCGAACCGTTAGGCTGCAATTGCCACCTCGAGCTTGACATACTGATAATGGTATATATACTAAAAACCATATGTGGCAGATTTTCGAGCACCGCAGCGTTCAGCGGAGAATTCGCAAATTGCCCAAAGATATTCTTAAACGATATGAGAAGTGGAAGGATATCGTGCAACTTTCGGGCCCGAAGGGACTAGGGCTGATTCGAGGATTCAATGACGAATCGCTTCGAGGTGAATGGAGAGGCCATCGATCCTCCAGACTCAGCCAGCAATATCGGGTCATTTATCGCGTCGAGAAAGAGGATTTTCTCGTTCTCGTTGTTGAGGTGTCGCCGCATGACTATCGTAAAAAATGAAATGAGGGACTTTAGGCCATCCAAACGATATGTAGACGTATCGACCGGTGAGTCGGTACGCATTCTTCGGGAGCTCCAGGAGCTCAGCCAGAATGATCTGGCAGAGTTCAGTGGTATTCCTCAGTCAACTATCTCGGCAATTGAGAATGACCGGGTTCGGCTCGGTGTGGAAAGAGCGAAGGTTCTGGGCCGGGCCCTAAAGTGCCACCCGGCAGTTCTGGTTTTTCCTGGCTGGGATGTCGGGATCGAATCAGCAGCCTAACCATGCGCTGCACCCGACACTTGACCGAGTCCGCCTTGCGCTGCCGCTCCAGGCGACCTGCGTCAAGTGCGGGTGAGCTTAGACG
>CAZJOQ010000331.1:0-2617 GCA_964547625.1 uncultured Nitrospira sp.
GGATAGTCGCCTCGGAGAAGAACGTGTCTCTTGTCATCGAGCCGATCGACTCGCTTCCATTTGTCCGTGGCGACCGCGACAAGTTGGAACAGATTCTGTGGAACCTGATCGGAAATGCGATCAAATTCACTCTCCCCGGTGGTCATGTTGCCGTGGAGTTCAGGGTGTCGCCTTCGGGCTTCGTGCAGACATGCGTGTCCGATAGCGGCTGCGGGATCGACCATGCTCACGTACCGAACATTTTTGAGGAATTTTCCAGAGTGCCGTCGGCGATGCCGGCATCACAAGGCGCTCAACTCGGCCTCTGTATCACCAAGACGCTTGTCACCATGCACCATGGCCGAATATGGGTGGAGAGTCAACCTCAGCTTGGTTCACGGTTTTACTTTACCCTTCCCATTTTCGCATCGCAGGATGAACAGACTTTCAAAGTCTCGGAAGCTGGGGAGCAACGTATCTCTTGAAAGGATGAGGACCTTATGCGAGCTAAAATTCTGATTGTCGATGACGACCCCGATATCCTCCTCAGCTTGCAGAATCGTATCAGTTTTATGGGGCATGAGCCTCTGACCGCCACGAGCGGCAAGGATGCGCTGCGCGTGATTCAGGAAGAGGAGCCGGATCTTGTCCTCTTGGATCTTGAGCTTCCGCTGCTTTCAGGTCTGGACGTCTTGAAACAGGTGAGGAAGACCTCCGTCCGTCATGACGCTTCCGATCAAGACGAACCGCAGAGCGCAACAACATATACAACGCCGCTCATCGTGATGCTGACGGCCTACGGAACGATTGAGCGCGCGGTGCAGGCCATGCAGCTCGGCGCCTTCGACTTCGTGCCCAAGCCCTTCACCTCCGACCATTTGACCGTGGTGATCAAGAAGGCGCTGGACACGGTGACGCTGTACCGTCAAGTCGCAACCCTCCGCAAAGAGGTTGATGTCCAGTTTGAGCCTGCCGTCACAACCAACACACAGATGAACGCACAACTGGCCATCGCCAAACAGGCGGCGTCTTCGGCTGTCACCGTCTTGTTGCTTGGCGAAACTGGCACCGGTAAGGAAGTGGTCGCACGGGCCATTCATCGATGGAGCCATCGTTCGGCTCGACCTTTCATCGCCGTCAATTGCGCGGCCTTTCCAGAGAACCTCCTGGAGAACGAGCTGTTTGGTCACGAAAAAGGGGCCTATACCGGAGCCACCAAGCGGGAGCCCGGCAAGATCGAGATCGCCGAGGGAGGCACGTTGTTTCTCGACGAAATCGGAGATATGCCACTGACCATGCAAAGTCATCTCCTACGGGTGCTCAACGATCGGACGTTCTATCGAGTCGGTGGAACGCAGGAGGTCCGAGCCGATGTTCGGTTTATCGCAGCGACCAACAAGGATCTACAACGGGCCATTCGTCACGGCACATTTCGAGAGGATCTCTATTTCCGCCTTGCGGTGATCACCGTCAAGCTACCACCTCTGCGCGATCGACTCGACGACCTCCCTGCCCTTGCAGGACACTTTCTTACCCAACCGGGTAAATTCGGGCTGAACAAACACTGCGTCCTCAGCGACTCCGCACTGGACGCGCTGCAAGCGTATACTTGGCCGGGCAATGTCCGTGAGTTGGAGAACGTGCTCACCCGCGCCCTGGTTTTGTGTCCCGGCGACACAATCGGGCCAGAGCATCTTTCACTTACGCCTTGGATCTCCGCATCGACGACCAGTCAGGAACCCCAGTCGGACATATTCTTATTCTCCTATCATAAAAGCATGGATGCCTATAGCCAGAAGCTGATCGAGACCGCCTTACGTCGGAATGCATGGAACCAAACGAAGGCGGCAGCCGAATTGGGCCTGCAACGGACTTACCTGACAAAGCTGCTCAGGCAGAAGCAGATTTCAGCGAAACCACCTGCTACTTCCTCGGAATGAGGGGAGGGACTGCACTCCGGAGAAGGTTTTCCTCCCATAGTTGGGTCTCCTAGAACAGCTACAGTCTTTCCTTTTCTCAGTACCTGAATCTAATCAGATACTGCGCAAGATCCATTCAGATTCAGGCGCAAACTATCAAACCATGCACCGATCTATATAGGTGCTTGAAATATCACGAGTTCGGTGTGGATCGTCTGTGGCTTAGGAAATGCTTAGTGCTTGGTATCAGTGCACACTAATGGCTCTACGTAGAACTGTTCAGCATAGCACCCGGATGTTGAGGATCTCGGGGGCGATCATTTTGCAGCCTGATGTTCGCGATGCTCATCCGCACGGCATGAACCGTGATGAAAGAAATCAATGCGGCGCGGCATTGCGACACAAACTATACGAAGGGAGGTGATCAGCCATGGTGATGTTGATCATTGAAGTGCTTCTGATCAGTGCGGTGGTAGGAGTGATGTATATCGCCCTTGCCCCGGGCCGCGAGTAATCGCATCGAAGAAACAGGGTGTGATCGCCTTGCCTGGAGGTTTCATGGTGAGGGGAATAGGCTCAATGCGAGCTGGGACAGTTCAACTACCCCCGGCTCGCATCTGACGGTTCCAACAGCGATACGATTCTTCCGGCCTCCTCGTGCTGCTTCGCAACCTGCCGGATCGGACCTTCGAGCGTTAAGGACAGCCTGTCGAACCTAG
>CAZJOQ010000332.1:0-2611 GCA_964547625.1 uncultured Nitrospira sp.
CACTCCTACACAACAAGAATCTTACGTGAGATGTTAATTCGGCGCCTTCAATTACAATACGTCGCAAACCGGCGCCAGTTCAACCAGTAGTTGAGATAGGATGGATGCATTCAATTGGATGTCGAGAAGAACCATCATGCGCCAGACTATCAAAGCACGGTGCCACGATGGTGTGCTACTGCCGCTGGAACCACTCGCCCTCGCTGACGAAGCGGAGGTACAAGTGACTGTAGACACTACGGCGGCGGTGAGCGCGGACGCAATTCTGCGGCAAGCGGCACAGGTCTATCACGGCCTGACGACCGATCAGATCGCAGAAGTGGAAGCCATTGCTTTGGATCGCCGATAGTTCTTTCCCAAGTCCGCAGCCTGATGCCTCAGGCTGCCACCCTGCTTGATATCGATATTCTCTCTGAGCTGCTCAAACAAATACCCACAGGTGACACACTGAGCGCGCCTCCATCGGGCCGAGCGTCAATCGGTTGCCTATCGGTTCACCCTTATGTCCTGATCCTGAGATGCATTTTGGGGAAACATGCGCTACGACGCTCTCTCCCACAGCACTGAAGCATCATCTGATGTGTGGAGGAGCGCCAACGCCGCATGAACTATGATACGATTCGTCAGTGCGTCCAGGGTTGTCGCTTTACAGATCACGCCCGCCGGGAGATGGAAACGGAGCCGTTGGGCCGCATTTCCGTTGACGACATTCTGGAGGTGCTTGACTCTGGTGGAATCATCGAGGAGTATCCGGATGATGGACCGTATCCGAGTTGCCTCATTTTTGGACGCACCCAGGAAGGCAGACCTTTGCACGTCCTGTGCGCTCCAGTCGTGAACGAAGGCCGACTGATCATCATCACGGTCTATCAGCCAGATCCCGCGCGATGGGAAGCTGATTGGCGACGGAGGAAAATGCGATGACATGTGTCATTTGTAAGCGCGGCGAGGTCAGAGCGAAGAAAGTGGAAGCGGAAATCAAGATCGGGAATGATCACCTTTTGGTGACTGTGGACGCCGAGGCCTGCACGCAATGCGGGGAGGCGTACTACTCCGCCGACAACATGCGTCGATTGGAACAAGTGCGAGAAGACTTTATGCGCAAAGCGATCACCCCGCCGGCCGTAGGGCGGGTGTACCAACTGACGTAATAGTCAACGTTCCACGCTCCGAAAGAACAATCAGCCGTCTTCCAAGACCAGAACCAGCAATTCATAGCCGGTCATTGTCGGCGCCAGGGTGATCACACCACCCATCTCCATCACACGCAGACGCTGTTTCGGACTGAGACCCAGTTTTCGCGATTCCCTAAACACCACAAGCGGATATATGGGTCGCATTACGAGCGAGCAATAACGACCGGAGGTGTTTATCCGGAAGCGATGATTACGAAAAATCTCAGAAGAGCCGCCGGCACGCAGGAAGTGCGGTGTAGGAAAACACAAGAACCACTGGATGGGTTTATCCGCCGACGTCAATTACGATACTACGATAATGAGTCGGCGGCACACGCGAGCGAGGTGTGGTGGTCCCAACGGGATTCGAACCCGTGTTTAAGCCTTGAGAGGGCTCCGTCCTAGGCCAGGCTAGACGATGGG
The DNA here is from genome assembly GCA_964547625.1 of uncultured Nitrospira sp. GTDB lineage: Bacteria > Nitrospirota > Nitrospiria > Nitrospirales > Nitrospiraceae > Nitrospira_D. Next base: position 1,599 of record CAZJOQ010000332.1, read on the forward strand.
ACCATCCAGTAACTGCCCGAGAGCTGGACCGTAGCATAAGCGGTTTTCTGTTTGCAATGAAGCGGTACCCCACTGGAGGATCGCACATCGGCGCTTTCGAGCTGGGCCGTTTGCAGGGAGCCAAAATACTTGTCTATCTCTGCCATGGCGAGTCTTGACAGGAACGACCGGAAAGCATAGCGTTCAAAAAATTTTTAGATGAAGCCGCCTATTGTGCTGCGCCAACTCCGGACAACCGATGGGCACTGAGGATCGAGGATGTTGAATGGATGAACCGGCGGTGTTTCGCAGGACCGGTCCATTAGATCACCCCGCAGCGGGTGGAGCCCTCACCAGGCCGGGACTCGAGCTGTGTATCGGATCCAATATCTTCCGAAGCACCAACGGCGTTGTCAAGATTCATGAAAAAGAGCAAGTCGTCATCGAGACCAACCGTGAGCACGCGCCATTTCTTATCACTCTCGACCTGTACGACGCGCACGGTACCCGCATCGCCCATCTCCGCCGTAATGTTCTCACGCGTAACGAGAGAGAGCGATTTGCCGTCGAGGTTCACCTTGGGCAGAGCCTTTCGTCGGTCGATGGTCCATCGGTTCGCTTGATGGATCTACAGTCTGGTGGGATCGTTCTCAGCGCAGCGATGACATCGGAGCACAAAGCCGCTCTCTTGTTCGGGAGGTTTTACTCGCATCGGGGAGTGGAAGTGGAAATCACCCCCCACTACTGTCGGATTGGCTCCGGAAGAACGCTCTTTGGAGACATCGTCGAAAGTCGTGGTGGGCCAGCCATCCTAGGGTGACCGGGGTCACCCTCTATCAACGTGTCTCGAGCCCAAATCCCCAGCGCTTTTTTGATTCGGCACCAGTGGGCGCTCAGATACATAGCTCTGCCACGACACAGCGGGCTCGGCTTCGTGTCCACAGAACAACAAGTCCATGTGGCCGTCAATATTCCGTATCCCTAGGAGCCTGTCGGACTTCCCGCATTATCAAATCACTAAAACCCGACGCCGG
>CAZJOQ010000333.1:0-2610 GCA_964547625.1 uncultured Nitrospira sp.
CAAGGCTTGTTTCAATGTGCTGATCTAATGTTTTCGTGGTCATGAAGGACCCCCCGTACTCGCACTAACGACATCCTTTAATGTACCAGAGTTGTTTCTGATACACCAGAACCACTGGCAAGGGGTCAAATGGATGAAGAGGGAGCCTTGGTGGTCAGATGCTTGGAACACGCACTGAATGGGTTTTGTCATCTTGGAGCGTGTGTTCACTGGGGCATGCGAAAGCGGCTTGCCAAGCGTTGATCGATTTGAAAGAAACTGAGCCCATTCTTTCAGAGTGGGCCAAGATAGTGAGCCGGCCAAGCCAGTGTTCCTGTCCACTTAATTGATACCGAGGAGAAAGACACCATTCATGTACCGAAATGGCTGCAATAACTTGTGGCTCGCGAAGGCGTTATGTTAATCTAGCCAGTGTCTAGCCAGATTACATGGTGTCCGGGTATTGGAGGTTTGTGACAATGGCCATTATCACAGTGGGACTTGCCGAAGCGAAGAACAAACTTTCCGAATTGATCGGTCGAGTCGCTCAGGGGGAGGAAATTACGATCACCCGTCATGATGAAGCCGTCGCCAAGCTGGTGCCCGCGAAACGATCGAGTCGGGAAGAGGCCATACAAGCGATCGAAGGGATTCGTGGGTTGCGCGCCAAGCATCCTGTCAAATTGACCACCGAGGATATTCTCGCGTGGAAGAACGCTGGGCGGCGATGAACTTCATACTTGATTGTTCCGTCACGATGACGTGGCTGTTTGAGCATGAAGCCACCAAAGACACCGATGTATTACTCGGAAAGCTTTCCGGGCCTGAAAAAGCTGTTGTAGCCCAACATTGGGTTCTTGAAGTTGCCAATGTACTGCTAAGCGCTGAGCGTTCCAAGAAGAAGACGCCGGCTGACACCATGCTGTTCCTGAATCTGCTGAGCAAACTTGCCATTGAGTCGGATGTGCATACGGAACAGCATGCCACAACGACCACGCTTGCATTAGGGCGAAGGCACCAGCTGAGCAGTTACGATGCGGCGTACCTAGAATTAGCCATGCGTCTTGGCCTTCCACTTGCCACGCTTGATAAGCATCTGCGCAAGGCGGCTCACGCCGAAGGCATCGATGTTCTCCCGACCAAGATTCCCCGATAAGGGGAGTGGACCGAAATAGAATAAATAGAAACGCACCACCATTTTGACGGCTCTGGTCAGGTGAGGAAGAGAGCCCCGCCTGTAATGGCAGAGTTCTCTACTCACCCTCATCTACTACCACGCTGCTACCGGGACAGGACAAATTAGCCCCATCTTGCCCCCTATCGGAGGAGTCGCCTTTTGTTGTTTCTTGTGGGGTTAGGTTGCGATTCGTTACACTCTACCCACGGTCGATAAATCGAAATGGCAGTCGCCATGATCGATGGTGGCCACTCCATCGCCATTGTTTCCGAAGAACATCTGTCTGATCATTTTATTTGATTCTCTATCGCAATGTACGGTCGGTCGTTCTGAACGAGGCTCTTCTGCTGCTCCTCGGCAACCGCTCATCCAAGCTATCGGCGAGCCATAGGTGCATAACTCACGCAAGCGTCACGCCGCACGCGGCCGCCGGCGCTTTGTGGCACGCGGTCGCCGCGGCCCCTGATGTTCCATTGCCGCACGGAGAATATAGTTGAGCCGTGTCTGGTACCCCTTGCCGGAGGCCTTCAGCCAGCGGAGCACATCTGCATCGAGACGTACAGTCACTTGCCGCTTCACCGGCGGCCAGGCGACCATCGTGGCCTTCTTGAAAAATGCGTCATCTAATGGCGGGATATCGGAGTAGTCGATATCCTTATCCGTCATGCGGTCCAGTCGCTTCAGGTCGCTCTTGATCATAGGTTTTTTGCTCACGACGATTCGCCTTTCTCATGGAGATGATGCGCGTCATGTCCTGCCCACGCGGAGTGTGGGTGATCACCACCACCCGCTTGGCAAGCAGGCCAAGACTTACCAGCCGTGTCTCTCCATACTTGACACGGTCGTCGACGAAGGTGACGCAGCGTCCGTCCAACACGTGAGGAGCATCGGCAAAGTCCAGGCCGTGCTTTTCACGATTACGTCGGTTCTTCACGCTGTCCCATTCGTACTGCACGAGTCATTGTAACTACACGTGTAGGTATCTATCAAGGGAGGAACAGCGAGACCAGGACATCGTACGATCAGCACCTAGAATTAGGGGTGTCTCAAGGCAGAGATTCAACGTGGCAAAGTGTACGGGACTGTAGAATGCGTTGAGAGGCATTCGCTACAGGATAGAAGACACGGTTTCATCGACGCTCAGCAGCCTATACCACAGACTGAAACGAACTCCCGATTGTGAGATCAGGATCTATATTTCCCTTAGCTTCCATCTGAATCCTCCGTCTGACGACTCACTGTCATCCTGTCACTCTCCTCAGGAGCAATTGTCTCGGAAGATGCAAGCGATTCTGCTACCACGCTGCTACCAGGACAGGACAAACCAGCCCCATCTGGCCCCATGTCTGGGGGGTCCTGTTTTGTTGTTTCTTGCGGGTTTAGGTTGTCCGAGGTTGGATCTGAGACAGTTTGTAAACCGCAGGTTGGAGGTTCGATTCCTCTCGCCAGCTCCA
>CAZJOQ010000334.1:0-1189 GCA_964547625.1 uncultured Nitrospira sp.
ATTTTGTTACATGCAGTCTCATGAACTCAAACAGGTGCGGACGGCCCTCGGGTTAACCCAAGACACCCTTGCGCAGACCCTCAATGTGACGCGGCAGACCATCAATCGGTACGAACAAAAGATCGTGCCGATCCCCATGACGGTGGAACTGGCCCTGATGCAACTCAGCTCCTCCCAGATTCCGCTCGCCGGAGTCGTCGCGGCGGGAGCGCCCATTGAACCGATTCCTCAGATGGAACGCGTCGAGGTGCCGAAAAGCATGGTTGGGCGAGGCGAGACCTTCGCCCTTCGGGTGAAGGGAATGTCCATGCAGGATGAAGGAATCTTTTCCGGCGATGTGGTCGTGGTTCAGAAACAAGCCACCGTCCGCAATGGTCAAACGGTCATCGCCTTAGTGAATGGCGAGGCCACAATCAAGACGTATTACCGAAAAACCGGCACGATTGAACTGCATCCCGCGAATGATGCCATGCAGCCGATTGTCATCAAGCCGTCGGACAGCTTCCAGATCGAAGGCATCGTCGTCGGCGTCATCCGTCACCTCCGAAAGTGAGTCCTCGGCTGTTGGCGCCATGGATCGCCAGATTGTCTGCTTCGGAATTCCTGCCTTCGAAGTCGCCGTCGCTCGGCTGCATGATCTCAGCCTTTCGACGCGACCAGTCGCGATCGCTCCGTCCAATACCTCTCGCGCGCTCCTGCGTGAAGTCTCATCCGAAGCTGAACAAGCAGGTCTTGAGATCGGAATGTCCGTTGAGCAAGCACGACGGGTCTGTCCCTCCCTGCACGTCCTGTCTCCGAATCCATCGCGAGTCCGCACGGCGGAGGAAACACTTCTTCAGATCGTGAGCCGTTACGCTCCGGTCTGGGAACCGGTTCAGCCTGGCTCTTTTGTGATGGATCTGACCGGAACGGGCCGCCTCTTTGGGTCAGCCTCTGATGTCGCGGCAAAGGTCCAGCATGAGGTCCTCGCGCAGTACCGGCTTGACGGCGTCGCTGGTGTAGGGAGTAACAAGCTCGTGGCTCAAACTGCGGCGACGTTGATCCAACCTTCCGAACTCTACGATGTTCGGCCTGGGTCGGAGCCGGTATTCATGGCTCCTCTATCAGTACGAACCCTGCCAGGCTTGCGGCGGCCCTGCATGCGGCAAGTCCTGTCGCGGCTCGATGATCTGAACCTCGACACACTCGG
>CAZJOQ010000334.1:1289-2608 GCA_964547625.1 uncultured Nitrospira sp.
CGGCAGGACCGAGCTAAGAAGCTCGCGGTCGCGCTCGATCAGCTCCATGCCCGATTCGGTGAGCGGGCCATTCGGTATGGGAGGAGTAGTTGAGTGGCCTTTGTCCACCTACACACGCACTCGTCGTACTCGCCGATGTGGGGTGTCCCAACGGTGGAGGCCCTCTGTCAGGCCGCTCAATCACAAGGACAGGACTCCCTCGCGCTCACTGATACCAACGGACTCTATGGCGCGATCCGTTTTCTTGATGTCGCGCGTGAACATGGACTCAAGCCGATCGTGGGCGCAGAACTCGTCTCCTTTTCACACCGGGCCGTGCTGCTCGCAAAGAACCCTACCGGGTATGCCAACCTCTGCCGAATTCTTTCGGCTCGCCACTGCGACGTTTCCTTTGATTTCATTCAGACCGTCGCTCAGCATCGCACGGGACTGGTGCTGCTGTCTGATGATCCAGTTGCCCTGCCCGCCTGGCAGGAAGATTCAGGAGACGATCTGTACGTCGAGTTAACACCGGGGCCAGCACTGCATGAAGCGGTCGCGTTGAGCCGCCAACTTAGACTGCCGCCGCTGGCCACCACCCGCGCCGCATTCCTCCACCTAGCCGACTATCAGGCCCATCGCCTGCTGCGTGCGATCGCGGAGAACACGATCCTCTCACGACTCAGGGCCGATCACTGTGCACTCCCCTCTCAGTGGCTCATGCCGGAACCCGTGCTCGCGCGACATTTCCCGCATGTTCCGGAGGCCGTGACCAATACACGATTGATCGCCGAACAGTGCCACACCAACTGGGACTTTAAACAGACCATCTTTCCCTCCTTCCGTCAGCTGTCCTCTGAGGCTGCGCTTGAGACGCTGCATCGCAAAACCTTCGACGGCGCCCTCTGGCGCTACGGGACTTTATCTCCGACAGTCCGACAACGCATCGAGAAAGAACTCACAGTCATTCGTGAGAAGGGCTATGCCGATTACTTTCTCGTGGTCGATGAAATCGTGCGTCAAGCGCCGAGAACGTGTGGCCGAGGCTCGGCTGCCGCGTCCATCGTGTCCTATTGTCTCGGCATCACGCATGTGGATCCGATTCGGCACAATTTGCTGTTTGAGCGGTTCCTGAATCCTGGCCGTCACGATCCGCCCGACATCGACGTGGACTTTCCCTGGGATGAACGACCGGCCATCCTCGACTGGGTGTTCAAGCAGTATGGGCACCAGCACGCCGCGATGGTCGCCAATCAGAACACGCTCGCCACCCGTGCGGCCTTGCGCGAGATCGCCAAGGTCTATGGCCTCCCGGCTGGAGAGATCGGTAAGGCGTTGAA
>CAZJOQ010000335.1:0-2600 GCA_964547625.1 uncultured Nitrospira sp.
CGCTGGAGGGGAACATCTACGTGGTCGGTGGGTTCGAGAAGCCCAGTCTAGGCAATGTACTGAATTTCGCGATCACGCCATCTGTCGAAATGTATGATCCAGTGACTGACCGATGGACGTCCAAAGCTCCAATGCCGGTCGGCTTGCACCATGTGGGGATTGGTGTTGCAGGCGGACGGTTATATGTCATCGGTGGATATAGCAAGTCGGGATTGAGCGTGTGGAATCCAGTGGCAACAGTCTATGCGTATGATCCCACTACGGATAGCTGGACTGAGCGCGCTTCGATGCCGACGGCTAGAGGTGCGCTGTCTGTAACAGAGCACGACGGAAAGTTGTATGCCATCGGCGGGTACGATCGAAAGGCCAACAACGCGCAAGTCGAAGTCTATGATCCTGTGCAGAATGTCTGGACGACCGCTGCGCCTCTGCCGACTCCTCGCGATCACCTCGCGACCGCAGCTGTCGCCGGAAGGATTTATGCGATCGGCGGGCGTGTCGACGGCGACTATTCTCACAATCTTGCTGTCACAGAACGATACGATCCGGCGACTGGTCATTGGGTACGTGTCGCCGATCTTCCAACTGCGCGGAGCGGCATCACTGCTGCGGTCGTTGCGGGGAGCATCTACGTAATGGGCGGCGAAGGCGCCGCCGGGACGTTCAACGAGAACGAGGCCTATGACCCGGCGCATGATATCTGGCATTGTCTGGCTCCGATGCCGATGGCTCGTCATGGTCTGGGATCAGCGGTGGTACAAGGGCGTATTTACGTCATCAGCGGCGGGCCGACTCCCGGAGGATCCTTCAGCGATCTGAACGAAGTCTTTATCCCACCATTAGGAAGCGATCCGAAAGCCCGCTAATTCTGTTTTCGAATCTCGGCTGAATGTCGGTACTTCTAGTCCTCCCCCTCTGCGTCGTGGACCGACGGGCTCCATTTTGCCTTGAGCTCGGACGAGTGTTCTGCAGTCTACGGCGCAGGTATCGCTCAGAGGAAGGAACCCGAACGCGAGTTTAGAAGGGTGACACCTCCCATGAGAAGGAAGTAGCCGGTATTGTAGAAGGCATGCAGGGCGATGGAGGGATACACGGATTCAAAGCGATCTCGTACAAAGCCGAAACAGAGAGAGGGAACGAACACGAGTAAAGACCAGGAAAGAGAATGGCTGGCCAGATGGGCCAGTGCGAATAAGAGGGATGTCAGTACATTGGGGATAGAGAGACCGATCCATGTTTTCTGCCTCCCAATGGACTGCAGCACATGCCCCTGAATGATGCCGCGGAACAGCAGTTCTTCAACGAGAGGCTGCCATAAGGCGACGGAGAGGAACGCCGGTGACCATATGGCATGCCACGGCAGTGGTTGAAACGCCAAGAATCCTATTATGGCAAGCCATACCATCGGGCCAAGTGCTAACAACAAGAGAAAGACGAAATCCCGATAAAATGGACGAGTATGTTGAAGCCCGAGGCTGGCCAGTAGGTGTGCGGAGCGGCTTGATAGAGGGAGTACACCAGAGGAAACACGCTGCACCTCGACCGTGCAGTCGGAGCGCAGGTTCTCCTGGAACGACATTGCTCTCGTGCCGACATTCAGTCTCATCGGCGTCTTGTCCTCCACAACCAGGCCATAAGAGACATCAGGAGCATGACAGGCAGTAACATGTCTCCCGTTGCGCCAGGGGAGACAGTGCAGCCTCCTCCTCCGCTATCGGTAGGTGCCGGGCTAGAGACCGAAAGGGATGACGCCATGTTGAAGGTTGCGGTTACAGTCGCATTTTGAGTGAGCGAGCAGGGATCAGTTCCGGTACAATCTCCATTCCACCCTGCGAAGACAGACGGAGGATCGGGTGTTGCGGTGAGGTTTACAGTGCTACCTTGGGGAAACTGTCCATTACATGTCGCTCCGCAGTCAATTCCGGAAGAATTGGACATCACCGTGCCGGTGCCGGTGCCGGCTTTGCTGACGGCAACGGTGAAATTTGTCACAACGCTGGCCAACGCCGCTCGGGCATTGATGCGTCCACCGGTCGATACCTTGCCTCTCAAGGAAGCCTTCCGATCCACTGTGTTGAGGATTGCGTTCCTGAGTTGGGATATGGTGAGATTGGGATTCACCGAGAGCAATAACCCGGCGAGCCCTGCCACATGCGGAGTGGCCATCGACGTGCCGCGCAAAAATTGATAATCCGTGGTTCCCGAAGGTGGACCCGTAACGCAGGCGACACGGACATCGTCTAAGTACACACCATCGAAGGTCTGACTGTGATCTGATAGAAACCGAAAGCGAAACCGTGAACTTTTCATCCCATCAGCGATGTCCCCCCAGGTGAACGAAACAAATTGGGCATCGCTATCTTCTGTGATCAGACGAAGGGGCTCCCAAGTCGTTCCGCCGTTTTTTGATATTTCAAGAAAAACACCGTCGATATCCTGCTCGGTTTGCAGGCGAACGCGACTATCAAGTCGGCACCCCCGTTGTCCCTCGGTCGTGAACACCGGTCCGGCTGCGAATGAATCGGTGTTGTCTTGATAGTTTCCGTTCGGACTGTCGGTCAGGCTGTTCGGCGAACTGAATGACGCAGAATTAGTGAATC
>CAZJOQ010000336.1:0-2568 GCA_964547625.1 uncultured Nitrospira sp.
GGGCTTGGTGATTCCGACGTTGTTGTCCTGGCCGCACAGCGCTCTGATTGCCGATTTGAAAGGGGAGTTGTGGGAACTCACGGCCGGATGGCGACAGCACCACGCCAAGAATAAAGTACTGCGTTTTGAACCGGCCGCCGCCCAGGGCACGGTGCGGTGGAATCCGCTGGATGAAGTTCGGCTCGGCACCGAACACGAAGTAGCCGACGTGCAGAATCTGGCCACGATTCTGGTGGATCCCGACGGACGAGGCCTGGAATCCCACTGGCAGAAGACGAGCCAAGCGTTGTTGGTGGGCGTCATGCTGCATGCCCTCTACCAAGCCCGCAACGAGGGCACCACCACCTCCTTGCCTGCCGTCGATCGGATGTTGGCCGATCCCCAACGGCCCATCGCCGACCTGTGGAAGGAGATGACCACCTACGGCCATGTGAACGGGCAGGTGCATCCGGTGGTGGGCGCTGCAGCCCGAGACATGCTGGATCGGCCGGAGGAGGAAGCGGGCTCGGTCCTCTCGTCCGCGAAATCCTACCTCGCGCTGTATCGCGACCCCCTCGTCGCCCACAACGTCAGTGCCTCAGAATTCAGGATTCGCGATCTCATGCACCATCCAAGTCCGGTGAGTCTCTATCTCGTCACGAAACCGAACGACAAAGCCCGATTGCGCCCCTTGATCCGTGTGTTCGTGGCGATGGCGCTGCGCTTGCTCACCGACACGATCGCCGTTCATCGAGAAACGGTTCCACCATCCGGGTTCATGGGACTGCTTGTGCGCCTGGGTATTCGATCCACGCCGTCACCACTGACGACCAAGGCCGCCTATTGCCATCGCTTGCTCGGCATGCTCGATGAGTTTCCGAGTCTGGGGAAACTCGAGATCTTTCAAGAATCCCTCGCGTTCATGGCGGGCTACGGGCTGAAGTTCTATCTCATCTGTCAGGATATCAACCAGCTGAGGAGCCGGGAGACCGGGTACGGGGCTGATGAAGCCATTAGCTCCAACTGCCACATCCAAAATGCGTTTCCGCCGAATCGCCTCGATACGGCGGAACATCTGTCGCGTCTCACCGGACAAACCACCGTCATCCAGGAACAACTGACGGTCAGCCGACGCCGCATGAGCACATTGGATGCGCAGGAATCCCGCACGCACCACGAGGTGCAACGCTCGTTGCTTACCCCCGATGAATGTCTCCGCATGCCGGGACCGAAGAAAGACGCGCAGGGACAGATCCTCGAAGCCGGGGACATGGTGATTTATGTGGCAGGGTTTCCGGCGATCTACGGCCGCCAACCACTCTTTTTTCACGATCCGACCTTTGCGGCTCGTGCCGCCATTCCACCGCCAGCAGCGAGCGACACCCTGCGTGAGCCACATGTTCCGCACGCCGTGAAGATCGAGCTATGACGACGGGGTGGAGCCGGTTACGTCACCCGATCGTGATCATGGGTGTCTGTCTTGCGCTCGGCCTTGTCCTGGCGCACCAAGCCGGTCTTCGTCTCAACATCACGCGCAGTATTCCCCTTGGGCTCTACAGAATGTCGAGCGATCCGATTGCGAAGGGGGCTTACGTGTTGTGGTGTCCTCCGGAGCGGTCGGAGTTTGACCTAGCGAAAGAGCGGGGCTACATCGGGGCGGGATTCTGTCCTGGCGGATACGGCAACATGATGAAAAAGGTCTTCGCTGCTCACAATGATGTCGTGAGCGTGACCGATGAAGGGGTGAGGATCAATGGGACGTTTATTCCCTCAAGCCAGCCCAGTGAGGCGGATTCGATGGGGAGACCGCTTCCACGGTTCCGGGTGACCGATCATGTGCTGGCCTCCTCTGAACTCTGGTTGATGTCGGATACCAACAGCCGTTCCTTCGACGCACGCTACTTTGGGCCCGTGCACCGCGCGCACATTCAAAGCACCGTTCAGCCTTTCTTGACCTGGTAGCGAAAACGGATGCCCTCGGCGCGAGGGCCGACGGCGTCCGAGGACCGGTTATCGGCCACTCCGCTCGGTGATCCATACGTTTGTGTGGCTGGGGACCGACGAAACCGCTGAAGGGGCATGATTCGCTTTTTGCGAGTGCGGTTTGATTCGATCATATGGGAAGTGTGGTGACGCCTGCTGGTTTGAAGCTCTCGACGCGGGCGATCCATCGTCTTATCACAGAGGGGTTACTTCTTGCCGGTGTGAAGAAACCCGGCATTGTGGTCCACAGTCTCCGCCACTCGACCCCGACCTTTGCGCTCCTCAATGACACCAATCCCACCCGGGTGCAGAAGATGATGCGGCATCAGCACTATGCGACGACGGAGATCTATGTCGGTCTCAAGGGGAAGAAATTTGTGTGCTCTTGCTGAGCCGTGAAGAGTTCGTGTTAATCTCAGACCGTGTGCAGGAGCAGGAAGTCACTCTTGTCCAAAACAGCATATGACGTTGGGGCATCCGAAGGTGTAGGGTCTCGGTGAATCGCCAAACTCACCCGCCTTTCACCGAAGGAGCCCCAACGTGAATGCATCATCCTATAAACGGCAGTTGAAGCATCGGCCTGCTCCGGGATAGCCTTGCTGGCAG
>CAZJOQ010000337.1:0-2563 GCA_964547625.1 uncultured Nitrospira sp.
CCTAGGATACTGGATGATCTCGGCCTGGTCGCGGCGATTGAGTGGCAATGTCAAGATTTTCAGCAGCGCACCGGTATTCCCTGCACCTGTGTGAGCAGCGCGGACGATATCGCCATGGAACCGCAGCAGGCCACGTCGCTGTTCCGCATTTGCCAGGAAGCTCTCACGAACACGGCCAGACATGCCCAGGCCACGGCTATCCAGGTGCTGATCAAACAGCTGGACAACAATCTGCTGCTGGCCATTCAGGATGATGGGGTAGGGATCTCTTGTGAAAAACTCACCGAGTCGACATCGTTGGGTCTGTTGGGGATGCGCGAACGGGCCGCAAGTCTTGGTGGAGAGGTGTCGATTGTCGGCTCGCCCGGGAAAGGCACGACGGTGACGGTTCGAGTGCCTCTATCGAGGGGCACATAACCGAGTGCCAACAACTCGATGCGATTGGCTGCGCACTATCAGTGCTCGCTCTTGGTACCCCGATGTTGAACATTCTGATCGCCGAGGATTATCCGCTCTTTCGGCTTGGCGTCAAGGAGCTGCTGACGGACGGGCTGGAAGCCGTCAAGGTCGGGGAGTGCGACAACGCCTACGACCTCTTCGAACTGGTCCGGCGCGAGAAATGGGATGCCCTCATTCTGGATATCACCATACCCGGCACCACCGGAACCGAAGCACTCAAGCACGTGAAGAAAGCCTGTCCAACACTGCCCGTCATCGTGCTAACCATGTACCCGGAGGATCAGTACGCTGTCCGAATGTTCAAGGCCGGGGCCGACGCCTATCTGACCAAGGCCAGCGCGCCGGAGGAGCTTGTCAAAGCCGTTAAGAAGGTGCTCGCCGGCGGACAATATGTGAGCCCGTCCTTTAGTGAGAAACTTGTGCGGCTGGTTTTCCAGCAAACCGACCGGCTGCCCCACGAGATTCTGTCCGATCGCGAGTACGAAGTGCTGCGGCTCCTCGCGTCTGGCAAGACCGTCTCGGAAATCGCCGACAGCCTGCATTTAGGAACTACCACGATCAGTACCTACCGTGCTCGTATTCTTGAAAAACTGAATCTCAAGAACAACGCGGAACTCATGCGCTACGCGGTGCAACAGGGTGTTGTGGAATAAGAGTTCGGAGTGGTGAGTATTGAGTTGAAACGGCATATGCGCGCACGGTCCTACCACCCTTTGCTCCCTGATCTCTTCCCACTCCAGCTTCTGCGCTGAGCACTCAGCACTTCTTCTCGCTTCTGTCGTACGAACCACGACAGTGCTGTAGTTGCCGATTCGACAAGAAAATCACATTTTTATCGATAGGGTCCCTAAGAGAATTCAGCTATACATCATTGCCACACATGTTAGTCACACACCGTCTATTGTTCTCTCTCGCAAAAGGAGATCTGATAATGAGCCGGCAGAACAGTGAGCGAACCAGGGTGATGATTGTGGAACAGGACTTGGAATTCGGGTTGAAACTTGCAGATTGGCTCGCAACTCATGGCTATCACCCCGCATTCATCAGTACAGCCAATGCCGCGGTCGATGCGTTGGTCGGTTTCAGGCCGCAGGCGGTCTTTGTCGGCCTCGGCTGTTCCGCCCGAGCAGCCCGGGTCGACATGGTTGAGATACTCCTTCTGATCCAGACCATTTGTCCACCCGTTCCGGTGATCATGATGGCGGATCAGAGCAGCGAGGACCTTGCGCACGTTGTGTTTCGCCAAGGAGTTCGCCGTGTTCTGGTCAAGCCGGTGGAATTCTCGCACATCGGCGAGGTGCTTCAGTCGGAACTGACTGCGGCAACGGTATAAGAAGGGGCACCTTACAGGCGTCTCCGGTGTATTGGTAAGCAGGTAACCAGTCGCGCGCCGCTGAAGAATCAAGTTCTTCTCATCGCCGTCCGTCATACCAGACTGAAAGCTGTTTCTTATCGTGCAAGGTCCTTTTAGGAAGCAGGAAGATTCGGATGATCTGACGGGCAATCTCACGGCCTGAGTAGAGCGAGACTTTGCGAGAAGATGTTTCCAGCGGATGCTTGGTCAAGATCATGAATTGAAGCCCGCGATGCCGTCCCCACCGTTTCAATTGCTTGCTGAGCCGAATCTCGTCGAGCGCATAGAGCTCCTGGTCGAACCCTCCGACCTCCTGAAACGCGTCACGGCGACAGACGACCAGTGCTCCGGCCGCCCAGCGACAGAGAATCGATGTGCCGGTCCAGAGCCGGAGTGTCAGGTTTGCCCACCAGGGCAAGCCCTCCATGCTTAGCGTGCTGCCGCATCCGACATACCGACCGGATTCGATCATTTGCAAAATATCGGCAAGCAGGCCAGGACTGAGCAGGCTGTCAGCATCCAAAAACAACAGCCAGTCGCCGGTTGCCTGAGCTGCACCGGCATTGCGTGCCCGGCCGATTTGATTAATCGGTTCGAAGACGACTCTGGCGCCGGACTGTCTGGCGAGTTCCGCCGTGTTGTCCGTGGAATTGTTGTCAACCACGATGACTTCGAATGTGAAACCGGGCGTGGCGTTCGCAGCAACTGAGGCTGCAACGGACTGCAGCGTGTGTTCGATCAGACGCGATT
>CAZJOQ010000338.1:0-2561 GCA_964547625.1 uncultured Nitrospira sp.
AAACCTCGCCGTGTTTCATGGCGACCCCGTTGACGAACCGTGAGCCTCTCAGCGCAAGGTGAGTCATGTTCAAGCTCTGGTCCTGTCCACAGGCCTTGAGCCATGCGCAGCGCCGGTCGCCGAGCGCCCGATGGGCAAGGTCGGAGGGGAATTGATCGTGGCCCGCCGGCACCGGCGTATGGGTCGTAAACACACAGAGTTCCCGAACGGAGTCGATGAGATCGGCAGGGACTCCCTGTTCATGGGACCGGAACGCCAGTTTTTCTTCCAGCAAGGCGAGCACGAGCAAGGCCGCGTGCCCTTCATTCATATGAAATCGGCGAAGGTGCCCGTAGCCGAGCGCCCGGAGCATGCGATATCCGCCCACTCCCAGCACGAGCTCCTGGCAAAGCCGATAATAATCATCCCCGCCGTAGAGCCTATCTGTGAGCGTTCGGTCCCATGGCTGATTCTCGGGGAGATCCGTGTCGAGCAGGTAGACAGGCACCTCATCACCCAACTCGCCCTTCACGCGATATTGCCAGGCTCCCACATGCACCGTGCGATCCTCGACTTCAACTGTGACGCGCTGGCGCACCGGATTGCAGAAATCATTGATCGGCCAGGCCACCGGCTCTTCATGCTGCCGACCCTGTTCGTCCAACCGTTGATAGAAATACCCCCGACGATGCAGAAGCGTGACCGCCACCAAAGGAATTTGGAGATCGGCGGCGGACCGAATGGTATCTCCCGCCAGCACACCAAGCCCACCGGCATACGTCGGCATGGCGGGATCGAGGCCGATTTCCATGGAGAAATAGGCGACCAGCGGGCTCTTTCCTCCAACCAACTCTCCGATCACTCCATCAGACATCTCAATACCTCCCCATTTTTCTACTCTAAACGGGCTCTCCCCTACGCGCAATCAATATGCGGAGGGTCCATCTATTTTGGAACCCGACCATGGGCACCGAACTACACGACCTGCTCGTCCCGCAATCTCATCACCAACTCCTTTTTCGTAATCAGAATGGCTCCGAGGCCGATTACGGTTGTGGCCACCGTTACCACCCCTCCGACAAGCGGCACGAGAGCCAGAATGAAATAGATGACAAGCCCCGTGACGAAGGCCCTTGCAGCTGAAGACGAGTTCGACACCAATCTCAGAATCCGTTGTCCAAGCCACAATATGACGAACACCCGTCCCAGGTACAGAGTCACGACATACATCGCCACCAGCATGAGCCCTATTGGAATACCCAGCACCGTTGCCATACACAAGAAGACTACAGGCGGTGTTCCTACCAGCACAGCCCCCCCAATCCCCAGCGTGATCCACGGCCGTTCCTGAATCGTGGTCACAGCCTTCGCCGTAAAGACCGGGTAGATGCGCAGCAGCAGAAGACCGAGCAACAAGGTCGAGGCGAAACTGACCATTCCGGCCACGAGCTTCATGCCCGCAACACCCCGTTGCACCTCCTTGCCCTTGAAGACCTCCGGGACAGAATGCCTGGTGACCGTGCCGTGCACGGTGGCTCCTTCGTCGATCGAGGGCTCGTCGTCGCTCCAATATCTGACGTTCTTTCCGACCGACGCTCTGGACGTGAGACGAAGGGCCGCCGCCGCAACTGCGAGATTGCCGCCGATCGTCCTTGACAGTGTGACATTGCCTGCCCCGATCCGGACATCTCCGTCGATCAATCCCCCAAGCAACAGATTCCCGGCGCCCAGCACGGCACTTCCTTTGAGATGCGAGGAATCAGTCAGATGAACGTCTCCGCCGACGATCGTGGCGTTCCTGTGGATCTTCCCGCTGAGCGTCACCGTCCCTCCGGCTATCCGGACATCCTGTGTGACCTCGCCCGAGACCCGCACTTCCCCACCGGCCACGATTAAATCTCCATCCACGACTCCGTCTACCAACACTTCCGCTCCCGCCGCATAGACGTCGCCATGCACGGTCCCCGAAATCTCCACGTGCGGGCCGAAGGCAAAGTAATCGCCCTGGACTTCCTGCCCCGCGCTCAACACGGCTCGCTTACGCCACTCGGCACGCTCCAATGAGTCCTCGGCCCATATGAGAGCTGGCCCCAACAGACAAACGATCACCGCGAGGATCACGCTCATGGTTCTCATAGAGACCCGCGACACCTTGTACGCAAATGATTCGGGCATCGTTGCACCTCGATCATGGAAAGTGGCCGGTGACGGCGATAGAACAACACGTCACACCGCGTTCCCCGCTTGTCGCACTCCACGTCTGAGCAATTGTGCAAATACGACACCTCGTTTTTCAGATACAGCTGACGTTCGAAGAGCGCAAGATCATTCGGATTCTTCTGGTTCTGAAGAACGGGAGAAAACAGGTGTGGAGTCTTGCGACAGCGCTGAAAACAAGCCCTGTCGCGGAATACCACATTCGCTCAGAGTCAGGCGGGCACTGGCGTGGCAGCGATTTTCATGCTGAACGACTCATAGATACTGATGGCAGTACTGTGGCAGCTCCCACGCAGAAAGTATTCTTGAGCATATCGGACGATTGAGTCGGTTACAGGGCGATGGACTGCTGCTTCATCATTTAT
>CAZJOQ010000339.1:0-2552 GCA_964547625.1 uncultured Nitrospira sp.
CTCCGCCAACTGGCGACCCGATTCGGGGTCGCTCCTTCGTATGTGGATGAGGGAGGAGTTCGCCGCCTGGTCAACGATGAGAGCCTTCGCCGGGTTCTCTCGGTGATGGGTGTAGAAGCGCAGGACTCGACGCAACTGACCGAGAGGTTGCGCGAGGTTCGCTCGGGACGTTGGCGCGAGATGGTGGATCCTGTGATGGTCGTGCGGATGGATCAACCCCCTCGCACAGTTACCCTCCGCTTACCTGTGGCCATCGATCAATTGCGGCGGATCACGCTCGTGTGGAGACTCAGGAAAGAACAGGGCGGGGTACTGAGCGGTCAGAGTGTCGGAAGACGGATGAAAATTCTAGG
The DNA here is from genome assembly GCA_964547625.1 of uncultured Nitrospira sp. Classification (GTDB taxonomy): domain Bacteria; phylum Nitrospirota; class Nitrospiria; order Nitrospirales; family Nitrospiraceae; genus Nitrospira_D. Next base: position 354 of record CAZJOQ010000339.1, read on the forward strand.
TACGACGATTCAGGATGGTTTTCGTCATTGCGAAGTGGCGCTGCCGTTTCCACGCAAGCTGCCGCTCGGCTACCATTCGTTGACGGTAGAAGCGTCAGGGCCACGGATTAGCCAACGTGCGGCGATGACGATCGTCGTCGTCCCAAGCCAGTGCTATCTGCATCCGGCAGTTATGGATTCCTGTCGAACCTGGGGCATCACGATTCAACTCTATGGCCTCCGCAGCCTCAAGAATTGGGGTGTCGGGGATTTCCGGGACCTCAAAGAGATGAGCAGATGGGTTGGCGGCGAACTCAGCGCAGATCTTCTGGGAGTGAATCCACTTCACGCATTGCCACCTGGGCAGGTCAGCCCGTATTCGCCGTCCAGCCGGCTTTTTCATCACTGGCTTTACCTGGATATCGAAGGGATTCCAGAATTTCGAGACGCCTCCTCAATCCAAGCGAAAGTGAGGGCACCAGCCTTTCAGGCCAAACTTGCGTCGCTGCGCCGGAGTCCGACGGTACAGTATGACGCCGTAGAACGGGTAAAACGGCCGATCCTGGAAGAGCTCTTTCGCTTGTTTCAGCAGCGCCATCTCGTGCGAAATACAGCGAGGGCCCAGGCATTTCATCGATTTGTCCGGGACCAGGGGGAAGCACTGCAGCGCTTCGCGTTGTTCCGGGTCTTGGAGGAACGAATGGCCCGCCGTGGGAAGACTGTTAGAACCGGTACGACCGGGTGGCGATCCTGGCCGCTAGAGTACCAGCATCCCGAGTCTCCCGCCGTCAAACAGGCTGCGAGTCACTATCAGAACCACGTGCAATTTTTTCAATATGTCGAATGGCAGTGTCAGCAACAACTCCAGGCCGTCCAGTCGACGGCGAAGCGGTCAGGGATGGCCATCGGTCTCTATAAGGACATGGCGGTGGGAATCGACCCTGGTGGGGCGGATTCTTGGGCGTTTCAAGATCAATTGGTGGCGGCAGCGTCGATCGGGACCCCGCCGGAACTGTTTTCTCCGAATGGGCAACGGTGGAATCTGTCCCCGTTTCATCCGAGTCGGATCGGCAAGGACGGGTATCGTCTGTTTGCAGCCTGCTATCGTCGGACCATGGAGGCTAGCGGACTGATCAGAATCGATCACGCCATGGGTCTATTTCGTCTCTTCTGGATTCCAGATGGGCTTACGTCAGCCCAGGGGACGTATGTGAGATACCCAGCAGAGGATCTTCTGGGCATCTTGGCGCTCGAAAGCCAAAGGGAGCGAGTCATGGTCATTGGGGAAGATCTTGGGACGGTGACTCCATTGATCCGCGGTCGGTTGATGATGGGCGGGTTGTTGTCGTACCGACTCTTGCTCTTCGAACAAACCGCTCGCGGGCGTTTTGCCAAGCCGTCTCGGTTTCCCACCAGTGCCGCGTCCTCCGTGACCACGCACGACCTTCCCACATTGCGCGGTTTTTGGATCGGTCGGGACATCGAGCTGAAAGCCAAACTCGGTCTCTATCGACAACCAGAATGGCTCAGTCGAGACATGGTCACCCGTGCTCGGGACAAACAGGCGCTGGTGGACGCCTTATCCCAAGAAAAGCTTCTGCCTGTAGGCACGCCCCGAGAGGCCAGCGCCATTCCCCAATTAACCGACGAACTTTGTCGAGCCGTCTATGCCTATGTCGCTCGCACACCCAGTCGAATTGTGCTGATCTCGTTGGAAGATCTGTTGGGAGATATCGAGACTCCGAATGTCCCGGGAGAGCACGCTTATCCGTCGTGGCGGATCAAAGCCGGTCCTCACGGCAGCACGTGGGAAGACTGGACGAAGCTCGATCAGGCACAGATGATGGCACTGGCCATCAGGTCTCAAAGAACTCGAGGCTGAGTAGCTGGTTCGTCCCAGCAGCCAGTGGAGCAGAACACGACCGGGAGTCATTCTCATAGATGAAGAGGGGAAGAAGACTCTCGACCCAACCGCTCGTCTCGTCACGCGCCTCTCTCGTGTTCATACTTGGAGCCGAAGTCGCTTGGTTTTGCGCAACGAGATCGCATGCGCGAGACAAAGGCTCGCCTGCTTGACACCCGGCACGGAGGAGGATCGCTTGGTGTCGAGACTCAACCGTAATTACCTGAAAATGATTGAGTAAGATCTCGAAGCTACGGCCTGCCGTGGACCCGCCGTTCCAGCTCGGCAATCCGCTTTCGTTCCTCTTCCAAGGCCGC
>CAZJOQ010000340.1:0-2544 GCA_964547625.1 uncultured Nitrospira sp.
CAGCACACATGGTTCATCCACTCATGCTGATGATATTGCTGAGCTTGGCACTCTCTGTCGGGTGCACAAGTAGCCATGGATTCGATCGAGCCGCAATGACTCACGTCCTCCAGATCCAGGCTCCATCGGGTGAAGACCATGCTCCAGTGAACCAGGGCCCATCCCTCTCCCCTCCGTTTCGCCTTGGGGTCTTCTTTGTGCATCACGATTTCCCGAATCATCGATCTCTCAGAACAGTCGAGTGGCTCACCGCAGATCGAGAGCAGCTGCTCCATGGCATGGCCTCCCTCCGAGATCAGAAGCAACTCACCGACATCTTTGTGTTGATGGATTCAACCGTTCAGGCAGGGAATATTGATGGGATCAGGCAAGCTGGCGCCCGATACGGAGCCGACGCCGTGTTGATCGTCGGCGGCGCCGGGTCGATCGATCGGTACAACAACCGCTATGCCTGGCTGTATCCGACCCTGATAGGAGTCTATCTCGCGCCCGGCACTGAAATCGCCGCGCTCGTGATCGCGACGGGCAGCTTGTGGGCGGTGCGCTCCGAATGGCACGCCCCCATCCCGACGGTCGAAGGCGCATCGAAGGTACGTGGATCGGCGGTGCTCGTGGATGATCGTGCCGCTCTGCGGGAGGCGAAGCAGCAGGCCATCCGAGCACTCAGCGCTCGCATCGTCGATCAGCTCCGACTCTGGATGCACGAGTCTCCGCCTCCTCTCTCCGAGTTACGGTGAATCGAGACTCACGAGTAATCCCAACAAGAGCAAATGCTGGCCAGGAGTCAGGCCGACGACACCAGGCCGGATCTCGCCGTTCTTGAAAAATCCGCCCCCGATTCCGTTCGATTCGTCGTAACGATGTTCGACGCGCACGACCGTCTTCATCCAGCGATACGGGAAGGTGTACTCGACCGTCGACGTGACGGCCTTGACGAACTGCTCGGCGCCGGTCCACCGACCATTCCGATCCCAGTAGAACTCCGGCCGAACCGCCATAGACCAAGGACCGGTAATATGCCATCTCACTACGATGTCTCCCCCCATGACAAAAGCCCGTGGACTCCCAAGCCGTCCGGCAACGTTTTCCGTTCCAATATCGAACGATGCGGCTACCGTCACATCGTCGCCTTTCCATTCCACGATCTGGTTTCCATACAGACGCCAAAACTCTAAAGAGGTCTCCGTCTGGTCCGGCCCTCCATAGAGTGTTTGCATCAGCGTCACCCGTGGCGTGGCTTTCCAGACCCATCGGCCGCCGTAGCTCGGGAGATCGTTCGGATGGGCGAGGTGGTAGTAACTATTCACGATAAAAGCCGCGACCGTGAACTCCTCGTTCAGAGGATACTGAACGTTCACGCCCAGCATCATGTAGGGACTATTATCGGCAATCCATGAACGGGTATAGTTGGCGTTGTCCTTCGCGTAGAGTGATTCATACCCCATCAGACTGTTAAACAAACCCGCCGTCACCATCAGCCCCCTTCCGACCGGCGCAAGATACGACATGTTTGCGCGATGAATGTGCCTGAGCACATCCGACCCCTCGACCCGTCTTTCACCCGGCAAAAATGCGAACTCTTCTGAATCTCGTCCCCCTTGGAAGCCCAGCTCCATGCCCCAGCGCGAGGACGGGCTGGCCTCCTTTCGGACATAGGCCAGGCCCATGTTTGGCGACAACTCGTTATGATGAGAAGCCGTGGCACGGTTACGCCAAAGGTGGTTATCTGGAAAATTGAAATTCCCAATGTACCCGACATCCACGTACGCCCCATAGTGCCAGTCTTGAGTGGACGATGTTGATGCCGGAGCAACGCCATAACCCTGACGACTCGGCTTAGTGTCGTATGGATCCTGGCCAAATGCGGACGAAGCAAGAACAGCCGTTACCAACAAAGGTGTCCAGAATGGAACCCTGACACGAAACAGGCTGTACGGACTCGTGAGCCCATTCAAGAGAATGTGTAACGGTTTCACGTTCATGAAGCTCCCTGTCAGTTGGACATGGTAGGAGAGTCAGAACACCTGCGCAAGGATAGGTCGTTATGCAGAGAGTCGCCGATAGTGACGCAGCAAGAGGGCGCCGCCCCAGAGGAAGGAGCCGATCATGAGGAGAATACTGACATTATACGTCAGGTGCGCCAAGCGATAGTCCCACTCCAATAAGCCCAGCATCGACAGAATATTGTTCCAGTCATGCCCGTCGGTTTCTTTTCCCGTGACCCCGCCCAGCAGTATGAGATCCATGGCCCGCGCATCGTTGATGTACGGGGCAATGTCCATCAGGCTCTCCGCCGTCCACCACAAGGCTACCGAGGCCCCGAACGGATCACGCGTCTTGATCAGGAATGTGCCGAGACAGATCATCGGCATGAGAATCTGGCCAAGCGTTCCTCCCAGAGTCATCATGAAGCGACCGAACGGCATGAAAATCACATGTCCCGCTTCATGAAAAGTCAGATTGATCAAGTGCAGAAATGACTCGCCGGTATAATTGGACTCGAGCGGCGTCACGATGAACGTCCAACCCCACCAGACCATGGCC
>CAZJOQ010000341.1:0-2529 GCA_964547625.1 uncultured Nitrospira sp.
CCGAGCCAAGATCGCCCTGGATAAGACAAGAACAGCATGAATCACTACACTAGAAACACGCTTAAAAGGGACGGTTCCAACTTAAAAAATGAGTTATGAAACCTTTCCCATGCGCTCGGACGCCTTCCGAAATGATTGGTTAAATCATAGACGGATATCGACTCTGATGTAGACTCGTTCAACCACTCTAGAATAGCACGATACCTCACAACGTACTTGTACCAATACTGGTGCCGCATCATTCCTTCCGTGAACCAATATAAACCAGAAGCAAGAACTGCTAGATATGAAAGCGTGGGGTTTTCCAGCGTAAATGCAAGACCAATTGCGCCTACCCAAATCGTTATGAACCAATTTCTATTTCTATTTCTGAAAATGAGATCATCATACTTATTGAGATGCCTTGAAGCAGGCTCATCTCTACTTTCAGAATTTCCAGATGATCTTTGGGGTCTGGGCGCATACTGATTGATGCCTAACAGCCACGCGGCTGACCATCCGCGGGGCTCTTGAGACGACGCGAAGCGTCGACTCAACTATGTTTAGCCTATCTGTATAAGGACCGGATCTGCCAATTTTTGTCCGTATAACACGCCACTATTGTTCGTGAAGAATACGCCATGCCCGTTGTCGTTTCAATGAGTTGCGACAGGGCGACTATGTATCACAGGTTCTTATGCGGATCGTCGTAAGCCCCCTTCTGATAGCGGTCGGTCATGTACTTCTGCTTTGGGTCGAAAGCGGTCCTTTGAGGCATGTACCCGAATTGTTCCTCACGGCACATTACACAGGGAGACCGCGATAATGAGGTTATAGGGTCAGACTTCTAGATCTTGACGTTCTTCGCCAGCCGGTCCAACTCGGGCTGAGTAGCCGGTTCCTCAGACACACGCGCGGCCAAGCGCGTCAGCATCGTGCTCATCGTGGCTGGATCCGGAGACAGGCGCTGAACTCTGTAACGAAGAACGTAGCCGTAACCGCGGCGAGCCAATTTGAGGGAGGTGATGGAGTCGGGAGATGGGACTTGCAACTGTCCGAAGAGGAAGGTAAGATGCCAAAACGTAATTGCAAATGATTTGCGTTATAATTGTTAACGAGGAATTTGAGCATGCGTTACGAAGTTCGTCCAGGTCCTGAGCATTTTTTGCCGCCGGCAGCGGGCAGCATGGGTATTCGATTGCCCAATCCAGGTGAAGCGATCGTGCATGGATACATCGTGCCCGAGGAGCAGGCGATGGAGGAGGCGGCACGGCGCTTCCTGAGCGCCAAGGTGCCGACGATCTTTCCGGGACCGCTGGTGTTATGGGCCTGGACGCCCACGGCCGAGAAAAAGGCGAAGGCGATTCGTCATCTCTTCAATGCATTGAAGGAGAGCGTCGGACCGAATCAGAAACCGATGTTGATCCCGATGCCGGACTACCGGCCCAAGTATCCGAAGATCAATCCGGAGGTCGAGATCAACCCGAACCATCCGAACTTGACGATTTGGCACAACCGGATTGATACCTGTCTTTTTATCGGGGTCCATTGCCATCAAGCGAATCTGACCTTGAAGATCGTGCGTGGCGGCACGAATTGCTACACCATGGCGATGTGCGCGCAGGCCGGACATGAAGATGCGATGTTGTCGTTTCGTGACATTACGCCGGATCACATCATCCGCCTGGCGGACAAGGTGCGTGAATTGAAGGGAACCGTCCCAGGTCCGGCCGCGGTGCAATAGGAGTCGAGATGTCCGAGGGTTCAACACCACCGTCCGGGTTCATGGCCTTCCTCCCCAAGGAATACCAGGGGGAGTTCTCGCGCGACTGGATCATGGGCTTGTCGCCGTTTTATGACCAGACCTGCGCCCAATGTTTTACGGTTCAGCAGGGAAAGTGGGTCGGCTTAGGAACGCAAGAATTCGATGAAAGCGCGCTGAAGTGCGAGGCGCGTTATGGGTTGGTGTAGCGAAGTGGTCAGACCGATGCAGGTCCAATTGACTCGAACGATGCTCATCGCCGCTGTCGCGATGCTGTATGTGCTGGTCGCTCTGCCCGTGCACTATCTCCTCGTCGATCACCACTCAGCTATCCAGGCGGGAGATGCCAATCACTCCGAGGTCGATATTCATGTATGGTTGGAGTGGGCTGCCGGTTCAGGGCTGTTCGGGACGGTGCCTGTCCTGCCGTCTGTGTTGGTTCCGGCGTGTTCAGTGACAATTTTATCGCCGCACATTTTATCGGTGTTGCAGGATTCCACTTCGCTGTCTCGCGGTCCTCCCATTCTCGCGTAGTCTCATCGCCATGTGTTGATTTCGGTGATACGCGGACCCTTCATCCGCTGATGGCCTCACATGTCATGTGTGATGTCCCGGCAAAGAGGTCCGATGGTATCGACCGAGCAGGTCCGAGTCACGCCAACGAAGGAGCACGGTATGTTTGAGGAACGACGACGTCGCGTGATCGACGTGATCACGCCAGTTGATTGGAAGAATGTCGAATGGTTGTGCCGGTTCATCACGGAGAATGGGCGGATCTTGCCTCGTCG
>CAZJOQ010000342.1:0-2518 GCA_964547625.1 uncultured Nitrospira sp.
TCGAAGACGTTCGATCCAGGAAAGTGGTCTGGAGACAGCTGGCAAAAGGAGCGTCTGAGTTCTTTGTGACGCCCGACCTCCAATTCAATCGCGCGCTGCAAAACCGGGCGGTGGAGCAGGCTGGTCGCTTTGTAGCAGCCGACCTGGCGGCGCGATTTCTGTTACAGCTCGAGACCGGGGCGCTGACGAAACACGCGCCCGTACCGGATCCTGAGTTTCAATAGCATGATAGGTGTTGGTCGATGGGCTCGTCGGTAAACCATGTGCAACTCGAGACGGCGCTCAAACAGCAGGTGCCGAGATCTCTGTATCTTGTCGTTGGGGAGGAAGACTTATTGAGAGATCATGCAATTGCGACACTTAAGTGCGCAGTGCTTGGGAGTGACGGAGATGAATTTAATTACCAACTATTTTACGGCGATGAAGCGAGCGGAAGCGATATTCAGAACAGCGTGGCGGCCGTCCCTGTCTTTGCCCCACGCCGGCTGGTCGTGGTGAAGTCGGCGGAGAAACTGACGGCTCGGGAAGGTGATCTGCTGCTCGACTGTGTACAGAATCCGGTAGAGTCCACGACGCTGGTATTTGTAAGCCCGAAGTTAGATGGCCGACTGAAATTCTCTCAAGCCCTTACGCGGGCGGCGGTTGTCGTCGATTGTTCGCCGCTCCGTGATGCTCAGTTGCCTCCCTGGCTTCTGCGAGAAGCAGAACGGGTGGGGTTGCGGCTTGAGGAACGTGTGGCTCAAGCGCTGCAGGAAGCGTGCGGAGCATCCCTCTATGGACTACGACGCGAATTGGAGAAGCTGGCTTCGTACGTGCCGTCCGATCGTTCAGTCACGGTTGCCGATGTCCACCTGCTCCGTGGCATAGATCCTGGCGCGTCCGTATTTGATTTGACGCTGGCGATCGCCGAAGGCGATCGAGGACGAGCTCTATCGATCTTAGCGCGCAATCTTGAAGCGGGGGAAGCTCCTCTTCGCATCCTTGGATCCCTTGTGTGGCAGTATCGACGAGTCTGGAAAGTCCAAGAGTTGCTGGCGAATGACGGTCGGGAAGGGGAGGCAGCTAGAAGTTTGCGCATGGATCCACGGAAGGTGCGCCCCTTTCTCGAGCGGTTTTCTGAGGCGCACCTTCAGCAAGCACTGAGGCTCTTTCTCGACACTGATGCCAAGCTCAAAGGAGGGAGTGGTAGTCGCCCACGGATGGTGTTGGAAGGCCTGCTGTTGAAACTCTGTGAGGAGAATGCGAGGAGGCACAGCAAAACACCCACGCTATCCCAGACTCCACCGAAACGAGCGCTCACGCGTATGGTGTCGAACGTTCGAACGATTAAGAGCCGGAACCCGACAGCGCGTTGACGCGATGCGTCAGACGAGAAATCCGGCGGGATGCAGTATTCCGATGAAGCACGCCTTTCGACACAGCTTTTCCAATTGCCGAAGTGGCTGCCTGCAGGTTGGCCTTGGCTTCATCCGTTTTTTTTCCGTCTACGGCGGACTGGACCTTCTTGATGAGCGTCTTCACCGCGTTAACGGTGGCCTGATTTCGCTCATGTCGTCGCTCAGTTTGGCGAGCTCGTCGGATGGTTGATTTGTGAGTCTGAGGCATTGAATACTCCTGTAAAAAAGAGGTTGACTTGTATCATAAGGCTTTGCCGATCGTCAAGGATCGGCCTGAAGAAGGAGCACGGGCATGGTGAAGATTGCAGCACGTGACCGACTGATCTTTGCGTTGGATGTGCCTTCCACGGCGGAAGCGGATGGGCTGTTGGACCGGCTTCAAGGACACATCTCTTTTGTCAAAGTCGGCCTTGAGCTCTACACCGCAGCCGGTCCCGACATGATCAAGCGGATTGTTGAGCGGGGCATGCGAGTGTTTCTGGACCTGAAGTTTCTCGATATCGAGGAGACGGTCCGTCGAGCAACGAGCCGGGTTGCGGCGATGGGAGTGGATTTCTTAACCATCCATGCGAATCGTAAGGCGCTCACAGCTGCCGTGCAAGGGCGGGAGGGCTCATCGCTCAAGCTGCTCGCTGTGACGGTGCTCACGAATTTCGATGGGCAGGATCTTCGAGAAATGGGGATCCAGCGGACGGTCCAAGACCTCGTCACCGCTAGGGCACTGCTGGCCTCCGACGTAGGCTGTGATGGCGTTGTAGCCTCTGGTGAAGAAGCTTCGGCCATCCGGCAGAAAGTCGGGCCACGCTTCGCGATCGTAACACCGGGCGTCCGACCGACCGGCAAAGGAGTCGATGATCATGCCAGGGCCACCACTCCCACGCAAACGATCGCGTCCGGCGCGGACTATCTTGTGATCGGGCGGCCCATTCGCGATGCAGACGACCCGTCGGCGACCGTCGCCGCCATTCTGGCAGAAATGCAGGCTGCTTTCGATGCCAGGGGGTGACGCAAGTCGGTTGCGGCGACAATCAGCTCTTTGTTAATATCATGATTCTTCAATTCCCTAGTGGTGGGTGTAGCTCAGTTGGTTAGAGCGCCGGATTGTGGATCCGGAGGTCGCG
>CAZJOQ010000343.1:0-2502 GCA_964547625.1 uncultured Nitrospira sp.
AGGCTTGCTTGGCAGGGACCAAATGGGTAAATGCCGGTGAGGTCAGTTCTCCAATGTCTTGTGTCATCCGATGAGCCAGGTCCCGTTCCTCCGCAGGCAACGATTCTCGCTTTCGTTTGATGACCGTGCTACGAGATGGCCGATACTTGATATCGGACACCAGGCCAGGTTTAGAGACGACCAAGCGAATCGTATCGGCCGGAACAGTCCACCCGACAAACTCATCGGTCAAGTGCAATCCTGGATCGGCATAATCCAAGAGTGCAAGAATGTGATACGAACAATTTTCCTTGAAGAAGAAATAGTCAAAGTAAGCATTCCCCAGTTCCCACGCATGCATCAAGAATCGCCGTATCTGGTTTTCCGTGAGATTCAGCCGATATTCCCAAATATCGCGGTTTTCGATGTCACGATATTGCTGTACCTTGAGGTAGTAAGGGACCGTCGAAAAGTACCCTTTGTAGCTTCCGAAAATACCCCGTATCGGATAAGCGAGACCGGCATTTGGCGGCACCTCTGCCGCAAAATTGATGGTGTAGGCAAGAATCCTGGTCTGTTCCGTTTGGCCCCTTTGATCGACACGAAACAACGTATGGCCAAACATCGAGGCCGGATTGTTCAGGAATGCCGACGGGAAGATGAGAGAAATCGCTTCGACTTCAAAATCTTCATACCACCGATCAAAGCGTTCACAGGCAAGCGGTGGCAATCGAGTCGGATCAAACTTCAGTTGCTCTTTCAGCCAATGATACCGAGCAATGAAAGCACATTGAGCAGGCTGTTTAGAGCGGCCGACTGGTTCGGTGGAGAAGAACTGTGCGAGGGTCGCCGCAAGCTCGGCAGCCGGATCCGTTTTTCCGTTGGCAGCCATGAAGAAACCCGGATCGTCTTGTTCGCTCTCGTATCCTCCAAAGATACCCTTCCGGTAATGCAGTAACAGATGCCATTCGCGCTGGTCAGCAAGTTTTTCTTGTTCGGCGTGATCGATGAGCTGCATGAGGTACGGGTCGCGATTCGGTTGCTGCGCACTGGAAAGGGATGGTACGAACAGCGAAACGAGTAGGACAAGAAGGAGAAAGACCACAGTGTCAACTAGAGGCAACAAGGGCCCTGACATGTCTGCCAGGGCCCTTGGAATGGCTTAGCGTACCGACGCTTGCGCGAGGACCGGATGGCCCGCGATCGCATCATTGAGAGACTTCACCAACGCAACCGGAGAAGCTTCCCCAGCCTGAACCAGTGACGTATACCGCTCCTGGGTCATGGCAAAGAACTCTGTGTGGCGCTCTGCCGGAACTCCCATCAGAGTGGCGAGTGAGGTCAAGTGTTCACCTTTCCCCTGCGCCATCTCTGCAGAGAGCGCCTCGAAGTTCAACGAGGCAAACATCGTAGTCTTCTGCTCACTCATGATCTTGCCATCATTGGTGCAACCCGAGGTTCCAAAGCTAATGCCGAAAGTCTGGCTGCCAAAGGTACCGTTCGTGGTCGCCTGCAGCACCTGGGGGGCAATTTCCTTCTGGCCCTTGTACTCACCCCAAGCCAACTTCCCTAAGCCACAGCCCGGACCCGTGTCTGGATTGGACGCCATGGCCAAACCAGCCTGGGCACCGAATAGGACGGCGATAGACAATACGAGCACTTTCTTCGACATAAGTCCTCCTCCATTAGATTGAATATAAGTACCCACTACTAGTTGCCAAAACACCGATTCGAAGTATAGCCGAATTTACCAGCGATGTTGATCAAATAGTTTGAGTTCTCAAACTATTTGATCCGAACAAGTGAGGCCGTCCATTATAGAGAAATCACGGATGAGCGCAACAATTTTTTCTTGGCGTTGTCAATTCGACATCTGCGGAACCAGTGTCAACCAAAACCCAAACGAGCATCGCTCCGGCATCGTTCTCTTGAATTTGGCACAACTATCCGTTCACCATCTTACACATCTCTATTGTGGTGTGAAGTCGTGACAACGATATGCATTCTAATATATCTCAAAACCCACGCATATTCGTGCCGATGAACCGTAGTGTGGCGATACTCTTTCTTTGTAGAGTCCGTGTAGGGCCAAATTCCAAATTGACGAATGTTGGGTATCCCTCTATACTCCGCCACGGTGGTTACCCGTAGGCTTTCCATGTATCCACACGGCCTATTAATTTACTAAGGAGGATCTTATGAAGACAGCATCCCGACTCTCCCTTGCGGCCATCACCCTTGTCGGTCTCAGCTTGACCGGCTGTATGCCCGTCGCATCCCCACTTGCAGGCGGGATCTTCGCTGACGTTAAGTACGGCATTGTCGCGACCGACGCGCCCGCAGCCCCCAAAGAGGGCAAAGCCTGCGCCAATACTATTTTGGGATGGGTGGCAACCGGTGACGCAAGCATCCAGGCTGCAAAGACGGCCGGCGGCATTACCACCGTCGCAGTCGTCGACCACTCCACCAAGAACATCCTGGGCATCTTCGCCGAATGGTGCACGATTGTTCGTGGCAACTAGT
>CAZJOQ010000344.1:0-2496 GCA_964547625.1 uncultured Nitrospira sp.
TAATTGAGCCCTGCCATTGATCTCTGTGCAAGAACCGTTGCTTCAATCACCACCACTTTTGCCGATCCCTTTGCCAAGTCCATGGCATGAACGAGACCATCAAAAACCCGGTGAGCTTGCCGGTGCAGGGCGAAACCTCGAGCGTAAGACAAACCAGGTGCTAGGAAGAGCGTCTCACCCGGGTTAGTGGCTTGGGAGGCTATAATTCCACCCGTACTCGTTTGCCCCAGCGTTGCCGCCATGTTCACCAGCAGCCTGATCACAGATGCCAATGACTTGGTAGCCAACAAGGCGCGGGCAGTTCGAGCATCACGTCCAATCTGTTCATCTTGGACATCCGGATATCGGCACCGACAAGTCCTTCGGGCCGCATTGATAAGGCGATGAGATTATCTTAATCATTCATGGCATACGATGTCTCTCACGGTGCTTGGACCCGCATTTCAGAGCCATTTTAATATTGGAGTAAGGTTGAAACACTAGGGATGTGATGGCGTCGTACGCAAGGCGGAGGATGGAGCGCCGGTTCCGGATGCACAACGACAGTACACTTGTTGATCTCTACTACACGATCCAGATTACCTCGACTAGACTGACGTTCACCTCCACCGCTTCCGCCTGCGAGGGAAAGACTACGCCATCCATCGGGCCTACGGGCCATGGTGTTTAAGAACGAGCGGGGTTTTCCCATTTTTCCTGTCAGGAGGAATGCAAATGGAACGAGGCAAGCTCACATCTCTGCGGCCTGCAGCGCATTCCCCTCGTTGCGTTTGTTGACCATCTTGCTGCTGAACAGGTGTCACTTAGTTGAGGTTATGGAGTTGCTTCGAGGCTTCCTGATGCCTCCTATGCGAGCCGCTGCCAAAAAGAGAGATGTCTCGACATCATTGGCCAGCCGGCGGGCCTTGTACGTGACTTCGTGGCTCGGAACTCGGACCACCATTCGGCGCAGACAATTGAGACGGTGCCGGTCGCGAATGAAGAGTGATACTTTGTGCAAGTGATTGGAATGCCATTGCCGAGTTAACTTTGAATGTCGCCTTCGAGGCGAGGAGTGGGTCAGGGCTCCACACGCTGACGCGAGGAGGTGCTTCAGTGAAAAGCCTCCAACTCACAGGGGACATCCATGCGAAGGACAGCGGTATTGAACTGAGATTGCACATTCTCTAGGTGCTAACCCTACGTGTTTCCGGCGTGTTCTCTGTACAGCACAATTCGCCCCAATTCCCCTGAATTCCACTGAGCCAAACTGAGCCCGAAAAGCCTCCAAACGTCGCTGCTGGAGAGGTATTTCACCGCTCTGCCAAGGGTTTTGATGGAGGTCTTGGAGAAGATCGCAAAACGCCTGTGCGAAGCCGGAGACTCACTGGGCATCAGGCTGCTCGACCATCTCATTCTCGGTGACGATTGTAACTATAGTTTTGCAGATCAGAGCTGGCCGCTGTGAAGCGACAGCGAAAGTCCTGTCGCACTTCCCATCGATTGTCCTCTTGAGCACATGGACCATGTCGATACATTCGGAAGATTCAAGGTCCTTACCACGGGTGGTGGTCTGTTCCTCAGACTGCGGACGCCCAAAAATGAGGCAACATGCTGAATAGCCCATGGTTCGCGGTGACTCTCGAACATCACTCGATTTGCTCACAAGGTTATCCCCAGAAGATGTGGATGAAGCACTGGACCTTCACGATCCTGTTCTCGTCCTGCCTTCTTCTTTTGCGAAGGTAACGCGGATCGGTGTTCCGCGGCGGGGAGCCTGATGGCTCCATCGAAGGAGTGTTTGTGGCCGGACTCTACCGTTCCTTATGGTGGATTTTCGCTTGGATGTGGTTCGTGTGCTCTCCACGTTCACCAGCGTGCCGCGCGGTCAGGTGCAGCGGATGATGCGGTACAAGCAATACGGTACGACGGAGCATTATGTGCGGGAGGCGCAACAAATGATGGAAGGGGCGGAGGGGAAGATTGTACAGATCTGAAGGCTCGTTCCTGGATCATGAGATCTCCACTAACGTCATGTTGGGAGTAGGGAACACTCGCCGAGGCAGCACGCACTCCAGTGGTTCCATATCATCCTTCGGTTGACGGTGATGAGAGAGCTGGCCAAAGACCTGCGGTTGAAGGAAGTGCCAACCACTGCGAGGCATGTCGACAGACATAGGGTGCGAGGACGAGGTCATTGAAGAGCTTTGACGCGGGCACATCCCGGGAGAACGTGGTGTCGCAAGACTATCCGATAACAGAGGGATTGAGAAGCACGTCTGTTCAGTGGGACGAGAACTAAGTAGGGGGACCCATGACTCTCTTAACAATTTGTGAGGCAGCGAAGTTTTTGAGGCTTACAAAACGGACCCTCTATCAGCGAGTCGATATCCCTCGGGTTCGCTATGGGCATCGTGTCATGTTTGTACAAGAAGATCTTGAAAATTTGGTCAGAAGCTCATATGAGGGCGGTGTGTTGAAAGATATCGATGAGCCAGGAGTACTGCCGAAGCCCGT
>CAZJOQ010000345.1:0-2491 GCA_964547625.1 uncultured Nitrospira sp.
ATAAATCGTATCGCCGAGAAACAGAAAAAAGTCGATCTCCTGCCGATGGATGACATCGAAAATTGGGTAGCCACCCACCCCCTGGCGACATCGCCCTTGGCCACCAAGATCTCCACTCCAGGCAAACGTCACCGTAGCGGAGGTTTTGCCCTCCGGTAGCGTGATGAAATTCCCCTCGGCTGCGAGTTTTCCAGGGAACGCCCTCTTAGACTGATCTCCATAACCAATCATGACATGATACCGATAATGCGTTGCGGGACTCAGCCCCTCAAGAGGAACGGTGAGAGTATAATCAGTTTCCGCTGTGGTCGCTAACAACGCCGTTCGCGACACCGGAGCAACCACGGTCGCCAGTTTCGATGCCGTTTCCCACAGCGAGGGCGGCGCCCATTCAATCTGTATGGATGCCGGTCCGTCTGTGCGGAGCCATAGTAAGGCGCGATGCGAACTGACGTCACCAACAGCCACCCCTTGAGGTAATAGATCTGACGCCAAAAAGGACCGTCCCTCAAACGAACTACTCGGACGAACACTTTCACTGGAGAATAGGGCACAACTGACACAAAACGAGGCGACAGCAAGGGAACAGATCCCTGGAAATAACGTGCGCATGCGGGTACCCCTACCCTATGCCGTTGAAGAGGTCAAGCGAAGGGCCTGAGCAGCGGACTTGAAAATAGGCTAGGCCGACCATCATACTGAGGGAAGTCGAAGGAGAAATACGGTGCATGATATAAACTGCTGTGTGCCAAATTGCTTAGCGAAACCCTATGCTCCGGCCGGCACGCGATCCGTCTGTAAAGACCATTTCCTCAGCTTTCTCACATGGCGCCGCCGCCGTGGGCCACAAATGTTTCTTACCTATGCAGGCATGGCAATGGTGGAGCGTGATGCCATCGCCGCCGAATGGATGAAAACCATCCGCATAGATGAAGTTCCCGCCACTGCGCCAAAGCTCTAATTCAGCCTGCCTCTCACCCCATCACCGGCGACCCATGGTGATGGATCATCAACCACTCGTCACCGATAAGCTCGAAGAGGTTCGTGGCAAGAACCTTGGCGTGCTGCGGTTCATCGGATTGTTGTGTCGTGAGATTCTCAACACAGATGACCCAGGCCATATCGCCCGCCACCTGAACCATCACATCGGCGAGGTCAAACTTCATCGAGAAGGTGTTGTTAAAGATCAGCACCCAGGAGTCTCGCACAGCGGGCCAACCGGACCGAATTGTCCAGCCTGGGTGAATGCAGGTGACATAGTCTTGATGCATCCAGACTTGGTCCATCTTGGCGATGTCGAGGCTCTCAAACGCTTCGTAGAATGTTCGATTAGCCTTCGTGACGGCTTCGATACGCTGTTGTAGCACGGAATCCCCCTCGCTCAGCGGAGCCGTATCATACTGCAACCGAGCGGAGTACAGCGAGGACATTTCTTCCCGGCATCAATGGGATGTGAAGTACCAGGTGCACCCAGGGGATTGCTCAGGCAACGCTCTAAAAAATGACTACATGCACCTGAAGACCAACGGGGAGAAGCGGTTTGTTGAAAATGCGATAGCACCACGATCGGTACGTGACACCTCGCCGGTAAGTGTCCCTCGAATATTATCTAGCCACCTTCCGGATGCTCGGAACTGGTGCTGTCGAACTTGACTTCTTGTTCGAAAAAACCTTCTCCACCTGTTCAAGACGCCTCAGGGGGTTGCCGAATAAGTCGTTGAGTTCGATCACGACTCCTCCAACGATTTGGCGAAGTTCGCGTTCCGTATGGCGCATTGGAACCAGTCGCCTGCGTTGCCAGCCGCGGAGCGCAAACATTTTTTTAAACTGCATATGAGGCCGCTCACATACCATTACAAATTCACGTCCTTGGCCATCTTCGAGTATGAAGCCCTTCAGATGCATAGCGCTTCACCCCCTTTCTCAAGGATACTGCTCGCCACACACTCTGCCAACCAGTACCCTATCAGGTGTTTCCAATCACCGATAGCTTCGAACCCTGGTTGCCCTCTCAACGATCTCAAAGTCGGACCGGACTAGGAACCACTTTACTGGCCGACCGAATAGCTAGATCAAAATCCAGAATATTGTCGTTCACGATGAACGTGCGAAGCGGGGGAATAGGCTTCGTCTAGGTCGTTCTTTCTTCGTTACTGCCACTCGACCACGGTCGTGCTTCGACTCACAGCATATTGGAGAAAATGGCATGGGGCTATCAGGAATACCCTGAAAACAGGTGCGGACATCACTGAGGAGATTCGTGGAATGTACGGGAAGCCATAAGAGGGCCAATCCTCATTGCTGAGGATCGACCCTCCTAACGAGACAAAAACGCAACAATACCATACAAGCTAATACTGCAGCTGCAACGCGACGTGGAACGAATCGACTTTCCTCACAACTTGTTCCGGTGCCATGAACGAAAAGCCTCCCGCACTGCCGTTGAGATCCCCGTACCGGTAGAAGGCCGAGACACGGGCATTATGGCCGG
>CAZJOQ010000346.1:0-2488 GCA_964547625.1 uncultured Nitrospira sp.
CTAGTCGGCAGCCACAGTTTCCTCTCCCGCTTAAAAGCACTCCTCGACCACTTCGAACCCTTCGCCTCGTGTTGTGTTTCGGATTTGAATCCACGGGTTGAAATGGGGTCACCAGCTGGATGTACCGATAAGCACATAGATGGTACACAGAACAGGAACTCGAAAGCGGTTAAATCCGAAAAATAATTTTATGCTCAGATCAATGCGGGAGTGAGCTCGAGCTCGGGAATCGATCGCTGAGACACCACTCGATCCAATCGGCAACGAGTAATGGTCGGTAGGCGAATAAACTCAACGCCGAACGTGTGTTTTCGAACCCAGCAGATTTTCGCCAACTCGATGAACAGAGAAGACGTGGGATCGGGCAGCAGGACGCTCAGCTTAACATAACTTCCTGTGAGGACTGTCCGCTCACAGGTGACGGAGCAGCCGGAAAGGGAAAGATTAGAGACCACCCCTTCACCTACAAATGGGGCACCTCCAAATATTACCGGATATGCAACCGGAAGTCGATGATGGATCCGCCAGTTCACCGCTGTATCTGCCATTCGTAGGCCCTCCATAGACCAGCAGTGTATCCAGGTGACGAGCATAGGGCCATTCCTCAGAGGAGGGGCCTGTGGCTGTCAATCTTGTCAGTTTGGTGAATTGCGCATCAAAATCAGAGTCGGTGGGCGTTTCTGACTGTTATTTCTGTATTCTGTAGTTGAGAGGATTCCTGAAGAAACGTTTTGCTGCACCAGCTCCGAGGCTACGATCATTAGCCTTACGGCTTGATGATGGTTTCGTCAGATGAAGAATGAGGAACGGTCGAGGGGAGTTCTAGTCGCTCGAGCACATCCTGTTTGAGTTTTGTAGGTTCCTCGATGCGATTGTCACGCTGTAGGGAATTGACATCTCTTGCTTTTCTCGCGTTCAACTCGATCATATCTGCATCGTCCCGAACGAGATGTGGAGTGAGAAACACAAGAAGGTTCAACTTCTCGATCTGACGAGACTGAGACTTGAATAGCCATCCAAGCCACGGAATGTCTCCTAAAAGAGGGACCTTTCTCTCGCTGAGGGTGATATTGTCGCGTACTAAGCCACCAACCACGAGGGTCTGTTTATCTTGAGCAACTGTGGTTGTTTCCATCGATCGCTTCGTGGTTGTGGGGCCGACCGGGATGCTTGCAGTCCCGGATCCAATAGTTTGAGCGACATTTTCTGCAATCGCTGTAATCTCTTGCTTGATCTCGAGGCGAATCAAGTCATCTTCCAGGACCTGGGGGGTTAACTCTAATGTGACTCCAACGTCTTTCCGTTCGATCGTGACCAGCGTTCCACCAGTGATCCCCTGGGCTTGTCCCGTTGGGAACGGTCGATTTTCACCCACGACGATCTTGGCTTTTTGATTGTCTGCAGCGAGGACCTGAGGCGTAGAAAGGACGTTCGTATCGGTGAGGTTCATCAGCAAGTTCATAAAGGCACGGACATTCACTGTGTTCAAGACGGTGACGGCCCCACCTGTTGCTCCGCCCGCAGCGACGCCACTGATCGCCTGCGCTACAGTGGCGAGATCTTCCGGCGCTCTATTGAATCCGCCGATGCCCTGCAAAAATCCAGATTTACCTGCACCAAGAACCTGAGTTGGATCGGTGCCGATTTGTCGCAGCCGGTCGACTTGAACTTCCAGGATGACGGCTTCCACAAACACCTGCTTGCGCCGGATATCTAGATCATGAATTACTGACCGGAGCTGGTTCCAGGCAACTTTGGTCGAACTGATGACGATGGAGTTGGTTGCCTTATCGGCAAATACCTGGACGGGCGCTTCAAATTCGGTCAGTGGTCTGATCGGAGGTCGAACCCCAGGGGTTACTTGAGCCACGGTTTGTGAACGGGCCACCAGATTGGTCAATACGGCGGCCAGATCCGTCGCATTGGCGTGTTTGAGTTTGTAGACAAATACGCCACGTTCCGGCGGAAGATCACCCATCGGCACAACTTGGTAGAGGTTTCCCCCCTTTGGGACCACCGCCATCCGAGCGGCTTCTAATGCAGCCACGAACATGGTGAACGCTTGTTCGGGTGAAACTTTGGTTGGAGAGAAGACCGAGAGCTTACCCCCTTGTTTTTTAATTGTTTCATCCAGGACGAAATTTTTCCCGGTAAGCTCGCTAATAAAGCGTACGAAGACGGGGATATCGACCTCGTTGAAATCGAGTGCTACTTTGGCGGGTTGGGCTGCCGAGACTTGTGAAAAACCGTTGGAAGACAAGGCGAACGTGAGTATGAATAGCCAAACCCAGCAGGCTTGGAGTCGCCTGTGGGTTGTTAATGAGGATCTGAAGCCTGAGGGGTTTTGCACGATGGACTTGTAATTCCGTGGTATCGGCTCATCTTAATGGGACAATTTGACCGTATCATAGGCATATCGAAAGACACAACCAGGATGAAGTTTTTCGAAGGGAGAAGGGAAATGAGAAACGAGTTATTTAAACCTAGC
>CAZJOQ010000347.1:0-2441 GCA_964547625.1 uncultured Nitrospira sp.
ACGGAACCGACAGACCGATCCATCCCAAGAGCAGATACGTGAGCGCTCCGACGATGCTGGCTGATACCATGACGCCCAGGAATGCCAAGGTCCCAATGAACCATTTCTGCTCCAACAGATCGTCTAGATTGACATGCAGCGCGCCGGCAAAGAGCAGGAAGCTGAGCATGCCATGCAGAAGCGTTTCGTCAAAATCGATGCTACGGATGAAGCTCTCGGCTTCCGCCTGGATTCCGTAACCGAGTTTCCCGAGCAGCAAGAGGACAAGCGACATCACCAGCGCGATGGCCATGAGCCCGATCGTGACCGGCAACTTGATATACCGATGGTTCAGATAGCTGAATACCGCTGAGAGGCAGACCAAAATGGTGATCGTTTCAATCAGCGACATATCAAGGAGAGTCAATCAGACGGGCCGTGACTTGAAACGTGCTCACGACACAGATGGTTCTGTCACCGAGTCAGTAGAACTCGAAGGATGCCTTCGTTGATACAGCGTCAACACCAGCGTCATGCCGAGCACGCACAAGACGATCACAGTCAGCGCATAGATCGGGAACAATTCCGTGCCAGGGATTCCGGTTGAGATCGGAAGAAACGCCATGACCGCAGTCGCCACACCACGCGGGAACATCGCGGCGATCACCAAACGCTCGCTCATACTCCATGAGTCGATGACTCGCGACAGTCCCTCAGTCACGGCTGCCCGCACGAGCACGACGATACAGAACAACGCCAAGCTCATCAACGCAATCTCGACCGTTAAGGATGAAAAATCCAGGATCAACCCCAGCAGCACATAAAAGAAGGTTCGCACGAGAAACGACAGTTCTTCGTGCATCCGCTTCATGAACTCACTCAAGACGAATTTCGCCTGGTCCAACTCGTACCCGATCAACATGCGGATAGGCCGCACCATGTGCCCAACGAGAAACTCCATGTTGCTGAGGACGAGCCCGAACAGGAGAATCGTAATGGCTCCATTGGCTCCGATCAGTTCCGCCACATAGTACAACACCAGAATCGCCGCCATCGTGAGCATGTACGACAGCGATTGCCCTCCGAGCCATGCCAACAGCCGCGCCCACAGCGCTCCGGCCAGGAGCGCAAGCATGATCGCATCCCAAAAGGCATGAAATACCTCGCGGATAAAATGTCCTCCGCCGTCCGGATCTTTCATCGTCCCCATCAGGGCCAGCGCGAGGACCACGACAAAGACTTCCGAGATGGCTGAATCAAGGCTCAACATCACTTTCGTCGAATCGCGGAGTGAAGACATATGCGACGTCACAGGAATAATGATGGCGGCCGCGGTGCCCCCCAAGATGGTGCCCAGAAGCAATCCGTGCAACCACGACGCATGGGTGATCCACACATAAAACCCCATAATCGTGAGAATGGTCATGCCGAAGACCATCACGGAATACAGCAAAGCCATCGGTGTTTCCCTGACGACTTTCATAATGTGGAGATTGATCCCGCCGTCGAAGAGAATGATGAGCAGCGCGAGGGTGCCGAAGTACGGAGCGAGCTTCATGACGGCGGTGGGTTCAGCCACATGAAACACAGGTCCGAGCAGAATCCCGAATCCCATCAGAAACAGCACGCTGGGAATGCCCGTCCGTTTGAAGGCCAACTCACCCGCCAAGCCGACCAGGATGACCAATCCTGTCAGACCTAACACGAGCTCGACGCTCAAAAACTCCATGGACGGCTCTTCTTCCCAATGAGGAGGACTGCACCTGCCCCGGCATTATGCCTCTGCCTTATTTTTTAGGCAACAAATCACCGTTGATGAGTTCGGGGTGACCATAACTGGATTGTCACTAGCGTAAACCGTAACAGCGTGGCACAATAACCTCCGTATTTCTTCTGAAGTCAGGAATACGAACTGCAAATGGATCTTGAACAATTGAGCAAACACAGTCCCCACAGCGCCACATCTCTTAGGGTAAGGCTCGCACTTTATAGCATCGTCATCGCCTGGCTCACCGCTATCCCCGTCTTTGCTGAGCCATCGCCATCCGGTGCAGGCGTTCCGGTCCGTTTCCATGGTGAGACCTTGTTCACCCTTCAGACGGGACTGGCCAACATCGATACAACCTCCCGGGCAGCAGCGATCGAAAAACGCCTCGATCGTCTGACTCGGGCGACACCTTCCGTCATCGAGAGCCTCAGGGTCGAGGACCACGAACAAACCGCCTATGTGTTGACGTCGGAAGAAGTGCTGTTCGTCGTGACCGACAATGAGGCCAAGGCGGCTGGAAAACCGCGGCACCTCTTAGCTGAAGAACAGACGGAAACGATACGGGAAGCGCTCAGTGCTCTTCCTGCCGTCCAATCATCGCGAGAACCGGCGTCCCCGATGACCGTGCGGGATCTACTATGGGCCGGTCTCGCGACGGCGTTGTTGATCTTTTTCGCCGTGGCCTCATACGTCC
>CAZJOQ010000348.1:0-2432 GCA_964547625.1 uncultured Nitrospira sp.
CTAGCAGTTTCGTGGGCTTCACATCGGAGAAGTGAATAATACACAGAACCGGAATTTCTTACCAGCCCACTTTGCGCTTTTTCAATTTCCTGAGGGACTACGCGGCCATGGCCTGGGGGTCTACGAGTTCCACGGTGCGCTGAAGTTGAGCCCGAACCTCTTCGACCAACGCCGGAAGGTTGGCAGGCTCGAACTGTGTGACAGCGACAGCGGAGGGGTGGAAGGGCAAGACCTCACGGCGCCGGTTCGGCTCCAGTTCTTCATTGTCTGCGACGACACCTGACAAATGAACAATAGACGCATCGAGGGCGAATTCACCGGCATCTTTCGGACTCAGTTGGCAACGGACGGCCTGTTCGATGTGGACCGGCATGTTCCATGACCAGATCAGTTCAGCGCCGACTTCGGCGAAGTCGCAGCCAATGTTTGACTGCTCCACCTCAGCCAGCGAAGCTTCGAGGTACCCTGCTTCAATCAGAGCGGACTGGGCCCGCTGCGGGACGGTCTGGTAGAAGACGAAGTGGCCGATGTCGCGCAGCAGGCCTTCGACGAAAAATCGCTCACTGTTGTCGATGCCACACGACTTCGCCATCTTCTCGGCGACCAACCCACAGAATAGACTCTTGCGCCAGAACTTGAGCGCATCCATGAGGTGATCTGGCATCCCGGAAAAAGTCCGGCCAACGGTGGTCGCAGCGACGAGGTCCGTGACGGCCTGGACGCCGATCAGATTGACGGCGCGGGTAATGGTATCAATCTGTTTGGGGGCTCCATACTGCGAGCTATTAGCGATGTGGAGCAGCCTCACGGAAGCGGCCGGATCCAGCTTGAAAGCATTGGCGAGATCCTCCATAGTTACATTGGGATCATCTACCACATCCCGCACACGGGAGTACAGCTCCGGCAATGTGAAGATAGAGATACAAGACTGGACCAGTTCGCTCGCCAACGGCATGGTGCAGAATTCTCCCAGTTATCTGTCCAGAGGTAGACGCCCGCCCTTTACTTTATCAGGCACGAATGACCAGAACCGTTTGGGCCTTCAGATGAAATGTGCAGATCTCCCCTCCTTTCAGTGTAGCCGATTCGCGATATCCTGCAAGTATCGGATCGTTACTCAGCAGCTGAACACGGCTACACAAGAGAGAGAACCCGTGCATTCATTCGTTGTCGCCGCGAGCCAAGCACTCCCCTCATACGGAGTGGGCCCAGCGAACCGGCCGTGACGCAGCTGTTTGTCGAATTGGGCGTGGAACCTCGCATCTCAGAGGTCGGGAAACACAGACTCTTTCGCGGTGAGAAGATCGACATTTTGTTGGTGAGATCTTTGACCTGTCGCACGAAATACTTGCTTCCGTCGACGCGATCATGTTCTCCGTTGCATGAGAACTCTTGGTGTTTCCTGTAACTGAGTGATTCTGTCGGCAAGATGGAGAAGCTGGGGGATGGTCCCACGGACCAGGAATACCAGAGCTGCTATGCGGCCATGCCGGGAGGGTGGATCAGCGCGAGGGTATCTTGTAGTTGCGCATGGGTCTCGATAAGCAGCGCCGAGAGGCTGGGTGTCTTAAACTGCGTGGTGGTGATGGCGAAGGGGTCAAACGGCACGATCTCATAGCGGCGGTTCGGCTCAAGTTCTTCGTGATCGACGATGACGCCGGCCAAATGAACAATGGACGCATGGAGGGCGCCATCGCCAGCCTCACTTGGACTGAGTTGGTAACGGACGGCCTGCTCAATCTGTGCAGGCATGCCCCATGAGTGAATGAGTTCGGCGCCCACTTCAGCGAAATCGCATCCGATGTTGGACTGCTCCACCTCGGCGAGTGAGTTGTCGAGGTAGTCCGCCTCGATGAGGGCAGATTGGGCCCTCTGCGGGACGGTCTGATACAGGACGAAGTGGCCGATGTCGCGCAACAAGCCTTCGATGAAGAAGCGTTCGCTGTCGTCGATGTCACAAGACTTGGCAATCTTTCCGGCGAGCAGGGCACAGAACACGCTCTTGCGCCAGAACCGGGGGACGTCCATGAGTTGAACCGGCATCCCGGAAAAAGTCCGACCGATGGTGGTCGAGGTCACAAGGTCGCTGACAGCCTGTGTGCCAAGGAGATTGACGGCGTGAGTGATGGTATCGATCTGTTGGGGAAACCCATACATAGGACTATTGACGATGCGGAGCAACCTCGCCGAAATGGCCGGATCCAGCTTGAGGACGGCGGCGAGATCGTCCATGGTCGAATCGGAATCGTCCACCACATCCCGCACACGAAAGTAAATCTCCGGCAATGTGAAGATGGAGGTGCAGGACTGAACCAGTTCGTGAGCCGATGGCATGAGGGGGCCCTTCAGTTGTGACCGGCTTCCGCCTTCTCTATCGGCTAGCAACGGGCAGAACTGTAGAACGGAGTGGATCGGAGGAGACACGGAAAAAG
>CAZJOQ010000349.1:0-2394 GCA_964547625.1 uncultured Nitrospira sp.
GCGTCGCATCGTTGTCGATCCGTCCATTGATCACCACGCCGTCATGCCCATCCGATGAATAGGGATCGAGCGCGACATCGCTGAGGATCAGAAGGTCCGGGGCGGCGGCCTTCAATGCACGAATCGCTCTCGGCATCAGCCCGTCCCGGTTGGCACTCTCCCGGCCTCGCGAGTCCTTGAGATGCTCCGGCACAACCGGAAATAGCGCAATGCCGGCAAGGCCGGCGCAAACAGCTTCCGCGGCCTGCTCGATGGCCCGGTCGATCGAAACTCGCGCACAACCCGGCATGGAAGCAATCGGTGTGACGAGATCGACACCCTCCTGCACAAATAGCGGCCATATCAGGTGCTGCGGAGTGAGCCTGCCGGTCGGCCGCTTGGCGCGGAGCGCCGCTCGTGCGTGATCCAACGGGCGTACGTCGTCTGGCAACGCCGGAATCACATGCAGGCTCATTCCCACGACTCCTTCATGAGCTGCACCAGACAGTCACCCGCACCGGTCGCGAGCGCGTGACCTTCCATCAGGTGCGACCACACCGCATCCCATCGAATGACAGCCGGTAGAATAGTGAAGCCTTTGGTTTCGACGGCAGCCCGCATGGTTGGCGTCGGCCACTCAACGACTTGACTCCACAATACCCGCATAGCCGGATTAAGCCCCTCGGCCCTGAGAGCCGTGCGCAAGGCGGCTAGCCCCTCTAGCGCCCAAATATCCGGAAAAGATGGACGGACCGGGACGAACACCCGATCGGCCGCCCGAAGAATACTGACCGTCATCTCCGAGAGCGTCGGCGACCCATCGACGATCATCCAATCGAAGGACGGGGCAAACCGAGAGATTTGCGTGTGTATGATGGGTTGCACTTGTGACCGACCCACCACCTTCCAGTGATCACCCCAGCGATGTACCCATTCACTCGCCGTGCCCTGTGGATCGGCATCGAGTAGTAGCACCCGCGCTCCGGTCTCAGCCAAGGCCATCGCCGCTCCGATTGCCAGCGTCGTCTTGCCTGTTCCTCCTTTTTGATGTAGGAATCCGACGGTGCGCATGGCCTTCATTACGACGGCGATATCCGATCAAAGACCGTCACCCCCTTCACCAGCGTTCGAACGACTTGGCCCTTCAACCTCCATCCGAGAAAAGGGGTATTGCGACTTTTCGAATAGAACTGGTCCGGATCGACACTCCATTCCCGGCGGGGGTCAATCAAGGCGACATCCGCCTGTGCCCCGATCGCCAAGGTCCCATGTGCCAGCCCCATCACTCGTGCCGGCGCTGAGGACAATTTTTCGATCAGGTGACTGAGAGGCAAGGCCCCCTGCTCAACGAGGCGAAGCGAGATACCAAGTGCCGTTTCCAGTCCTACGACGCCGAATGGGGCTCGATCCATTCCCCGCTGCTTTTCATATTCGGCGTGAGGCGCATGGTCCGTCGCGATCGCGTCAATCGTGCCATCCGCCAGTCCTTCAATGAGCGCAACTCGATCCCGTTCGCCACGCAGCGGTGGGTTCATTTTGGCATCCGCCTTACGCTCAAGCACCGCCTCTTCCGTGAGTGCAAAATGATGGGGACAGACCTCGGCGGTCACTCGTACGCCCTCTGCCTTCGCCCGCCTGACCGCTTCAACGGTCCCCTTAGTACTGACATGTGCGATGTGCAGCATGGCTCCTGTTTCACGTGCCAGCCTGATATCGCGCTTCACCATCCGCTCTTCCGCCAGAGCCGGCATCGGTCGAAGGCCCAAGGCTTTCGAGATGGGCCCTTCGTTCAGGCATCCGCAACCGGATATCGTGAGATCCTCACAATGGTCGATCACGGGCAACACAACCTCGGCGGCCAGTTGCATGGCCCGCCGCATCACATCATCATTCATCACCGGCTTGCCATCGTCGGACACGGCCACGCAACCAGCTTCCTTCATGGCGAGAAAATCATTCAGCTCACGCCCATTGGTACCCTTCGTGATGGCGCCGATGGGGTAGATATTCGCCACGCCGGTTGCTTTCGCTCGATCCGTGATCCATTTCGTGACCTGAGTCGAGTCGTTCACCGGACTGGTATTCGGCATACAACAGATCGTCGTGAATCCTCCCGCCACAGCCGCTGCGGAGCCGGTGGCAATCGTTTCCTTGTATTCGAAGCCTGGCTCCCGCAGGTGGACGTGCAGATCAACAAAGCCCGGCGTCACGATCAACCCTGTCGCATCTACACAGTCGGCATGTTCCGGAAGGGGCGCATCCGGGGGCACAACGGCGAGAATCCGGCCCGCCTGAATCCACAGGTCCGCTTCCCCATTCCACCGGCCAGGATCCAACACCCAGCCGCCGGCAATCACCAGCGTTCGGTCATGCTCCGCCATGTTGCGATTGATTGTCAGCGTTCGTTCATCCTAG
>CAZJOQ010000350.1:0-2369 GCA_964547625.1 uncultured Nitrospira sp.
TTTAAGCGTTTCAGGATCGGCCACCAAGAGATCATTGCGATCCGAGATTTCGCCGCCCAGGTAGTATGGCAGGCCGCAGTTGGCGAAGCTGGCGTGCGATCCACGCTCGAACAGTACGATGTGGGCCGACTCATCGAGTCGTCGTGCTCTGGCCGCCGCGCTTGGTCCGCCCGCGACTCCGCCGACAATGACGAGGCGGAGCTGTCGAGTTGAGGTCATGGATCTGAACGCTCTACAGGGTTTTTTCGCGCTTGGTGATCCCCATGCCGTGGAGAATCGCCTTTTCGAAGAACGGCTCACTCACGCCCTTCTTCCTTTTCATCAGGAAATACTTTTCGAGGGCGATCTTGGCGAGATGCACCCATTTGCCCTTCCTCGCCCACGTGACGTTGCGCGGGGCCATTTGCGGCAGCACCACGAAGACCATCCCCGTGTCTCCCATGTCCGCGAGACAGATGGCCTTCCAGGTGGCGGTTTCCATTTTTGCATTGCTCTCGATATCGGCCTTGATATTGTGGACGGCCGCCGACACCATGGATTCGATCATGGATCCGGTTTTGGGCGCACCGATCGGGACCGGCGTTTGTTCGACCGGTGGAATGGCGACACACACTCCGACCGCATAGATATTCTTATACCGTGGATTCGCCTGGTATGCATCAATGTTGACGAAGCCTTTGGGGTTGCACAGGCCGGTTGTTCCTGCCACGGCGTCGACTCCGGCAAACGGTGGAATCATCATCGAGTAACGGAAGGGGATCTCCTGACCATCTTCCAACAGCATCTTCCCGGGCTGAACTTCTTTGATTGCTGTGTTGTGGATCGGTTTGATCGAGTGTTCGGCGAACACGTCCTCCATCAATCGCCGTGATTTCCCCACACCGGCGAGACCCATATGGCCAATGTACGGCTCCGGCGTAACAAAATAGATCGGAACCTTCTTGCGGAGTGTTTTCTTCCGCAAATCCGCATCCAGGATGAACGCCATCTGATACGCCGGGCCAAAACAGGAAGCGCCTTACGCCGCGCCGACGACGATCGGGCCTGGGTCCTTCAAGAAGCTCTGGTATGCGCCCCACGCCTGTTCGGCGTGATCCACATTGCACACCGACTGCGTATACCCGCTGGGACCGAGACCCGGCACAGCGGAAAAGTTCAGCTTTGGCCCCGTGGCGATGATGAGATAGTCATACGGCACTTCCCCCTTCGCCGTGACGACTCGGTTCTGTTCCGGCTCGATCCGATCCGCCGTTGACGTGAACGAATTCGATGTCGTTCTTTGCCAACACAGGGCCTAACTCACAACTGATGTCCTTGCGGGTGCGCCAGCCGACCACGACCCAGGGATTCGACGGCACAAAGTGAAACGATCCGACGTTTGAAATGACGGTGACCTGATGTTTCTTGTCCAACAGCATCCGCGCCTCATAGGCAGCAGGCAAACCGACGATCGATGCGCCGATGATCGCGACTCATGCCATAATCTCCCTCTCTTTCTCTCAGCTGCTCGACTTCCAGAAAGCCTGCTGCCGATAGATTCGCGCGTGATCCGATGCTGTTTCTGTCCTTACTATTGCTGGTTGCTAAGCATTGCTGCCATCAGTTCGCGCTGAACCTGTACATGTCATGACAAGCCGTGCAGCGGGCGGTCATGCTTGATAAGCGCTTCAACAGTTGTTGCGGTGTCTCGTGTTGCGCGATCGCATCGGCCAAGGAATCCATATCTTTGTGGATCGATATGCCCATCTGCTTGAACGGCAGCGGCAGCTTGGCCATGATGGCCGGCTCAACGTCCGCAGCCATATTCATCCCCGCCCCTCTGGCTGCCGCTTCCATCGCTTTCAGATCAGGACTCGGTTCTCCTAATTCTCTGATGACACCGTCTATTGCTTTCAAAAGCTGCCTCATTTCCGCCAAGATCTGATCGCGTTCAGTAGCTGTCAGCAGTATTTCCATACGCCCGTCACTGCCCTCCACCGTCAATCCCTTGATGAAGAGCCACCCCAGAACAGCGATTGTGATGACCCACAGGACAAAGACCGCCATGCACCAGCGCGATTTCATGTCTGTTGCTAAGCCTCCCTATTCATTGTCGAAGCAATACCCATCATCTCTGCACACAAATAGGCCAGCTCTTTGACCAACCCGTCCCTAAAGGCTGCAAGGATGGAACCGTGGGGGGTTCAAGAGAACCTACCATTCAGCCTTGGAAATTCACTGGTTCTGCGGAACAATAAGAGCAACGATCGACAATGGTCGCCCTTTGCGACAGGAGCCACCAAACCTTTGTTGCAGAAGGCGACAGTCTGAGTTAGGTTTAATGCCCCTCTAACCTTATTCTCATAGACATATAGTAGCCTGACTCTAGT
>CAZJOQ010000351.1:0-2356 GCA_964547625.1 uncultured Nitrospira sp.
CTAGAGGACAAAATGTAGCCTGTCCTATTTATCTGCCTAAACGGCCTCAGTTGACCGATCAGTCTAATGTCATGTCACAAGCAATCTGCCCTAATCTGGTATGACGCGTCCTGATCTCAACCCTGTATAGCCTCATGAGAACAGCCCCCGCGGCCCCACGTGTTTTGACGAGCAAGATTCGCTGCGGTATACTGTGCATCACTGTGAGGCATCTATGATGCATGGAGGCACGACGCCATGAAAGCGATTACGTTACGGAACCTTCCACCCGACGTTGCCCGTACGGTTCAACAGCGAGCCAAACAGAAGAAGACGAGCGTGAATAAGGCAGTCATCGAGTTGTTGGAAGAATCGGTTGGGGGCAAGGGAAAAAAGAAATCGCCGGTCCGCTATCATGATTTGGATGATCTCGCCGGAACCTGGACGAAGGAAGAGGCCGCCGCCTTCGAGACCCTCATTGCCGAGCAACGCACGATTGATCCAGAGCTCTGGAAATGACTCGGTTGCTTCTGGATAGCTCCGCCTATATCGCGTTCAAGAAAAGACACCCCGAGGTGCTTGAGATCCTTCCGCAAGCCGAAGAGATATGGCTCAGTCCGATTGTCCTCGGAGAGCTTCGCGCGGGCTTTCTCCAGGGGAGTAAACGCGAAAGCAATGAGCGCGAGTTACGAATGTTTCTAGAATCCGCGCGCGTCAGCGTGCTGATCGTGGACGAAGAGACCTCGGAACGGTACGCGACCATTCGCGTGGCGTTGAAAAGGGCCGGCACCCCGGTTGCCGCCAACGATATCTGGATTGCTGCCAGCGCCATGCAGCACGGGCTTCCGATCCTCACCTCAGACCGCGATTTTCAGAACATTTCCCAGGTCATTGTTCGCCACTTTTCCCCCGTCTAGCACGCTACTGCCCTCTTGTCTTCTCGTGCCCACTCCTGTGTCCTCATTTGCCTTTCCAACGATCCTAATTTGACCTTCGAGTTACGTCTATTGCAACAGGCAAGCTGTCATGACTTGTGGTGAAGTGTCCTAATTATGACAGCACCCCCAGTCGCAACTCATCGAACAAGCGTCGATTATGGCGTATTGCTCACGAACCGTAGTGGCGTGTTATACGGACAGAAATGGTCGGATCCAGCTCTTACGCGGATTCGAATAAACATTGTTAGCCGGAAACAATCGAATGACTCTAGATGCGCCGCCTATGAGGAAGAAGGTCGTGTATTCGCTCTTGGTAATACTGGGTTTGTTCGTTCTCTCCCTCGTTGCACTTCGACTGTGGGATGAGCGTGCTGACCAGATGGAATGGGCGCGATTGGCTGCGTTGCAGCCGACAAACCCAGCGATGTATGACCCGATCATGGTTGCCGATTTGCCTGAACCGGCGCGGCGATTCTTTAACTTTTCCATCAAGCCCGGCACGCCTTTGCTGACCGTGGCCGAGATCGACATGGGTGGTGAATTTAGTCTGAGCACGCGGGACAACCCAAACTATCAGCCGATGGATGCCAGGCAGATTCTGGCTGCACCGACGGGTTTCGTCTGGCAGCTCACGATGCCTGGCCCCGTGTCAGTGTCTGGCTCTGACACCGGGAGCTGGACGCGCTTTCGGGTACTGGGCCTGATACCGGTGGCCCGCATGGGTGGTGATACAAATCATTCACGGGCTGCATATGGCCGTTATGTCGCCGAGGCGGTGTTTTGGACACCAGCCGCCTTGCTTCCAAGGGCAGGTGTTGTGTGGGAATCGCCTGGTCAGGACTTCGCACGCGTGACCGTGACTCACAACGGGCTATCGCAGGCGGTTGACGTGAAGGTAGATGCAGAAGGCCGTCCTGTGATGGTTCACTTCATGCGATGGAGCGATGCGAATCCCGATACAACCTATCGGTTGCAACCCTTTGGCGGCCATCTGTCAGATTTTCGAGAAGTGCAGGGCTTTCGCATTCCCTTCAATGTAGAGGCAGGCAACATGTTTGGCACGGACGAGTACTTTGCGTTCTTTAAGGCAAAAGTCACTACCGTGCGTTTCCCAGTGGCCGGATCATGATCTTGGTGGCCAACACCTACTCTTGCACGATACAACCGGCTAACAAGGCGCTGCACCGGACGGCAATTCCGCTGCGCTCCATTGCTGCCGGTGAGCTTGGACGTTAATGCGACAGGGCTAATGACCGTTCTATGGCGGTGCGATCTCGCCGCCGAACCTCCGCAGTTGGCCGACTGCCGTCGCATACACGGTAGGTTGTGGACCAGGCGGGGAATCAGGATCAATGCTGAGGACCCCGTCTTGCAAAGTGGTGCCTCATCATCACGGCTGATCCCCGCATCGCCTGCCGTTAAATCACAATCCGCTCGAC
>CAZJOQ010000352.1:0-2321 GCA_964547625.1 uncultured Nitrospira sp.
CCGAAGCCCGGCTGATGGCCTTCCTCAACAAACTGGATCGCAAAGTGACGGTGCAGGTCTCACGACGCCGGAAAAACGAACCGCTCCAGGAAGTGGTCCTGGCGTAAGGCGGACTTCGCACATCACGCCAAGAGCACCCGCACCAGGGAACGGCGAACCGAGCGCATCCGCAGACGGTAAAGGAAGCGTCGCGAAGATCTAATTGTTCTAAATAGAAACCCTACGTGTTACCTGAGTGTTAATGCCACAGCACAATTAGACCTATTTCCCCTCAATTGGACCGAGCACAACTGAACTCAAACATAGCCACACGCCGCTCCTGGAGTACGATTTCACAGGTTGAACAAGGAGATAGGGAGAGGGCTCTGAACCGCTTAGAAGGCTGATACTCTATCCGACTGAGCTACGGGCACGTATGATTTTTCAACGACTATGGGGTTGGTACCTTCCACATGTCTCCGCCGGTGTTCCCGGCGTGTTCTCCCGGGGGTATTGGTGAACCTTTTGAGCGGCCTGCGTCAAGTCTCGCTCCGCAATTGAATGGTCTTGACGCTCACTTTGAGGGCCTCGGCCAGTTCATGAACGGTCAGCCACGGTGCGTTCATGCATCGCCTCGTGTCGCGGCAGCTCAACATGGTTCCGACCCTACTGAGGCGGACGGCGTTCACGAAAAGTACCCGTGGGGTCAGGAGAGGTCAGCAGAGCACAGAAGGGGACTCTCGTGCTGAGCGGCGATGGTGATGGGTTACGCGGTCACTCTCGGCTCGTTCGTCTCAGATGATTCGCGGGATGAAGTGTCAGGAATCACGAACCCCGCTCTAGACACAAGAATGCATGGGGCATACGTTGGAGGTATTTACCGAGGCTGCATCAGAACCTCAGGTATCTGAGCCCGCTGGAATCCGGGCCAGCTCATGATGCCTCCCCTTACCAAGCCAGAATGGGGAAGGGCTCTTCTCGTGAATCCTCACACACCGCGGAGGCCTTGAAACAAGTCACCGAGTGTCATCAGCACTCCCCCGGTGATTTGGCGAAGCTCTTTTCCTGTACATTGCAGCGGAACCATCCGCCGTCGTTGCCAACCCCTGAGAGCGAAGACTTTCCCTGGCTGCCTATACGGCTTTTCGCATACCACCACGAACTCCTTTCCATAATCGTCTTCCATGATAAACCCTTTTACCTTCATGCAACCTCATCCCTTTTTCCAGTTTTGCTCGTTAGGGGCACTATTGTGATTGTGATGGCCAAGGAAACACTCCTTTCCATTGAGATGCCCTGCGTGGACTCCATACGACAAAACTCAGTTCATCCTCTTTCCGTCATGCGTTTCCTTAGCCACCTTTCGGACGATACCCGGCGGCGCCACTATAAGATCACCGCCGGACTCGCCAGCCCAGGCCTGGACTTCACAAGGAGATAGGCTGCTGGATAGGGCGAATCCAGTCTGATCCCGACCTGGGACATGTTGTCCCGTGTTTAAGCAAATTCCATGCTTTCATCGGCTTCCAGAGTTACGATTGTCACTATCATTTACAATGCAGTGAAAATCGGCGATTTCTGCGAACTGGTATAGTTCCATCTGACAGTCTCTGATCCACTTGTATCGAATCCGGATGAATCGAATTCGATTCAGGTGAATCCAATCAGATTCATGCGGCATGCTTAATCATGAATAGCGGACAGGTATGATGCCGCGCACGAAACAAGGCCGGCGAGGTCCGTCCTCTGCCTGCTGTTTTCTCCGTAACCAGCGTGGTACCTCTCCTCCTCCCGTGAAAGACTTATCGTGAGGTCACACAAGGAGGAAGCAATATGGCGACCAACACCGCAAAGCCCTTGCGCCTCCCCCACCACCCTCCTACAATACGCCTCCCAACAAGGCTCCGATGCTCTTCAGGCTGCGCGGAACAGGTGGTCGTGTAGAAATACGAAGGATGCCCATGAGACACAACGCGCGCTGTCTCACACCAGTACGTCCATGAGTGTTGAATCGTACACCAGCGGGCCTGTTGTGATCGTTACACCGCAAGGCGGGCTCGACACGAACAGGGCCCCCGAAGTCGAGACGGTCCTCACCGGCCACATCGAGCGCGGGGAAAAGAAGATCGTGCTCGACCTCTCATGCATCGAGTACATTTCATCGATCGGTCTGCGGGTGATCCTGAAAACCGCGATGGCAATGACCCGAAACGGAGGACGAATGGCTCTCTGTGGAGGGAACGACCAAGTCCTCGAGGTGCTCCAATTGAGTGGGGCGATGACGATGAGCCTCCATACCCCTGCTCTCGAAGACGCCCTGGCGAAGATACAAGCATGATCTC
>CAZJOQ010000353.1:0-2309 GCA_964547625.1 uncultured Nitrospira sp.
ACCCGCTGCTGAATGGCGGACTTGAACTCGTTGTAGACGACATACAATTCGTCGAACGTGCCTTTCACGAAGTTATCCGTAAGATCGGCTCCGATATCGAGTGCATGTTCAAAACTGAGTTTATCGAAAATGCCGGTCCATTCTTGGCGAATGGGCCAAGCCCGGCGGCGAAAATAGTCGCGGCCTTTACGGCCGACGATGCTCAAGTTGACCTGTAGACCGCGTGCCTCACATTGCCGGACGAACTCCGAGCTCTTGCGGACAATGTTGCCGTTAAAGCCGCCGCATAACCCTCGGTCGCTTGTGACGACGAGCACTTCGACTTTTTTGCCCTCGCGCTTCTGCAACAGAGGATGAGAGGAGCGGTTCACACGCTGACTCAGGTTGCTCAACACCCCACGCATCTTATGCGCATAGGGACGAGCAGCCAGAATGCGGTCCTGAGACCGTTTCAGCTTCGCCGCAGCGACCATCTTCATGGCCTTGGTGATTTTTTGCGTATTTTTGAACGCCGCAATCTTGCGGCGTAACGATTGAAGACTTGGCATTGTATTCTCTTAGGACTGTGAACTGAGTGTTGAGGACTGAGGTTGCCTCCGGCTCCCTGCCTTCCGTCTCAGTCCTGAGTCCTCGATCCTGTGCTTACGCTTTCCCCCCGTACCCCATCTTTTGTTTGAAGGTCGAGAGAATGTCTTTCAAGCGGCCGCCGACCTTGTCGTCGATCTTGCCGATACTGGCCACTTCTTTCTTGAGGTCGGGATGGTTCTGTTGAACATGATGCAAGAAGTCCGCTTCGAACTGCTGCACTTTGTCGACCGGAACATCGTCCAGAAACCCATTCACACCGGCATAGATCGACAGCACCTGATCAGCCACCGGCATCGGCTTGTATTGGCCCTGCTTGAGCAATTCGACCATACGAACGCCGCGTGCCAGCTGCATCTGGGTGGCCTTGTCCAGTTCGCTGCCGAACTGGGAAAAGGCCGCCATCTCTCGATATTGAGCGAGATCGAGCCGGAGCGTACCAGCCACCTGCTTCATGGTCTTAATCTGCGCGGATCCGCCGACACGTGAGACCGACAGACCGACGTTGATGGCTGGACGAATCCCGGAATAAAAGAGGTCGCTGCCGAGATAAATCTGGCCATCAGTGATCGAAATCACGTTGGTTGGAATGTAGGCTGAGACGTCACCGGCCTGGGTTTCGATAATCGGCAACGCGGTGAGGCTCCCGCCGCCGAGCTTGTCACTTAATTTTGCCGCGCGCTCCAACAAGCGAGAATGCAGATAAAACACATCGCCTGGATAGGCTTCTCGGCCTGGTGGTCTGCGGAGCAACAAGGATAACTCACGATAGGCAACCGCGTGCTTGGACAAATCGTCATAGACAATCAATGCGTGCTTGCCGTTATCTCGGAAATACTCGCCGATTGCTGCACCCGAGAACGGCGCCAGGAACTGCATCGGGGCAGGATCGCTGGCACTCGCCGATACGACCACGCTGTATTCCATCGCATGACTCTCTTCAAGGGTCTTCACGACGCGCGCAACGGTCGAACGCTTTTGGCCGATGGCGACATAGATACAAAATACGCCGAGTCCTTTTTGATTGATAATCGTATCGACGGCGATTGCGGTTTTACCTGTCTGACGATCGCCGATGATCAATTCACGTTGGCCACGACCGATGGGGATCATGGCATCGATGGCCTTGATGCCGGTCTGCAACGGTTCCCGAACCGATTGGCGGGTATTGACCCCAGGGGCGACCATTTCGATGCGCGAAGAAAGCGAGGACTTGATGGCTCCCTTCCCGTCGATCGGCTGGCCGATCGCATTCACCACACGACCGACCAACGCCTCACCCACCGGAATTTCCGCGATGCGGCCGGTGCGCTTGACAGGATCGCCTTCCTTCACCCCGACAGAGTCGCCCATCAACACCGCGCCGACGTTGTCTTCTTCAAGGTTCAGCGCGATGCCATAGAGGCCCCCTGGAAATTCGAGCATTTCACCGGCCATGGCACCATCCAGGCCGTACACCTTGGCAATCCCGTCCCCGACCTGGATGACGGAACCCGTTTCTTTAACGTCGACCTGCTTGTCGAAGCCCTTGATCTTTTCTTTGATAATGGCACTGATTTCTTCCGCCCTAATCTGCATGACAACTCCTTATTCTCGCGTCAACGTCACTTGCAAATCGCGCAAGCGGCCTCGGACCGTACTGTCGACCACCGTGCTGCCGATAGAGATCTGCAAGCCGGCGAGATGACTCGCGTCGGTCTGAAATGTCACATCCACCTCGCGCT
>CAZJOQ010000354.1:0-2296 GCA_964547625.1 uncultured Nitrospira sp.
ATGCGGAAAACGGCTGTAGAGTTTCCTAATGAGGTCGTCGTTCGACATGTCACCGTGCGCAATCTTGCGCATGTCCTCAACGGTCTCGGGGGGAACCGTTAACCCCTCAAGCTCCTGCTGCGCGATCGCATGGGTCACCGCGCGAAGATTGCGATCAATGTCGGCGTCGGTCAGCATGGGAGTACCTTACCCCAAATGCCTCTTCACAACAAGGTGAACGAGCACAACGGGCGACGAAATTGACCACGTGTGCCACACACAACCAGTTCGGGTTCGTTCCGGTTGGAAGAGTGCCGGTGGTGCTAGCTATGCCCTCTGTCTTGCTCACTCTGCTGCTGGTGATCGTGGGTGTCGCGTTGTTCGATAAGGAGTGTGCGAATCTGTTCCCGTAAGAGGGGCAGGTCGGTTCTCACCGTACCCCATACGATGTGCCAATCCACATCAAAATATTCATGGGTGATTTTGTTGCGCATGCCCCGCAGCTCAACCCACGGCAATTCAGGATGTTGTTCTACAAAGGTGGGATCCATTCTCTGAATGTGATTGGCCGCTTCTCCGATGACTTCAATATTACGGACCACCGCATCCTGAACCTGCGGGTTCTGGTAGAGCGCACCCACATCGTTGAGCGGGCCTACGTACCTGACCGCCCGATCAATGGCTTCCACCATGTGTTCAAGATAATCTTCGACGCGTTCCGGGTGCTTCATAGAGGCTCAGCCTGTTGCAACACACGATCCCGGAACTTGACCGATAAGAAGTGTGGGGTCAGCACAGACACGGGCACACCCAACAGTTGTTGGGCCTCGTGCTCAAGCCGTGCCAAGGTGAACAACGTGGTGGAGTCGGTCGGATCAACCAGCAAATCTAAATCACTCTCGTCGGTATCCACACCGGCTAAGACGGAACCGAACACGCGCGGACACAGCAGCCCATGACGGCTGATGATGTGCCGCAGGGCGTCACGGTGCAGGGTCAGGGCTTCTGACGGTTTCATACGACTACCGTAACGGGAAACCGCCACTCCACGCAAGAGCCTTGCGAAAATCCGGCATTGTATTCAACGTCGGCCAATTCTTGCGCGATGGTGTCCCGCGTCGTGAAGTCAATACTACTGGCTCCCTCTTTGACCGCTATGAGGCCGCGCAGCGCCCTTGGTCCTGCCGGTCACCACTGTCGCGGCATTGATGGGTGACCGGCTGTGGGGCTCGCATGTGAGGACCCACCGTATGTTGTACGTGCTGCTCATCGCCGCCGTCCTCTCCCCAGCGTGAGAGATCCGGTCGAAGACACCCGTACGGAG
The DNA here is from genome assembly GCA_964547625.1 of uncultured Nitrospira sp. Taxonomy (GTDB): domain Bacteria; phylum Nitrospirota; class Nitrospiria; order Nitrospirales; family Nitrospiraceae; genus Nitrospira_D. Next base: position 1,304 of record CAZJOQ010000354.1, read on the forward strand.
TGCCCCCGTTTCAATGAAGCACACTGTGTGAATGTCGCCTCATCGATGGACAGCACGAGGAGTTCGTCCTGCCGATGGACCAATGCGAAATGCCCGCTTTCAATCTTCTCCACCGCCCCGAACCGCACCATGCCCTGGTCTCGTGCTTCGAAGCGTCGGACGGTCGGCGTGCGAATGACCTGCAACCGCTTCCGTTCCTGTTCCGCGAGATCACGGAGCACGGCCTCACTCGGCGGGGCGAGCGGTGGTGGGGCGGCCTGCGTCGGAGGTGTGGTCGATGGTGTCTCTGCTGTGGGTGACCAGCGTGAGTCCTGCGCGTGACGTTGGCGCTGCTGTTCCAATGTCGGGTCATCGAAGCGAATGGGAAGACGAGCATGAGCTGCGACCTCTGCCACCCGAGTTTTGAAGGCATCGGACCCCGACACCGCGATGGTGGTGCCATACTTCTGGAGCGCGAGCCGGAGCGCCGCGTCAATCCCGTCGTTCGTGACTTCACGCGAGACCTGGAGGCGGGTGCCGTCGTCGCGGACCGCCGAGAGCCCGACCCGATAAATGATCGTGCCCTGTTTCGTAATGTGGTCCTGATTCGCGCCCACCACGTTGACAAGGAGTCTTTTCCCAACCGCCGTAATCGTGTCGCCGACGAGACCGCGCGCGGCCTCTCGGGCGCGTAACGCACGCAGGGCCTCCTGGTCTCCGGTAAGCGCCTGCTGTCTGAGCCAATCGGCCCACGTGAGTCGTGTGTCGCGTGCTGTGATGGCGGCACAGTCCCGTCGATGCCGATCGAGAATCTGACGGAGCTCGGATCGAAGCGTCTGCGACACCGTCTCGTAGAGCAGTTTCTTCGTGATCCGTCCCCTCATGGTCAATTTGATCGTGTCCCGTTTGATCTGTCCGGCTCGCTTGGCGGCGTCCATGGAGTGCGCCTTGCGAGTCCACGCCTCCTGCATCGCGACCGCTCGTGCTTGAGTGCGGGCGAGCCGGTCTTGCTGA
>CAZJOQ010000355.1:0-2265 GCA_964547625.1 uncultured Nitrospira sp.
GTATTGCTACGTCTTCTCGCTCGACTTGCATGTATTAGGCGCGCCGCCAGCGTTCGTTCTGAGCCAGGATCAAACTCTCAAATAGGTGTTCTTAGAATTTGGACCAAGGGCCACCACTTCAATACACCTTACACCTTTGCTCAACATCCTCTATTCAGTTTTCAAAGAACAATCGCGCTCTTCACGCGAGCCGCACACTATACAACGTGCACCCTTACGTGTCAAGGGACCTGCTCGAAATAAATCCGGGTAGTTTCCCCTTTGGCACCGCACCGTGACTCGCCGTCAGGCGCGGTCATCAGGCAGGAACACAGCCCCAACTAACAGAACGCAAGATAACAAGCTCTTTCACAAGAGTCAAGAGCGCGGACCGTGTATAATCAATTTCTATGAGATATTTTCAGAATAAGTTTCCAGTCCATCGTCGCGCCCTGCTCAAGGCAGTAGGCCTTAGCGCATTAGCCGGAAGCGTTGGTGGCTGTGACGCCGTTGGCGGAGTATTCGGCCGCATGTTCGCAGTCCCGCCTCGCGACACCACATACTTCACGCCAAATGCAAAATTCTACGTAGTCAATTACGCTGACGGCGCCGTGTCCGCTTCGCGCGACTTGAACATTGAGCAGTGGAAAGTCCGCATCAAGGGATCGGTGAAAACTCCGATGTCGCTTGGGTGGCGCGACATTTTGAACCGTGATTCCTACGATCAGATCTCGACCCTCATGTGCATCGATACCCTACCCGGTGGCGATAGTCTGGGAACCGCGACCTGGCGCGGCATCTCGCTCAAGCAACTGCTTCTCGACTGCGGTGCTGACACCGAAACGGCGCGCGATGTGGTCTTTCGTGCTATCGACGGTTACGATGACAGCATTCCCTTCACCCGCGCAATGCAGGATGACGTGATGCTGGCCTTTCTGATGAACGGCGAGAAGTTGCCGAGGGAACACGGATTCCCGCTGCGCCTTCTCGTGCCGGGACTCTACGGCATAAAGAATGTCAAGTGGATCGTCGAGATTGAAGTCTATCCCGGCGACTATAAAGGATATTGGCAGCGAAAGGGCTGGACCGATGATGGGACGATCAAGACTTTCTCTCGCATCGATTCACCTGGACATTACCAAACCTTGCGTGGACCGGAGCATACATTCCGCGGCATCGCCTTCGGCGGACCGAACAGCATCAGTAAAGTGGAGCTGAGTTTTGATGCAGGTCGCACATGGAACGACTGCCATATCGAGCCGCCCATGTCGCCATACTCTTGGGTGATCTGGACTTATATGTGGCGTCCGTCAAAACCTGGGAAATTTCAAACGGTCGTACGGGCAACTGACACGAAGGGCCAACTCCAAATCGCGGAAATCGTGCGCCCCCAACCGGCCGGAGCAAGTGGATATCACACGATCATTTCGGAAGTGGAATCAATCGGGTCATCGTTCTCTGAACTCAGTTAGGTGGATACGGCTCCGCTGAGGGGTGGATATATGAGGGGCTACTTCGGTCACAGATCGTTTTATAGGTCTTATCCCGAAGTTGATACGTTTCACAACGATTCCCATTCTGATCTGACGAATTCCCTACAAATTCACCTTGATGTCTGCCCGGATCGCCACACGACGCCAACAACAAATCCCCCGCTATTGTCCCACAACACCCCGTCAGCATTGCTGCAAATATTAGGCGGCTGCTACCCGTTATCCATCTTCGCATAAGCGCTCCCCTAAATTACCCAGTGCTTAATCAGTTCGATGACGGCTAGCTTTTACCTGCTCATAATACCAGCAATGGTAGCATAAGCCAGTATCAACCCACTATTGCAACAGGGAGTCGCGAGTAATCTGGTCTTTGCGAATCTCATATTCCTTTTGATCGATTTTCCCTGCCTTAAAATCCTCCTCGACCCGATCCTTCTGGCGCTTCAGATGATACTCATAGCTCCCGCCCGCGGCACCGGCACCAAGAACTCCACCGAGCAGGCCGCTCCCCACTGGCGAGCAACCGGTCAAACCAGTCGCCAACAGCAGACCTGCCACTACTATAGATAAATTTCTCATCTCTCCTCCCTTACATAAGACTCACGCAGGTGGAGCAATGATTCGCCCCACACGCCTAGTCCGTTCTAGGCAACTGCCCCACCATGGTCAAGCACCATGTTTTTCAACGAGCACGCCATAGCAACATGCGAAAAGGACTTCTTGCCCACCGCGTCTGAAAGATTCGTGTGAAGTCGGAGACCAGGCTCAACTTTGAGGCTCAGCGCAAAGTGAC
>CAZJOQ010000356.1:0-2253 GCA_964547625.1 uncultured Nitrospira sp.
TACCCGGCTTGGAGTGGGCGCTGATGATTGATGGGGCTGATGTGCAGTGGGCGAACGAGAACACCGCCGGGCTGGCATTTGTTCGCATCAGAGAGACGGAACGGCAGCGACTCAGCGACCTGATGACAACTTGGCTCGTGAGGAAGCCTGGGGACGGCGGCGAAGAACAGGTCGAGCTGGTACCGTTTGAGTTCCAAGGGCTGGAAGCCGTGCTTGCAAAAGATCCTGAACTCGCCATCGGCAAAGGACAGGCGTGGTTCGCTCAAGACCGGGCGGAATTCCCCTTTCGCGGAGGGAGCCTGCTCGGCAGAGCGTTTCCCACGTGCACGCCCGAGTTCGCAGCCGCCCTCGGTGAGTTGGTCAAAGCCGGCGGCGATACGGAGGCCGATTTCTCTCTGGCGCTTCTCCAGAACTATCTTGGTTCGACGTCCACCGACGGCGTCTTGAAAGAGATTGTGTCTCGATTTCCACATGACGATCGCAAAATGAGCGAAGTCCGGAGCAGCCTCAATAGCACCGGCGTAGTCTCAGTTTCCGGTGAATTCGGACTTGCGGAAGCCTGGTGGCTCAAGAAAGAGTCGCTGACGCGCTGGCTGACAGACGAACGGCAGACGGTCAAGACGTTCGCCGAGCAGCATATTGCAGAGCTCGACCGGATGATCGTGGTAGAACGGCGCCGTGTGGAGGCCGAACGGGAACTGCGAGAGAGGAGCCGACATGAGGACGAGTCAGGCCACGATCATGGTTACAGGGCGAAACCCTTCTGATAGCAGAGGGAAATATGGTGTCAGTGGCAGGAAGAGAGAAAAGGAGAGGAGAGACGTATGGCTATTTTTCGCGATCGTCCCTATGGCCAGTTCAATTTTCTGATCGACCTTGGCGACGGAGACACCCAGGGCCCACAGGCGGGCTTCCAGGAGGTGAGCGGCATTGGCATGGAAGCCGTGGTAATCGAGTACCGCAACGGCAACTCCAAGGAAAATACTGTGATGAAGCTGACCGGCTTGAACCGGGTTAGCGATGTCACACTGAAACGAGGGATCATCGGCTCGCTGAATCTCTATACATGGCTAGACCAAATCCGCAACGGCGACCAGAACGCCATGCGAACGGTGACCATTCAATTACAAAGTGAAGATCACAGCACCGTAGTCCAGACATGGAAGCTTTTACGGGCACGCATCATCAAGCATACGAGCGGTCCGCTCAACGCCAAAGGAACCGACGTCGCAATGGAAGAAATGGTGTTAGCCTACGAGCGCCTAGAAATAGAGTAGGTTCCAGGTTTTCTCCCCTGGAGCGAAGACATTATGGCCATCATAAGTGAACGACCCTACAGGAATTCGAATTTTCTCGTTGATGTTGGACGAGGAGACGGCCGTTCTCTGCTTGCGGGCTTTGCCGAAGTTATTTTTCCAGATTTTATGGTTGGCCGACCCGAGGGCCATCAGCGTCCTCAAACAGCCCCTCAGCCTATTGAACGAGCTGAAGTCGCTGCTGCTAATCGTCTTATCCTCAAGCGAGGGGTGATTGGGTCCATGGATCTCTATGCCTGGTGGGATGAAGCTCGGAAGAGAAACGCCTCTCGACCGCGCACCGTGAAGATTGAACTACTGGGGGAGGACCAGTCAACGGTCGTGCTGACCTGGCGCTTCGACAATGTTCGTCCGGTGGGTCTTTGTTACTCGCCTTTGCGCGCGATGGAAGGAGGCATCCTCATGGAGACTCTTATCTTGGAGTTTGACAGGATGGAGATGTTTTGAAGGGGCTGGCCGAGAATTCCCAGTAAGGGGATCGGACCTTGAATCATGCATGAGGAGATGTAATGAGGGCAAGAGTCTTTTCTGACGAATCTTTCCTCGGCAAGAGAAAGCCCACGAGAGCAGTCTGAATTTTCCGACGCGTGCTGATTCCACGCCTTCCCCCCTCCCTCTCATTGCTCGCCCTTCACCTCAGGAATGATGGATTGGGCTCTAACTTTGCAGTAGACTGACCATAATGGCCACGGATGGATACAGATCACAGGAGGGCATGGACGTGATCACGCAGTCGGTCGTTCCCTGCTGTATCTTTTGCCGCTTCGCCAACGGTGCATGCCCATCCGTCCAGCTTCGACAGGGATTCGACGGTGCTCCATGACCTACACAAAGCCTGTCCAGAAACAGTGCCTGTCAGAAATCATGTTCAGGCTGCTGGCGTGGAACTCATGCAGCTGGCTGCTTCGCCCTTCATGTAAGTGGTTCGACCCGCGAA
>CAZJOQ010000357.1:0-2236 GCA_964547625.1 uncultured Nitrospira sp.
CGGATCGGCGATTGCAGCAGAAGTGTTCATGAATAATGCGGGCTAGAGCGGCCGATGAAATAAGGACAGTCTGATTCACGTGAGGACAGCTCAGGGTAAATTAGGACAGCACCGAGGGGGGACCATGTATCACGGGTTCTTATGCGGATCGGCGTAAGCCCCCCCATTCTGGTAGCGGTCGATCGTGTACTTCGGCTCAGGGTCGAGGACTGCCATCGGCCACGAGCGGAAGTTCGGTGCCGAGATCACCTCGCCATAAAGCGGTTCTCAGCTTTGTCTCACTAACTATTGATTATCCGTCCGTCATGGGTTGACGAATCACCGTTTTCCATGTTGCCGGTGCCGCCCTCCGAATGTCAGATAGATAGATTTCGTGATGCTTGCCTCGCAGCTGCGCTCTCGATTCGATGTAGCTATGCACACGGTCAATCGTTGGGCCCTCGTTGGAAAAAGGGCCAATATGCAGCGTTTGAGCAGACAACCCTTCCGTAAAGGATTCTAGTCGAAGCAAGTCAATCGCAGAGAGTGTTTTCTTTGCGCGAACCTGTTCGATTGCTCCCGTGATCACGTCGTCCGACGCAAAGTCAGGTTGCATGATCATCATGGTCCATTTCCATGCCGATCTGTCCCCCGAAGTGAATGACGACCAATCGTCTGACCACCAAAGACCCTCCAGGGGCATGACCGAGTAGTCGACAGAAGAAGGTGAACGCTTCACAGTAAATTTCGCGACGTAGGAGACGGAAAACAAGGCTTCGACGGCCTCAGCGTACTCGGGCGCGTTGTTTGGATCGCCCTGTCCGTCAATCATGAGGAAACGCATAGCCGGTACGTCAACCGCGACGACCGACTTGGCTGACGGTTTGTAGAGATGTTTTAGGTCTCTCTTCAGGTCGATCTTAGACATCGCAGGCTCTGACGGATATCGGCCCAGCGGATCAGCGGCGGTCCCGTGACTTCGATTTCAGCATCCGCCCGATCCGCCGCTTGGGGTGACCGCCTTGTTCGTCGGCTGCTCGATGCCGCCACCAACTGGCGGATCAGACACTCACCGCTTGCGCGCAACCAGCAACTTTTCCGCGAGATCGGTGACCACCCAGTCTTCCGCAATGAGCCCACCACGGAATTCGGTAGTAATCATATCTCGCCACATGATCGAGCGCCCGGTGGCTGGAAATCCCTTGAAGGCTCCTGTGTGCGTTGCCTTCAATGTTCGTTGCCACGCGATCCGATTCTTCGCCTTGACCAGGAACTGAATGTCCACTTCGATTTCTGAAAACGCGCGGCGATATGCGCGGACGATCTTTTTCACCACGTCGTGTCCGTCCAAAAAATCTTGTCCGGTGACGTGCGCGATATAATCAGTTGCGAAAAAGTCGCCAACCGCGTCGAGGTTTCCTTGCACGATGAGGGCTGAATGAGCGGCTTCGATCGTTGCGGTATTCGAGCGTGCCATTCGGGCAACTCCTTGGGACGGTCAATCTCATGGGCGATGACCCGTTGGTAGCTGTCATGCCGACGAACGTTTGAGTTAGGCCGCGGCTTCACACGGCAGACGTGCTGGGCTGGGCCGCGACGCGCCAAAACGAACGGCCTCTGGGGACCCGAGAACATAGCGCTCGCCACGTCGATAGCGAATCGCATCCCATGTATCCAGTGAGAGACAAACGACCAAGCAGACAAGCAGAAGATGCAAGTAACCGGCAAAGAATGGCTCGTCGGCATATGTGACGACTGGCCCCACCAGTTCTGACGATAGCCGCAAAATGATGTAGACCAGCAAGGGAAGCCAAGGTACAAGGTGTGCGATGCCCAAGAGCCTCGTGAGCCCGCGCTGTTTAATCATGAACCATGTGAGCAAGGGACCGGAAGCGACATAGGCGAGCAGAATCCATTTGGCCGCGGGGTCCTCCAAAAACGCGAATGCGGCGATAAAGACACCGTTTAGAAAGAACAGCCAGTTCTTCACCCACGGTTTCAAGGAGAGCCACGAAGCGGCGATGTGCTGGAATGTGGTACGGGACTGTGACATTGGACGACCTTTCAAGGGAGCGGCCTATCGTACCAAGCTAAGGGGCGCGTCGACAAGAGCGCATGACGAAGTCACGACGCAACCGGAGCCACGGGTCGGCGCGTCCCTCTTGAGCGACGGGTTAGGCCGCAGCGCGGGCATGAAGCGCCTGGAGTAGTCCCTGCGGGTCATAAACCTATAAACGGCTGTAGAAACGTGGGGCTG
>CAZJOQ010000358.1:0-2219 GCA_964547625.1 uncultured Nitrospira sp.
ACCACTGCGAAATATCGTACCCGCGCTCTGGACTCGCCATTGTCTGTCCCTCCTTCACTGTATTAAAAGTGACTATCCTTTACAAACTTTCCGTCCTCATGGCTTGATTACGTAGCGCCACCGTTGTCCGTTTAATCAAATGCTAGCAAATGCGCCACTGCGTGAGAACTAGGAAACGACCTAGGTTTCGTGTCGAACCTCCCTTGAGGATGCTCCTGCTGCAATCCGCTGAACCGGCCATCTGGTTGAAACGAGCGATCTGTTAAAGTATTGCACAAGTAGTTAGCGGGGACTATAAATGGAACGTGCGTACGATGTCGGCGAGAGGGTGACGGCACTCTTCTTTGTATCTCATATTGTGTATTCAAGGGCGAGGATCATGCTGAAACACATCAGTGTAAGCGCTATGCTACTCATCTTTGTATTGACCGGCTGTAGCGTGTTCTCAAAGGCGGATACGCCGACGCGTGTTCATGACATCTATATCAACGGTCAAGACTCGATCACGCCTCTTGAGGTCTATGCCGTCGTGGGAGAAGAAATCCGGTGGCATAACAAGCTCTCGGTTCCGATTCACCTTGGATTGCTCGGGGTCAAACCGATAGCAGAGGCGCGCTGCGACAAGGGATTCAAGACCTGGTTCGGAGCGATCAAGGATATGGTCAGGATCCCGGCTGGTGCGTATGTCAGCCTGTGTTTTCCGCAAGCTCGAACGGTTCAGTACAATGTCTGGACGAATATTAAGGACCCCTTCCATTCGATGAGTCCGACAGCGATTATTCATCTTGAGGAAGCTACCTGATGCACGGGCGATATTATCGGCATAGTTATGGGTTCGTCAGGAGGACGCGATGAGGATGCTTGTGCGCCGCATGATGATCATCGCCTGTGCCTATGGACTGACTTTCGGATCACTACCCAACAGCGGAGCCTATGAAGATATTTCTTTCTCCGAGGGTGGATCGCTGTCAGGCACCGTCAATCTCGACGGCAAAGTTCCGATGCCGAAGGGCTACAATCTTACAACCGTGCCAGATCCGGTCTACTGTGGGAGGATTTCTGATGGGAGAGGATGGAGGTTGCTGCAGCCTTTTGACGTCGGACCGGAAGGGGAGTTTCGTAGCGTCGTCGTGTACCTTGAGGGGATCGACAAGGGAAAGCCTTTCGGCGAGTATACGCCTCCGAGAATTGAAGCCGTAGATTGTCGCTTTCTACCGTTTATCAACGTCGTGCGCGATCTTCACGAGGTCGTCGTCGTCAACATGGACCCCGCCTTTCACGATATTCAAGCCTACGAGACATCGAATCTGGGACCCCGCGTTTTGTTTAATGTTCCGTTGCCGATCAGCAAGCGATATCCTCGTGAGGCCGGGCTGAGTGCGCATTTCCACAAACACTACGAAGGGGCCACCGTGACTCAACTGGTCAAGATGACGAGAGGCCGGAAGATTTTTACCATGCAATGCGGATTCCATCCGTATATGGAAAGTTGGGCATTGGTCGCCGACCATCCATATTACGCAGTGTCCGACAACGAGGGACGGTTCCAGCTGACCGACATCCCCCCCGGCACCTATCAGGTGAAAGTCTGGCATCCGTACATCCGGGACGATATTGAGCGGACGATCACGATCGAACCGAAGAAGCAGACGAGCGTGGATCTGACGGTCGAGGCACCGACTGGTCGGCTCTATGCCAACCAAATGGTTGAGAATGCCTACGTTCGGTACACGATTACCGAAGACGTGCAGAGTCAAATCGTACCGACGTTGGAAAAACAAAGTATCAATGAAGGCCAGTGACACAGCAGCACACCACCGACCTGGCAAACGCAGCCGCTCCTGACCGGTGGTCGTGGATCAGTGTCGATTTGGGTATCCCGAGCGTCACGATTCGTGCCTGTCTCGTGTTTGAAGTGAATTTCATTCTAACAAGGATAGTATGGCTCGATTCCATCCTATAGGGCCCGGTCCCGGCGCGAGGATAAGCCCGGGAAGCCTGATGCCCGGCTCATACGACCCGTCGGGTTGTTGAACGAGGATGGGGCGCTCCACTGCGTTGAGCATGGGGAGGTCGTTCAGGCTGTTTCCGATTCCCACCGTTGCGAGCCGGTTTCGATGATGGTCGGCCAGACGACGGTAGCATTCAATGAGATAGTGTACGGCTTGGCCCTTATCCTGGATGCCCATGAGGTGATGAAAGCGATCTCCCTTGGTCCA
>CAZJOQ010000359.1:0-2202 GCA_964547625.1 uncultured Nitrospira sp.
CTAGCTGGTTCCGAGCAGGTGCTCACTGACCTCCTTTCCGAGCCGGAATATCTCTCTGAGGCCGCCGCCGCGATGGCACGCGTTTTCATGCCGAAGTCGGAGGGTTTCTTTAATCGTACGTTCCGCTACGACTTAATATGGGCTGCGCGCGACGGTCGCGATCTACGACCCAGTGATGACCATCGCCGGGCACGGTTTGCCGCCGCACTTAATGTTGAAATCAAGGGCCTGCAAGAGCAGAGCCAAGGGGAGAAACCTGTCGCTGGACTGAAAGTGTTCGCAAACGCGCTTGCAGCGATTGACGGCCGCGGTTCCGCGGCAACGGTGATTGAAATTATTACTACGCCGGGCCAATGGGATCAATACATCTGCCTCAACGCTGCCGAGCGTCTGTTGATGGATGGTGTCGTCTTGCCAGTGTCTGCCGTGCTCGCTTTGGTTGATTCCGTCTTGGAGCGAACAGAAAGATGGATGCAAGATTCAGACAGGGCTCTTCTGTGCCGCGTCCTCGCGCTTTGCCCCTTCGTCGACGACCCAGCGGCAGGGATCGTCAAAATACGTGATGTGCTTGGCAAGCGGGGGCTTCGTGGATACGAACTCCGCGAGCTCATCATAGCTCTCGGTGAGAGCCGATCGGATTTCGCCTCCGACCTTCTGTACGAACTTGCCTCCGATACGCCGACGTTCGAGCAGTGTGAGGACTATGTCGTCAATGCTATTGCTAGAATCGATACACCGCGTGCACGTGAACTACTCTTGGGGTTCGTCGATCCGGCTGTTCGTGGTATCCGGTTGACGCGGGGTTCTCACCGTGAGGATGTGCTGGTCGCGAGAATTACTGAGCTGGCCAGGCGTAGGCCGGAGGTGGCCGCTCGTCTGCAGGAATTGTGTGAGAGCGACCTGCCGGAACTCAATCGGCATGTCCTCTCAAAAGTGATGAACGAACTCGGAACCCCCGAGGCCCTTGCGGCAAATTTAAACCTGATCGATGACGCCAAACTCTCTCGGGTTCCGCAAGGGATCTGGGACCAACTTAGAAACGCTTTTGTCGAGCGACGGCCGTACGAACAATCTACCGACACCTTCACGATGCATGCGCGCGCATCCAACGAATTGCGTATCCGACTGTTCAAGATGGCACTTGCGGACTCGAGACGTCGAAAATCTGCCTTCATGCTTTTAGGACAAATCGAGGTATGGCGTCTTGAGCATGGCAGGCCGATGGGCGAACCGCGTCACCCCGATCTTGCATCTAGCCAACCTTGGCCACTCACGGAGCCTTCCTTGTAGGGAGGCAGTGAGCAAGAAAAGCAGGCTAGCGGAGCGCATGTCTAGGGGTTGGTCTTGCAATCTAACACTGTCAGGCTGCATCTACTGATCCATCGACAGAAGGGATTACCCAACTATTGCATCCTTCCAATGCGGGCGGCATGATGCAGCGGATCTGCGACGTTGTTGCACGCACCAAAAGACTGGTCGCGAAGCTTCAGCCGGACCGTTCCAGAGATGCGGCTACCGCTGGCTTGTCAGGCGAGCGCATGCCGTTGGGGGAAGAGCAGGGGCATCTGCTTCTTCTGGATCGACGACAGTGCGTGCTATTTTGCCATGACCTCACGAGCTACCTGCTCTTTCTCCCCGGGGCTTCGCACGGCGCAGTTTTCTGATTTAGAACGGTGACATCAGGAGCTGTTTATTGCCACGTCTGCCGCGCGACCAGGTGAAGTCAGATTGAACTGGCCCGGGATTCCTGCACAGTAGCCTAGGAGTCACCAAAGCATTGCTCGAATTCCCCCGGGGGCGAGTTCCGAGCTCGAGATGGGTCCGAGGTTCCTAGCCTGCGGCAACGGGCTGGGCTTCTCGGACCGCCAAACTTTTTCGGCGATTGGTGGAAATAGTACGGTCGATAAGGGCACCACAATTGATGCATTTCCAGGCATAAAACACGAGAAAGAAATCCGAGAACCGCTCTAACATCATCGTCCCCTTACATTTCGGACATTCCATTGATCCCTCCCAGGATGGTTAGGTTCACAGCTAAAGGCGAATCAAAGCAAGAGCTGCACCAAAACTTGCATGGCAGCATTTCAACAAGATACGAGTTACGTAGTTAACCCAAGCAAGCAGTTATACAAAAAGGTGACGGAACGAAAGAGGGGAAACCGTCAATGTGTTGTCAGCTTTCTCGAATAGAGCTGTCGTCTC
>CAZJOQ010000360.1:0-2145 GCA_964547625.1 uncultured Nitrospira sp.
GTTTTGTCATCGTCGACGCCGCCATGAACGATCTCATTCGGCCAAGTCTGTACGAGGCCTACCACGAGGTCCTCCCTGTGAACGAGGAAGCGGGTCGACGTGCAAAACAGACCGTGGATATCGTTGGTCCGATCTGCGAGTCAGGAGATTTCCTGGCCAAAGATCGATCCCTACCGGTCGTTAAGCCCGGCGAGTTTCTGGCAGTTATGAGCGCCGGAGCCTACGGCTTCGTCATGGCTTCGAATTACAACTCTCGTCCTCGAGTTCCAGAAGTGCTTGTGAGAGATGGAGAGTTCCACGTTATTCGTGAACGAGAGCGGTATGAGGATCTTGTGAAGGGCGAGCAGATTCCATCGTTCCTGAACACCACGGAGTGAGTATGTTTACCGGATCTCTTGTTGCCATTGTCACCCCATTTCGACAGGGGAAAATTGACGAACGTGCTCTGGCCGAACTGATCGAATGGCAAATTGCCAAGGGCACTAGCGGCATTGTCCCCTGCGGGACAACGGGTGAATCTGCCACCCTTTCTCATGACGAGCACAATCGAGTCATTGAGCTGACGGTCGAGGTCGTCCATCGGCGCGTGCCGGTCATTGCAGGAACTGGTTCGAACAGTACGGAAGAAGCCATTGCGCTCACTCGACATGCAAAACAGGCCGGTGTCGATGGCGCCTTGCTGATTACTCCCTACTACAACAAGCCCACGCAAGAAGGTCTCTATCGTCATTATAAAGCGGTCGCAGAAGCAGTTGACTTGCCTCTAATCCTCTACAACATCCCTGGCCGCACCGGAGTCAATATGCTCCCGGCAACGATTGCTCGTCTTTCCGCGATTCAGACGATCATTGGAGTCAAGGAGGGAAGCGGATCCGTCCAACAAGCTTCGGATATTGTGCAGATGTGTGGCGACCGTCTTACCGTACTGGCGGGTGACGACTCTCTTACCCTCCCGATGATGGCGGTGGGAGGAAAGGGCGTCATTACTGTCACGGCGAATATCATGCCTGAAGAAATGGCGAGTCTTGTAAAGGCCTTTGCTGAGGGAAAGGTTGAGACAGCCCGACGTCTTCATTTCAAACTTTCGCCCATCTTTGCAGCGCTGTTCTATGAGACCAACCCCATCCCTGTAAAGGAAGCCTTGGGGCTCATGGGCAAGATTGATCCAGAATTGCGCTTGCCGCTCTGCTCAATGGCGCAGGACACACGCGAAAAATTGATTCGTGTCTTAAAGGAAGCAGCGTTAATCTAAATATATCAAGGTGTACGACACGATGATCAAGACCATTGTAGCGGGAGCGGCCGGACGAATGGGATGCCGTCTGGTATCACTGATCAAGGACTCTACTGTATTGATGCTGGCTGGAGCTTTAGAAGGGAAAGGCCATCCGTCGTTGGGTGAGGATGCTGGCGAAACAGCCGGATCAGGACATGCTGGCGTTTCCATCACGGACAATCTCTCATCGTTGCTGGATCAAGGAGAGGTTCTGATTGATTTTTCCGCACCAGAGGCGACACTCGACCATATGCGAACGGTTGTTCGCCATCGACGCGCTATCGTGATCGGAACAACCGGATTCTCTGCCGCTCAGCTGGAAGAGCTTAAATCATTGGCCCAGCAGATTCCATGCGTGTTTTCTCCGAACATGAGCGTAGGGATCAATCTGATCTGTAAGGTCATTGGAGAAATGGCTCGCACACTGGGCGAGGATTACGACATTGAGGTGATCGAAGCTCACCACCGGTTGAAAAAGGACGCACCGAGTGGAACAGCCCTCAAGATAGCCGAAGTTCTTGCCTGTTCTGTTAACCGGGACTTAAACCAGGTCGGGGTCTTCGCCCGTAAGGGGATGGTCGGGGAACGGGGCAAGGGAGAGATTGGTGTCCAAACCATTCGTGCTGGCGATATCGTCGGTGACCACACCATCTTGTTTGGTGGTATGGGAGAGCGAATTGAAGTTACCCACCGTGCAAGTAGTCGTGATACCTTTGCACAAGGTGCTCTCCGTGCTGCAAAGTGGATCGTCCGTCAGCCTCCCGGTTTATACGATATGATGGATGTCCTCAGTCTTCACTAGATAGTGGCATGATTTGATCTCCTTCCATATCTGATTGTCCCTCTTGATTATTACGTAGAACCTGCAA
>CAZJOQ010000361.1:0-2138 GCA_964547625.1 uncultured Nitrospira sp.
GGTGTAGCCTTCGTCTGGAGCGATCCAAGTATGAAAGACAAGAAACGCCTTCCCACTGATGGTGGACCGATCAAGTGGACCAGCCCATTTGCCTCACTCAAGCACCCATCACTCCCAGTGGCTTCGCCTACATCACCTGTTTCCACCCCGACTGCACCAGTGTCTTCTACCCCTAGGAAGAATCGTGGGCGCGTGGATATCCTTCGCCAGACTGCACACCGCGGAGGCAAGACCGTCACGGTGGTCACAGGGTTCATTGGAATCGGCCAGGCAGAAAAAGAAGCGCTTGCCAAACAAATGCAGAAAGTCTGTGGAGCAGGTGGAACGGTCAAGGAAGGACGGATTGAGGTCCAAGGCGATCAGCGTGAGGCGGTCGCCCGCATTCTCATGGACGCGGGATTTCGCCCGGTCTTCGCCGGCGGATAAGTCTCACGAGTTCCCAAGCGGCGCGTGATATGTCCTCTCGCTCTTCATGTTCCAGTGCAATCTCGGTACAATGCCTCGTACGTGATTGAGGAGATGTATGCTTTCAACGCCTGTCCCCTTCTATATTCTCTGCGGCTCGCTCGGTGCCGGCAAGACCACATTGTTGATGCGGTTGCTGGAACATTGGAAAACACAGGGCCGACGAGCCGGTGTTCTGATGAATGAAGCAGGCTCCGTCAGTATCGACGGCCCTCGCGCCGGGACACTCGCCGAGCAGGTGATGAACTTGGCCGGTGGCTGCGTCTGTTGCGACACAAAGGAAGATCTCTCGTGGGGTATTGCCCAGCTGGTGCGTGATCATGGATCGGATGTGCTGATTCTGGAATGTTCAGGGCTGGCCGATCCCGCGGAAGTGGTCGATGCGGTGACGGATGCGTACACGGCACGACTGGCTGTTCTTGACCGAGTCATCGCGCTCTTGCATCCGGTCTCGACGGATGAAAGCCACTCCAGCGCCTATGTCACGACACAGGCAATCCGGTGCGCCGATGAACTCATTTTGAATAAGCGAGATCTGTATGTTCCCGGTCACTGGGAAGGATTCCGCTCCTCGATCGTCGAACAAAACCCCTATGCGCGCCTGTGGGAAACGTCCCACGCGCGACTCGATGCCGCTGAGTTATTGGCTCCACATACCTCAATAAAACCGACGGCTCCGACGAACGTGATGTTCGGGACGTCACGACCGGCGTCTGTCCAACGAGCTGACTACCATCCGATCGCGACAACCATCCCATTACCTGGTCCGCTGAATCGCCAACGTTTCTTGGCGTGGATGAAGACGATTCCGAAACAACTGGAGCGTGCTAAAGGATATTTCCGATTTGGCAAGGAACCGGAGCTACAGGAATTCCAATACGCGCTGCCGGGACAGTCTACGATTACACCGGTGACTTTATTGGATGAGCCAACGTCTGCCCTGGTGCTGATTGGTCGGGGTTACGATGTCGATCGACTGCGAGCTGGCCTGTTAGCGACACTTGAGGAACCATCAGCGCCTGCTTAATCCTCAGGATCTGGCTTCAACCTTTCCAATGGGCGTGATGACCGACTCCAACTTCTTCCTGAAGATCGGCCATTGAAGCAGTGCCCAAGCCGCTCCTCCGCCGATAACCCCTCCAAGCATCCATCCGCCAAGGACGTCCGTCACATAATGAGCGCCGATATACACGCGGGCGAATCCGACGAGCGCCACAATCGGCCAGGTGACCCAGCCGGACCGTGGATAGAGGACCTGCAGAAATGCCGCGATGGTCGCCGTGTTGACCGCATGATTGGACGGAAAGCTAAAGAGGCCGCCACACCCACTCGGTTCGATCTTGATGGCTTCGCTCATCGCTCGACAGGGCCGGATCCGCTCAAACACCCATTTGAGCTGTCCTCCGATAAAATCAGCCAGTCCAACCGATCCGGCCAGAACCGGGCCTCCCAACAATGCCTCTCGCCGGTTGCTCCAAAGCCAATAGGCGATCGCGCAGGCCCCCGGAAGATAGAGGGTGCTTTGGTTTACTAGTTGCAGGAAAAAGTAATCGGCAGCCGCAGACTGGCCTGCCAAGCCGTTGATAGCCAGGAAGAGAGTCTCGTCCACGCTCATGCGTGCGACGATAAAGCCTTACTCATCAACCGTCAAGCGTCAACTGATCTCTTGCCAG
>CAZJOQ010000362.1:0-2109 GCA_964547625.1 uncultured Nitrospira sp.
ATTGGTGGCGGCGATCGAGCCAGTCTACCCCAAGACGAAGGGTCCTGGCCGTCCGCCCGTGGGCGTTGAACGCATGCTGCGTCTCCACTGTCTGCACCAGTGGTTCAACCTGTCGGATCCGGCGGTGGAGGAGGCGCTCTACGACTCACGCGCCATGCGGCAATTGGTGGGCATTGATCTGGGCCGCGAGCCCGTGCCGGATGAGACCACGATCTGCAAATTTCGGCATCTGCTGGAAACTCACCAGTTGGGTCAGCAGCTCTTTGCCCGGATCCAGGAGTATCTGACCAAGCAAGGCCTGCAGGTGAGTCGAGGGACCATTGTGGATGCGACCATTATTGCCGCCCCCAGCTCAACCAAGAATCGCACGAAGGAGCGGGACCCCGAAATGCATCAGACCAAGAAGGGCAACCAGTGGTATTTCGGCATGAAGGCGCATATTGGCGTGGACAGCCGGACGAAGCTGATTCATTCGGTGGCGGCCACGGCGGCGAATGTCCATGACAGCCAGGTGTTGCCGGAGTTGCTGCACGGGCAGGAGACCCGGGTGTGGGGCGACTCGGCCTACAGTGGACAGCGTGACGTGATTCAGCGCCATGCTCCCAACGCCAAGAGTTTCGTTCAGGCGAAGGCGCATCGGCATCGACCGCTGAGTGAGGCGGAGCGAGCCCGCCACCGCACCAAGTCGAAAGTCCGGGCCAAAGTCGAACATGCGTTCTTGGTGATCAAGCGGATCTTCGGCTGGGCGAAAGTGCGGTACCGGGGGCTGGCACAGAACACCCACTGGCTCCACATCAGCTGCGGATTGGCAAATCTGTATGTGGTGCGACGGCGGCTGTTGGCGGGAGTCTAGTGGCGGAGAGTGCGTCACGGTTTCAGGCGGCCGGACAGCGGGCAATACCCGAGGATGAGGTCCTCAGATCCCCGCATTTCCAGCGGAATTCCTGATTTATCAATTCAGAAACAGAGCTCTTCGTGTAAATGTGAATTAATCAGACGTTCCCTAAGATGATTTCTTCACGAAAAACTCTTGACGTAGAAGGAGTAAAAACTCATAAGAGACCCTCTCTCAGCAGCGTCGGAGAGCCTAGTCTCATGATCGACTTTCCCTTCCTTTCCCCAGCGGTCTCTCGATTGCACGCACGTCTCTCGGCTAAAGGCAATCCGTTCGAACCTACGCGTTCAGCTGACGGCTCTCAACACTCAGCGCCACAGCTCCCAACCTTCTTCACACCCGACTGAGGCGGCGACGATGCGCGGCACGATGCTGGTCGTAGTCTGGTTGCTCGGTGGTGTCGGTGGGTGCGGACCAGGCCTGCCGGAGGAATCGAGTCGGCCTCCAACTTCCCAGTACGGTCCGGGGGCCGCAGCAGTCACGACCAGAGCGTCGGCCGAAGCGGGGGTACGCCATACCATGAGGCCAACGGTCGCCCCGACGCCGAATCCCGATCAGACACTGACCGTGCCGGACTGGATGCAGCGCGCAGTGACGCATCCCGATGTGAATATCCGTCTGCAGGCGCTCGACACCTGGATGGAGCAAGGCCGGTCACAGGGCATGGGCCCGGTGATGGCGGCCTTGAACGATCCCGATGAACGGGTGCGGTCGCGGGCGCTGCAGTTGATCGAACAAGATTGGGCTGTGGAGCAAACGATGAACGAATCGAGGAGAGCGAGCCGCGAATAGCCAATAGCGGAGAGCGAACAGCCGACAGCGCCAAGCTCCTCGCTCTTCGCTGAAAAGAGTCAGATGTCGTCCGTGCCATGCCCATTATTATTAACCACAGGAGGGTCGTATGAACAGTGGCCGTAGAATGAAATGGCTCAGTGTGCTGGGGGGCGTCGTGCTCATCGGAGGGGGCTGTTGGCGAACTATGGGACTGGTGTGCCGGTGGTCGGGGCCCAAGCGGCGCCGCCGAATCCCTTGACCGTGATTCTGGAAAAGCTCGACCAAGTGTTGGCGGCCCTCGGTGGGCAGTCCCCAAGCAACCCCACGCTGCGGTGGGATACCAACAATCCGTCTGCCTCGCGGTTTGTCACCGCCTTTCCCGGGGCCGTGCTGGATAAGAACACGGGGCTTGTGTGGGAGCAGGCGTCGGATACGACACC
>CAZJOQ010000363.1:0-2096 GCA_964547625.1 uncultured Nitrospira sp.
TGGTTAAGTTTCAGCGAGATCGGTACGTCAACGATCCAGTCAAGGGCGGATGCTGGCGTCTGCGGCGACACGATTGTGTTTGTCCTTCCCGGCAGCACGGGCGCCTGCCGGCTGGGGGTGGAGAAGATCATTCTTCCCCAGCTCGATCTCACTCACCGGCCGTGCAATTTAGCCGAACTCCTGCCACGCATCAAGTGTGAATCACCACCAAGTCATGACGATTAACCCTTCAAGGTCAGTCCCGATCTATGTCGTATGTGGCTGGCTGGGGGCCGGCAAGACCACGCTGTTGGTCCGGTTGCTTCACTACTGGCGGGCGCATGGGCGGCGGGTAGGCGTGCTCATGAACGAAGCCGGTGACGTCAGTATAGATGGGCCTCGAGCGGCCGCGAGTTGTGCGGCTGTGTTGAATCTTGCCGGAGGCTGCGTCTGTTGTGACGCGAAGGACGATATCAGCCGGGGTATTGCGCAGCTGATCGCCGATCATGACGCCGACCTGATTGTATTGGAATGTTCCGGCATGGCCGACCCGGTTGAAGTGGTGGATGCGATCACCGAGATTTCCGTGTCGCGCTTGGCGCAGTTGAAGCGGGTGATCACGGTGCTGCATCCCTGTGAGGTCCCCGAAAGCAAGCCGATCGGGATCCTCTTGAGGAATATGGTCCGGTACGCGGACGACATCATTCTGAACAAATGCGACCTTTACGATGAGAAGCTCGTGAACCGCTTTCGAACGGCAATCGTCTGCGATGGTCGAGATGCGAGGCTCTGGGAAACCACACATGCCGACCTGGATATAGGAAGGTTGCTCGGAGAGCCGGCTGGGCGGAAAACCAGACGGCCAATCGGAAATGTCGTTTTTGGGGCTCCACAGAGCCCGTCCCATCCCAGGGTGGTCACCGTTCGGCTTTCGGCGCCGTTGGAACGTGAGCGATTCACTGATTGGCTGGAGGGTTTGCCGGATGGGGTGGAGCGGGCCAAGGGGTACGTGCAGTTTACGGACTCCTCACAAGTGCATGAGTTTCAGGTCTTCCCACCGGGGTCGCGCTGGATCGGGCCGGTCAATTTTTCCCAGGACCCTGATCTCGCCGCTGTGTTGATCGGACGCGACTACGACCAGGAGGTCTGTCGCGCTGGCTTACTTGCCTGTTGTTCCGATCAGTCCGTTGCATCAAGGAGATAGATGTCTATCGAGAAAGTTGGTGAGGGGCAGTTTGTCGTACGCTGCGGAGTGGATGATCTAAAGAGAATCTATCGCGCCGTGTTTTCGACATTGCGAGCAGACCCTTCGGCGGACCTGGATGAGTCTGACCTCTTAATCGATATCCAAACCGTCCTTCAGCAAGAAGCTGTCCAGGCTGGGGTCGATATTTCTCACCATAGCGAATGGGATCGATTCCTTGGAACAGCAAAGCCGATCTCCTGCGAGCAGCGCTATGCCGGTTACCATGAAAAGAAACAGGGCCTATGAATCTTCCCGATGAATCGTCTTGGGGGTTTGTTGTCCTGATGGGGTTGATCGGGAGTCTTGGCGCATTGCTGCCGGCTGCCGTGGTGTTGTTCATTCCAGACGGTTGGCGGCATCGGGCCATGCCGTATCTGCTGAGCTATGCCACGGGCACGATGTTGGCCACCGCGATCATCGGGCTGATCCCCGAAGCGTTAGAACATATCTCCATTTACGAAGTGGGGATCTCGATCTTAGCAGGACTCGTTCTGTTCTTTGTGCTGGAGTGGACAGTAATCTGGAGACATTCACACGGGGAGCCGTCAGGAGACGGCGTTGACGCTCATGGACATGGACAGGGCCATGCCCATGGCATGGAGAAAAAAACCGGGATGCTGATCTTGATCGGCGATGCTGTCCACAACGTGGCGGACGGCATCGCCATTGGTGCTGCCTGTGTGGCGTCCCCAGGACTTGGTCTCGTCACGACGCTCGCGGTGTTGGGGCATGAAGTACCCCAAGAGTTGAGTGATTTCACTATTCTCCTGTCGAGTGGGTTCTCGCGCTGGAAAGCGTTTTTCTGGAATACGCTCTCGGGGATGGGGACATTGGTTGGTGTCGTCGCTGCTTACGGAGGCCTCGCCTATGC
>CAZJOQ010000364.1:0-2045 GCA_964547625.1 uncultured Nitrospira sp.
GGATAACAGGTGGCTCGGCCTTAATAGCACAGACGGTGTCCAGTAGATTTCTGATAACGGCTGATCACTTCGTGGCGAAGATCGATCAACTTCAACAGAAATCGGGAGCCCTGGCTCTGCTCGCTATATCAGGTGCGTCACTTATTGATATTACAAAGTGGCCAGTGATCGCTCGGGATGACTATGTAGATCTTTGCACTATTCAAGTCCCTGATGAATCTGAATCGACTGCGTTAGAAGGCCACTATTTCTTCCTCGATTTGTTGCAAGCCCCGCGAGCCTCTATTGGTGATCAGGCTCTGATCCTGGGGTTCCCACAATTGCACAGAGGAGTGAGCGGAGAGAATAGGATCAATACGAGAGTCTTGCCTATAGTAGACCATGTTACCGATGTTGCCGACAGGAGATTTACGATCGCTGACGAAAAAAATGGGCGGGAAATCTTGATTAAGCCTCATAACCTAAGTTTCCCAGACCATGTTGGTGGCATGAGTGGGGCACCTGTCTTCAGGATTTCCGAGGCCAGCTCTGCAAGTCTTATCGGAATTTTGTCAGAGGCTGGCGATGGATTGCACGGGGCCTCCTTCTGTAGCCATGCAAAGTACCTCCTGCCGGATGGGACACTTGACGTGAAGGGATTACCTCCAAGACTGTAGCAGGGATGGTCGTTGTTCCTCTCTAGCAAAGCGACGGGTCTGAAATCGGCTCGTCGCCGTTTCATTTTTTAGAACCAGCAGGCGAGAGCTAACTGCCGACTTTACCGGAGGCGCGGGGACCCACTGAGGTTTCGGCGGGAAGGAAATCTGGAACTGACCACGGCATCACGGTCTATAACCGTGGCCGCGCGAATTCCAGAAGGTTTCCGCTCGTTGAAACTCAAAAGGGTAACGCCAAGAGGTATGGAGGCAGGAAGCTCCGCTTGCTGATGACTTCTGGGAATCTTTGAGAAGCTAATCCGCTTCCGGTTCCGAGCTGCCGTGCTGGTGGGAGACCTTGTCTTCTTCGAAGAGCTCAGCCATTTCCTCAGCCATTACATCAGCATCATCCTGAATGGCAAGGAGCGGGATTTCTTTCCTGACCTTGGGTGCTTCCTCCGGCGAAGGCTGGTCGGTTTTTTCAGGCTGTTCAGTCATGATATTTAGTATACACCAGCAGAGGCTGGAGCTGTGGATTTATTCAAACGCTTCCAGTGACGATTTCTCCGGGAACTCTCGTTTACAGCCTAGGCAGGTCACAAAGTAATAGGCGTCTCGCACGGACAGCGTGGCTCGTAAATCGAGGCTTACCCCACGGTGATTGCACGCCGTGCAGGAAATCTCTTTCAACCGTAGCGGTACATCGGGCTGCGTCCTCAGATAGAATTCCATATCGGTATGGACCGGGAAGGTGTAGAAGCATTTCTTGCAGATGCCACGCCAGTCTCCGTCTGGCCCCATAAACCGTTCATCAATGGCGAAGTTGGACTGTTTGCAGATAGCACACGGGACTGTGTTCAGCCGCCGTTCTACTTCCTGTTGCGTTAGAGTAACCATAGAGATTAAGTGTCGTTTGTTCGACAGAATGGATGCTCAGTATAACGGGGGGAGAAATGGAATCGCAACCACATCACAGTGCCAACCGGAATACTTGACGGCCATCATGGTCGAGCTATACTGGCTAGGCAATGCACATGATTACGGACAATATGTTGGTGGGGAGCATCGATGATGCGCAGGAGCCTCCTGCGGTGGTCGGCACACTGCTGTTCGTCGCTGAAGAGTTTACGATCACACCGGCTGAATGGGTTGACTATCATCGGATTCCCTTTCGGGAGTTTGCCAAGGCCGATCCGGCCAAGCTGATGGAAGCCGTCCAATGGCTTGAATCGCGCGCCTCTAAAGGCCGGACGCTGGTCTGCTGTCGAGCAGGAATGGGCCGTTCGGTTTCAGTGGTTATGGCGTACCTCTGTTGTGTGGAAGGTCGAACCTATGATGAGGTGTTGAAGCTGGTCATGGCTCGGCGACCCGGCGCTATGCCGCTGCCGAATCTTCAGGTTGCCATTGAAC
>CAZJOQ010000365.1:0-2037 GCA_964547625.1 uncultured Nitrospira sp.
CCTCGATCATTTCCTCGCTATTCGGCATCCCATAGGCCACGTACTTCGCATAGGATAGGTAGATCGATGCGCTGTCGGTCATGGCCTTGGAGCCGGCGGTCAGTCGGACGACTTTGTCGGAGCCAGGCGGCTCCACGTTCTGCAACATGGTGACATGGTCGTGCAGCAGTGTGATGTAACGTTCAACAGCCGATTCGACTTCTTTATAGGCTTTCAAAATGTCATCCGTCATAGTTGTCCTCCGTATTACGCTCAGCATACACTACGCTGATGCGATGCCTCAACGTGACGGTCTCACCACTTCTGCTTGGTGCTATTAGTAGACTTGTTCAAGAAGAAAGACTTTCGCAGGAGAAGATTGTGTGGGCGATAGCGGAACTGTCCCGCCGATTCAACAAAGAGCGCAGTTCTCTGAACCAAACCTATCTAGATGACCGGCTCTTGTCCGCTGCGTATCTTCAGTATTTCCTTCCGGTCAATCTCGCCAAGATCCAGGTATTGCTCACTGAGCTGCCGGCACCGGAACCTGTCGAGGGGTTTTCCGTTCTCGATATAGGTTCAGGGCCAGGGACTGGAGCACTTGCCGTCCTAGACTGGTGGGATCAGCGAAGGTGGTCTTGTGGGGTATCAGTTACC
Source organism: uncultured Nitrospira sp. (assembly GCA_964547625.1). GTDB lineage: Bacteria > Nitrospirota > Nitrospiria > Nitrospirales > Nitrospiraceae > Nitrospira_D. The sequence continues at coordinate 637 of CAZJOQ010000365.1, forward strand.
GCCGTCGATAAGTCCAGGAGAGCGCTCAGCCAAGCCCGACAGTTGTGGGACGGGTACTGCCGGGCGGCTGGTCTTGCAGAAATTGACTTACAGACGGTCGAGGGAGATCTAGAGCGACGGGCCTGGTTTGAGCGGGTGAGGCAGAAAGCGCCGTTTGATCTCATCATTCTTGCCAATGCCTTGAATGAGGTTCATGCAGAGGCCAGCGATCCAATCATAGCGCGAGCTACCCTTGTGGAAGAGGCCTTGTCGTTACTTGCCGCGGACGGCACCATGATGATTGTCGAGCCGGCCTTACGCGAGACCTCCAGAGCGTTGCACCAGGTGCGTGATCGATTACTCCAAGAGAAGCGCTGCACGATCTATAGCCCATGTCTCCATGAAAACAACTGCCCGGCGTTAGTGAAGCCAGACGATTGGTGTCATGAAGAGCGGGCTTGGGCACCGCCGGCATCAATCCAGGAGATCGATGGCGAGGTCGGCTTTATCAAAGACGCGCTGAAGTTTTCGTATCTATTGTTGCGCAAAGACGGGAAGACCGTCGTTGACCGGCGGCCAGACGTGTATCGAGTGGTGAGTGAACTCCGTCACCTCAAGGGTGAAAAGCGGGCCTGGCTCTGCAATGAGACGGGGCGGTCTGAAATTGGTCGACAGGATCGCCTGGTTTCGCCGCAGAACGCATCGTTTGATGCGTGGCATCGCGGCGCAATCGTGCAGATTGAAAAGATCGTTCACAAAGAGCGAAAGGGGAAGGTGTCAATGTTGGGACGGATTGAACAAGATGCAGCAGTGCAGATTGTTCGGCAGGTCTAACATTTTCCAGTCAAATCCAAGGAACCATGCGCCTCTCGTTCCGGCGCCTCCTGAGGCACTCTTCCCACCGCGGTCTGAAGGGTTTAAGAGGAAGCCCGGTGGAACGGATGCGCGCTTCGGTGGCGGCATCATGCGATGGATTGGGATGCGCTGTTGAGTCGTTGTGGTTTGGCCTTGCCCCTTTCCGGACTAGAAGAACGGGATTCGGCACCCTATGCAGCTCTTTGATCGGCAGCGTCCGCGATGCCGCAGCCTTCAGCGCGCATCCGTTCCACCGGGCCCAAAAGAGAAGTGGGGTGGAGGCGGGACCAGCCGCAAATAGACTGGTCCCGTCTCTCCGACTTAGGACGCGCGCATGGTTAGGGCCAGTCCATGCTGCCTCTGGATAGGAAATGTGCGCGCGGGTAGACCATCTTAGATCTGTACCTCTAGAAGCGAATCTGATGCCAGCAACCCTGAAATCTCCGATGTTACTATGACAGTTGACATTATTGAGAAATTCAAGAATCAGATTGAGGCTCTACTGCCTTACGTCGCGCCTATCCTAGTCTATCCTAGAATCAACACAGGCTTTAGTGATTGGATAAC
>CAZJOQ010000366.1:0-2032 GCA_964547625.1 uncultured Nitrospira sp.
ACCTTGTGCGCCGGATGCCTGGCGCTGGTTGTTGGCCCCGGCGCGAGGCCCGCCAACCCCATCCGGCGCATCAGTCGCTGCACCCGCTTGCGGTTCACAGGGTATCCCTGCCGCGCCAGATAGACGACCATCCGCCGGCTACCGGAGAACGGCCGTCGCGTGTATTCCTCGTCGATCAGCCGCATCAGGATCAGGTCTTCCTCGGATTCCTCGCGCACGAGTTGCCGTCCGTACACGGTGGCCCGCGCCACTCCGGCCAGGTCGCATTGCCGCGCCACCGCCCACCCGGCCTGCCGGTCTACCCAGCCCATTCGCGTCGCAACACTCATAGTCCGGACTTTTTTTTGAGCCAGTCCAGCTCCATCTTCAGCCGCCCGATCTCCCCGTACAGTCGATCGTCGTCGGCATGCGCCGCCGGCTTCGGCCCCCGCTTGCCTTCGAACAGCGTGACCGCCCGCTCCACGATCTCCTTCTTCCATTGCCCGACTACGACCGGATGGACTCCGTATTGCTGACCGATCTCGTTCAGCGTCTTCAATCCCCTGACCGCTTCCATCCCAACCTTCGCCTTGAACTCCGCGCTGTGTATCGTGCGCTTTTTGACATCACTCATGCCAGCGTCCTCCGTGGACGCAGCTTAAACCGGTGGCTCAAATTTGGGGCCCACTATATCTTTCGGCTCTCAGCTCCATTTAAGAGTTGTCCCGAATGGGGACAAGTCACCCATCTATAGCGCCTGAACTATAAAACACTTCAGATACCGTGTCTCCGGCATGCTGGCGAGGATGGGATGGTCGGCGCTTTGGCCGCGTTGTTCGATCAGTCGAATGTCTCGCTTGGCGTCGCGAGCTGCGAGGCGGATGCTTTTCCAAAGATCTGCCTCAGAGACAGGATGGGAACAGGAGCTGGTCACGAGAAACCCTTCCGGCTTGAGCAGCTTCAAACCCAAGAGATTGACATCCTTATACCCGGTCAGTGCGCCAGCCAAGGCCTGTTGGCTGCGCGCGAAGGCCGGGGGATCGAGAATCACTAGATCGTACCGTCGCCCCGCCTTCACCAGCGTACGCATCTCCTCGAACGCATCGGCTTGGCGATAGGTACAGCGATCCTCCACCTTGTTCATCCTGGCCTGCGTTTTGGCCATGGCCAGTGTGTCTAGACTAACATCAAGGCCCTCCACTGATACGGCTCCCGCGAGCGCGGCATGAATGCCGAAGGCACCGGTATGGCAGAAGACTTCCAGCACTTCCGCTCCCACCGCAAGCTTGGCCGCCGCCAACCGATTCTCCCGTTGATCACAAAACCAGCCGGTCTTCTGCCCCTTCTCAACATCGACGAGAAACTTGGCAGGCCCCTCCTGAATCTCCACTTGTGTCGGGCCGCTGCCGCAGAGAAACCTCCGTTCGAGCGGCAGTCCTTCGAGTTGCCGGCTCTTGGCCTCATTCCGTAGGTACACCGTCGTGAGGTTCAACTCCTTCATCAGTATGTTGGCCAAGAGTTCCTTCCGGCTATCCATACCGAACGATAAGCACTGCATGACCAGTAGTTGATCGTACCGATCCACGATCAACCCTGGTAGTCGATCGCCCTCGGCATAGATCAGCCGATAGGCATTGGATTGCGCAACGACTCGTTGCCGTAGGCGAATCGCCTGCTGGATTCTCCCTCGCCAGAACGTCTCATCAATTGGCTCATCCTCGAACGTCAGAAGACGGACTCGGATTTTCGAAGCAGGGTTATAAAGACCACGGCCATAGAATTGCCCGGCGGTGGTCAGCACATCGACCACATCGCCGGCTTCTGCCTGACCGACGAGCGGTCCGACATGCCCAGCAAAGAGCCAGAGAGGCCGCCCCTCCGGGACGCGGAGTGACGTGAGGCGGACCTGGGCCATGGATGTCATTATCTGTTCCCCCATAACATGTGTCTCGAACGGTGAGCGTGACTGGTCACGTGCTGGCTGTCGTCAACTCGAGGGCCACACGTTCATTGCTTGACGAACTTCGGCCAGTATGTTTTCCTGATGATGAAA
>CAZJOQ010000367.1:0-2031 GCA_964547625.1 uncultured Nitrospira sp.
GCGTGTCCGTCAACCGGCAGCTCGGTACGGTCATCATGTTTCATGGCGGTACCTCGCCTCCACCACCAGCGTTGACGACGCTAGTTCCGGTCAACAGTCGACCAAATGTCCCGGTTGCCGTGAAGCGGTAGCCGGGCCTTTGGCCTTCCTCAATCGGTTCACAGACGATGTTTCCATCCAGCAACGTCCTCAGCATCTGACGAGCCAAAGGCACGTGCCGACCCAGTAACGCAGGGTGATTGCCCAAGGCGTCTCGTAATCGTTTAGTAATCCGTCGTTCATCCAAAGCGAGGGGAGTGGTCAGGGCTTGAAGCTGCTCAAGTTCGGCGACAAGACTCTCTTTTCGCGCTTCTTCCTTATGAAGGGACTGAACGACGGTGGGGGTCCCGTGACCGCTTGCGATGAGGTCCACAAGGTGTTGGAGGCGCGTCTCAAGGAGAGACAGTTCCCGAATGACGGCCGAACGCCGGTCCGGAAAATGAGCCTGCTGTGCCCGCAACTTCTCCAATGCTCGTGTGACTGATGCTGACATGACTCGTCCGTCGATGGCCTCATTCATCGCAGTCAAGACGGCCGAATCGAGAAGGTTTTGTTTAATGGAGATGGCATTCCTACAAATTGATGTTCCACGCTTGTGAAAGTAGGAACATCGGTAGACCGTCTGCCCGGACCGCCCATCACGGCCTTTACTGATCGCCACAATGGAGCCTCCGCACCTGCCACACTTGGCGATACTACTCAGGAGATACGCGCTGCGCTGGTTCTCACCGGTCGGGCGCGACACAAACCTTCCCTGACCTTCTCGCTTATACGCCGCGGCGTTTCGCTGCCGCAGCCCTTCAACCTGGGCCCACAAGGCATCTGAGACAATGCGTAGTTCTGGAGCTTCGAGCCGAAGCCAGTCGGACTTCGGCCGCTTGCGCTGTTTCTTGGTGCCGTCTCGCTGAATAGTCTGTGTTCGATTCCACCATACGATGCCCCGGTAGAGATCTCGCCGAAGGATCTCTCGGATGGCCGTCGGACACCAACCGAGAGGCCCACCCATCGGCGGAGGGACCAGCGCTTGATTGAGGGTCTTCGCAATAGCCGCCAGACCACAGCCTGCCGCATAGTGTTCGAAAATCTGCGCCACAATCCGGGATTGCTCTGGATTAATCTTCCTCACGACATGTTGACGCCTGAGTGTCCCATCCGAGTTCCGATCGGTCCCATACACCGGTTGATTATCGTATCCGTAAATTTTGTTGCCGGTCACGTACAGACTCTTGGCCTTCCGCATCATCGCGTCATGAGTCCGTTGGCTGGCCTTCTCGCGTTCAAACTCTGACGCAAAATTGGTCAGAGCAAGCAGCATCTTGTCCGTGGCGCTGTCGAGTGTCCGTTCCTGGTTCGTGAGATAGAAGAAAACCCGAACGCCGGCATCGACAATCTGTTTGAAGGCATACCCTACTTGGATGGCCTCGCGACCCAGACGCGATTCTTCCGACATCACAAGGACCTGGAACGGAGGGCGGGGTTTCAGCGCATTCATCAGTCGGAGAAATCCGGGGCGTTTCACGAACTCGGCGCCACTGACCCCGTCATCCATGTAAATGTGTTCGTCGGAAACCGTCCAGCCCTTCGACTCGGCATATGCTTTTGCGTTCTCAATCTGCCGCGTAACAGAGCGAGCTTCTGCTGCCACACCCGTTTGTTCGGTAGATTTTCTCGCGTATATCGCCGCACGCATATTAAGCTCCTTCGCTCTCTTGGGGGACTGAAGGATGCCGTTGAATCTCGGACATTGTCAAGCGTGGAGGGGAACCGATGGCATAGGTCGACTGGTACTCTGCCACGAGGATCTCCGCCAGTATATCGACTACGGCATCAAAGACATGTGGCGGCCAGGTATCCGAGGTAAGGCCTCGGTGGCGGGACTCCTGCCGCGTAGCGGCATCGCGAGTACGTGATGAAGTCGTCATCTTAGAGAGCATGATCATTCATCCTATAAACGGCTGTAGAAACGTGGGGCTGCTACGCGATACCCTCACT
>CAZJOQ010000368.1:0-2010 GCA_964547625.1 uncultured Nitrospira sp.
TGTTGACCGTTTGTTGGAATAACGACCTGTTATGAGTCACCCCCTGGATTTCGTCACTGTTGAAGGACTCCTTGCCTATGGTCGTGCGCTCGCGCGACGAGCGTCGGAGCGAGGAGTTGTCCAGCCCCTGCTAAAAGAAGTGTCCGGCGATGACCTTGATCGTGTCCAAGCCAAGATGGAGCAACTCCGCTCGTTCGTCGAACGCTCCAAGGCCGGCTTTGCAACCGCCGAAGCGTACCAGTCAGCACGGGAAAGCCTCATCGATGACCAGCTAGTATTCTTTGCCGCATGGAACGCTCTTCTGGCGGAAGGCTCGCTGCAGCCGCTGCTCCGAGCTACGATCGGGTCGGTGGCCAAACCGACGTACCGGCGCCCGGTCGCCATTGTGCCTCGTGCGCAGCTGACACCCACGTTGGCGGAAGGCCGTATTGTTCTGGAACTCGGCGACGACCGCTTTTGGTTATTACCGCGGGATCTTGCCGACCGGACGCTGTTCTTCACGATGCGCCACGGCGTGTCACAGGTCGATAGCAAAACCCATCGCGTCGGGTGTCGCTTGCCGAATCAATTGGATCCAGCACGAGGTGTCGCTAAAGCCGATGCGGTAGGGGCGGCGCTCGTCCGCATGATCGGCGTTGTGGGGCAGCAGCTGGATTTTCTGCATCTCGCGAATTACCTCGATCCACGAACCTTCCTCCATTGCATCAGCCGCAGCCCGAATACCAAACAACTCTACGAACGGGTGTCTGCAATGCTACTGCAAGGGGCTTCCGCCTCGGAGCCGATCGTCGAGCCGGCACTTGAATCATCGGATTTCGGCTGGGTCACGGGAGTGGAGAAGTCGGTGGAGCTCGAAGACGCCGCGCAGGCGTTCGGCGTGGAAACCTCGACGGCCAAGCGGCTGATGAAAGATCCGCTCTATTGCTATCCGGGTGGCAATTCTTTCTTCGATCTCTATGTCGACGTCATCGATAGCCTCCACCGGTTGGGCTCTGCGCAGAAGGGAAGAGTCGCCTGCCTCTATACTCACAGTTCCACCCTGCGGGCCTTAATGATCTATTTGGACCCGCGCCCGTTCCATGAAGCGTTCAGTGAGTTTAGCGATTACAAGGAAAGCCAAGACAATGTGGTGCTGCTCACGGTCGAACAGGGCCGGATGTCCGGCTATTCAACAGCGGTTGGGTTGTCCGAGAGGGAGCGGGTTGCGCGGAATACCTGGGTGACAGTGGAGCGGGCAAGAAAAAACCGTGTCACACTCAAACCTCGAACGCTCAAACGAATCGTCGCGCTCGTGTCCGGAGGTGATTTTGCCGGCGCCGGCGCCGCACTAAAAGAATTGCATGTAACCGGCCAACGCATGGGGTTGGAGGTCCATTTCGTTCGGCACGGTTATCTGGGCCTGGCCAATAATTGGATCGAACGTGTGACCGACGAACATACTCGCGGCATGGGCAGCCATCCCAGCAGTCCCATCGGCAGCAGCCGCTTCGAGGAGTTTAAACAGGAGACAGTGCAACACGTGGCCATGCGCCACCTGGAGCCCTACGTACGTGATGGCGCACTGATTGTGCTTGGGGGCGACGGTAGCATGCGAGGAGCTCGGGCCATTTACGAGGAATTCGGCGTACAGGTGGTTGGCATTCCCGGCAGCATTGATAACAATCTCGAAGGAACCATCTCGCTCGGGTTTCAGTCCGCCGTGACGTTGGCGGATCAGTCCATCGAATCTCTCAAAGCTACCAGCGCAGCGATGGGCAGTGTGTTTTTCGTGGAGATCATGGGCGCTGGGTCAGGTCATCTTGCGTTGGCCTGTGCCTATCAGGCCAGAGCCGAAGGGTTGTTGGTCAATGAACATCCCGACCCAAACGCCTATATCGATGAGGTGATCCTCGGCACGCTCAAGCGGACATTGGGTGTGCCGAACAAGAGCCATCTCTTCGTCGTCGCCGAACGTACACCGCACCGTCATCATAAGGACGGCGGCGTGCATGGGCTGGTGGACTATGTTGC
>CAZJOQ010000369.1:0-1928 GCA_964547625.1 uncultured Nitrospira sp.
ATCGTCGGAGCGCTCACGTATCTGCTCTTGGGATGGATCGGTCTGTCGGTTCCGTTCATCGGGTGCCTGCTGTTCGGCGCGTTGATCTCTCCCACCGATCCCATCGCGGTCTTGGGAATTTTGAAAAATGCCAAGGCCCCGAAGCAACTCGAAATCAAGATTACGGGAGAGTCGCTCTTCAACGACGGCGTCGGCGTCGCCGTGTTCCTCGTGCTGCTCGGTGTGGCGGAGACCGGAACTATCACGCTCGGTTCGATCGCCCTGCTGTTCGTCCAGGAAGCCGTGGGCGGGGCGGCAATCGGTCTCGCCCTGGGGTATTTGACATATGTGATGCTGAAGTCGATCGATCAGCATCATGTCGAGATTTTACTGACGCTGGCGCTGGTGATGGGGGGATACGCGCTGGCCGATGCGTTACACACGTCGGGGCCGATCGCCGTCGTGGTGTCCGGTCTGTTGATCGGCAACCAGGGCCGTCACCTGGCGATGTCGGAGACCACGCGAGAGTATCTGGATACGTTTTGGGAACTCATCGATGAATTGCTCAATGCCGTGCTTTTCGTCTTGATCGGCCTTGAGGTCCTGGCCTTGACCTTCAAGCCCGAATACTTGGAGGCTGGTCTCATCGCGATTCCGCTGGTGCTGGTCGCCCGCTTTGTCAGCGTCAGCCTTCCCGTCCAAGTGTTCCGGTTGTTCCAAGAGTTTACCGAGCGCGCCACGTTGATTCTGACGTGGGGCGGGTTACGCGGCGGAATCTCCGTCGCCATGGCACTCTCGCTTCCACCGTCTCCCTATCGGGATGTGCTCATCACGATGACCTATATCGTCGTGGTCTTTTCGATCCTCGTTCAGGGCTTCACCATCGAACGTCTCGTACGGATGCCGTCCCGCGCGTGAGCCGCTGCCGCCCCTTGCCGATGCCCGGCGCCGCACTGATGGTCATCCGCCGCCGGTCGGTGAGCTTGTAAAGAGCACCATAATGTCACTGTGCTGAAGCGGGCCGGCTTCTCCCAACTTGGAATAGGAATACATGGTTGTGTTGCGATAGAGACGGAGCAGGAGGTCAGGATGCAGGTCGGCCGGGGATTTCCCGATTTCGTCGGGTCTGACCGTTCGTTCCACCAGCGCGACCTGGCCTTGCGTCGTCAGGAGATCATCCAAGTACTGCACCATGTGTTTCTGATCCACGGCGGCCGCCAGAATGTAGCCGCCGAAGGTCGCGGGCGAAAGAATGGTGTCCGCTCCTCCTGTCTTGAAGAGCTTCACGTTTTCTTCTTCTTTCGCGCTGACGATGATGCGCACCTTCGGATTGAGATGCCTGGCCGTGAGCAGAATGAGCGCATTCGCGTCATCGATACCCGCGGCAATGATGACGGCCTTGGCTTTGCCGATGACGGCATCGCGCAACACGGATTCTTGTGCGCTGTCGGCCTGAAAGGCGGCGATCCCGAGCGTTCCGGCCAGCCGCACCCGATCTTCCAGTCTGTCGATCACCAGGATGCGCTCGGCCCTTGTGCCGCGTGCCAGGAGCTCTTTCGTCGCCGACATCCCGGTATGGCCGAAGCCGCACACGATGATATGACCGTCGAGATTCGCCTGGAGTTTCGCCATGCGATGTTCCTCCATGTATTGCCGGATGATCAACTGATAGGCTGTTCCCAGAAACAAGAACCAGATGCTGAAACGAACCGGCGTGACCACCAGCGCATCCAGCAGCCGCGCGCGCGTGGACACCGGGACGATGTCGCCGTAGCCGACCGTCGTGACGGTGATCATGGTGAAATACACCACGTCCGTGACGCTCACTTCGCCGTCGAGACCATCCCGCAAGCCGTCACGATCCGCCCAGAGCAGGGTGAACACGAAACAGAACAGCAGAAAGACGAGCAGCAGCCTGGTGCCCAGGATTTTGGCCGGAGACCAACCGT
>CAZJOQ010000370.1:0-1909 GCA_964547625.1 uncultured Nitrospira sp.
CCGTCCCTCCATACTGTCGTGTTGTTGAGACATGCGCCTGAGTGAAACTGTCGAAGATCAATCCCAGTTTATCCGAAGGAATCCCAATCCCGGTATCGCTGACGGAAAACCGAATTGCGCCGGCTGCATGTTGGTTGGGATCGAGCGTGACGGACACTTCTACTGCCCCGGTTTCGGTGAATTTGAGAGCATTGCCGATCAGATTGATCAAGATTTGTGTCAATCGTGTCGGATCACCAATCAAGCGGCATGGCACATCTGAGTTCACATGGGAGGTGAGTTCCAGACTCTTCTCATTGGCCCGCATCGCCAATATGTCGATGGCTTTATCGACAATTTCGCTTAAATCAAACTCAATGGCTTCCAATTCCAGGTGGCCGGCCTCAACCTTTGAAAGATCCAGGATATCGTTAATCAGATTCAGGAGTGTGCCACCAGCGCGGCGGAATATCCTGAGATACTTGCGCTGATCCGGTGTCAGAGGAGTTTCCCAGAGGAGGTCAGCCATGCCGATGATCGCATTCATCGGGGTACGAATTTCATGACTCATGTTGGCAAGGAATTCACTCTTGGCTCGGCTCGCGACTTCAGCAGCCTCTTTGGCAACGCGGAGCGCCTGCTCCACTTCACGTCGATCGGATGCCTCAAGCGCAAGGGTTGCCATCGTCGCTAATAGCCCGACTACATACGCTTCCTGCCGGGTCCACTGGCGAGGTGCTCCAATAGACTCGGCGCAGAGTGCACCGACGAGCTTCCCCTTCTGCCTAATGGGAGCGCTGAGTATGGCTTGAATATCAAACTGAGAGAAATAGGTGCCTGTGAGTTCTTGAGTCCGTGGATCGCACAACGCATGAGAAACCGCAACGGCATGACGTTCTCGAGAGAGTGATCGAATATAGCGTCGACAGTCGGCTGATGGGAATGTTAAATTCGATCTGAAGCGTCTTCGACAGGTTTCGTATAAGTCGACCAGTGTGATCTCATCGCGTTCCTTAGACAACAGCCAGGCGCTAGAACGTTCGACTCGAAGCAGGGCACAAGAAGCCTTCGAAATAGCTCGAAATGCACGAGAAAGATCCCCACTATTGAGAGCCTCACTTTGCCCCAGTTTGTGGAGCGTCTCTTGATATTGCTCTAGAAACGCGGTTGCGGCTGGATCAACCAATAGAGGACCATGAGGCGAGCGTTGTTGCCTCCGTGAAATCACCTTCTGTCTGGTGCCCGTGATAGCACGTTGAGAGGATTGGGTTGGAGCCGCAACTCGTCCTGGAGATTCTCCACGAGGATGACGTGACATGGGCGTGTGAGCGACCAGTGATATCGCGTGGCAGTGTCTAGTCGTTGTGCGTATCCTGAACCAACGAGAGAATGCTAGCCGATTTCGTTCGATTGCGTCCCTCTTGTTTGGCTTGATATAAAGCCTGATCAGCTGCCTTAATGAGATCAGTAGGAGATGAATGCCGGCTGGGAACAACGCAGGCATATCCGACGCTGATCGTCACGAGTTCTCCGTCCGAGTTTTTAATGCCTAAGGATTCCACTCGTCGACGCAAACTTTCGGCCACTTGCGCTGCGCCGTCAATTCCGGTGCCAGGTAGTACCGTGACAAATTCATCTCCGCCGTAGCGGGCGACCAAATCGCCAGGGCGATTCACAGAACTGGAAATAGCCGCAGACACTTGCTTCAGGCATTCGTCGCCGGCTGTATGGCCCTTCGTGTCGTTATAGGTCTTAAATCGGTCAATGTCGAATATGATCAGGGACAACGGAGTCGACTCGCGAACGGCTCTCCGCCATTCTTGATCCAGAAAATCATCGAACTGACGTCTGTTGGTGATACCGGTCAGTCCGTCTAAACAGGAGAGACGAAGCAGCATCTGATTGGCTTCTTGGAGTTGCCGCATGACCT
>CAZJOQ010000371.1:0-1897 GCA_964547625.1 uncultured Nitrospira sp.
ATACCACCATTCACGGATGCGAAGGAGGAACTATGAAAACAGCAATCGTCATACTCTCTGACCCCAAGAGCGGCGCGGAGGAGGCACTGGGACGAGTGTTCAACGCGCTCGCGCTGGCCGCTGAATCGAAGCAGAAAGGCGACGAAGTCGCCGTGGTCTTCAACGGGCCTGGCACACGATGGCCGGCGGAGCTGACCAAGCTGACGCACCCGGCTCATGCGCTCTATCAATCCGTACGCGATGTGGTCCAGGGCGCATCGTGCGCCTGCGCCGAGGTGTTCGGGGCGACTGAGAGCGTGAAGTCGTGTGGAGTGACGAGCGTGAACGACAACGCCTTACCGGGAATGTCAGGGCTCTTGAGCCTCAGGCGCTACCTGGCCGACGGATGGAGCGTGGTGGTGTTTTGACCGGTCGAACAGGGGTAGAGGGAAGGCGGCCTGAGGCCGCCTTCCCTTCCGCCCGACGGAGGGCGAGACGATGGCTGGAAAATATCTTCAGATGACGATAACCGAGTCGGTCCGCTCGGCGCAGCAACGGTACTACGGGCATGCGTTGACGATCACGGATGTTCCTGAACGCGATCCGCTCGGTAAAGCCGAGGCTCGCTTCATCGCGGATCGTGACAGTTTCTATCTGGGCTCAGTCAGCGAACAGGGTTGGCCGTATGTTCAGCACAGGGGTGGGCCGAAAGGCTTTTTAAAAATCCTTGATCCCGCCACGCTTGCGTTCGCCGATTACCGGGGGAACCGGCAGCTCCTCAGCACGGGGAACCTCCATGCGAACGACCGGGTGGCGCTGTTTCTCATGGACTACAAGAACCGGGAACGGTTGAAGATCCTTGGTCATGCGCGGGTGGAAGACGTTCGAGATCATTCGGCTCTCGCCGAGCGATTTGCGCAGGGGGACATGCGGAGTAAGGCGGAGCGAATCGTCATCATCGATGTCGTGTCCTATGACTGGAACTGTCCCAAATACATCACTCCGCGCTACTCGATCGAGGAGGTGGAAGAGGTCGTGGGGGCGTTGAAATCTCGCATCACTGAGTTGGAAGCGCAGCTCGGATCAGTTCGAGCTTAGGGGAGGGGTGGATGCGATCGGGCTTCTGCCGCTGTCAAGGTAGAGGAGACAGGACCCATGCATAATATCTCGCGTCGAAGGTTTTTGAAGGTCACAGCCGCAACGGGTGGCGCGCTCGCGCTCGGGGACTTGCCCGACTTACTCCGGCTCCCGCGATCAGGACATATTGCCTATGCCTCAGAACCGATCAAGATCGGGATCATTGATCCCCTCTCCGGTCCATACGGCACGTCCTCCATTCACGACATACACGGCGCGACTGTGGCGGTGGACCGTTTCAACAAGAGCGGCGGGGTGTTGGGACGGCCGGTGAGACTTTTGGAGGCTGACGATGCCTCGAATGTCCAGACCGCACTCAAAGCTGCTGACAAACTCATCAAAGAAGACCGCGTGGACTTCTTGATGGGCACCTTGAACGGGGATGTCGCCCTTGCAGTGGCCGATTTCGTCAAAGCGCAACACACACTCTTCATGGTGACCGGGTCGTACGTCCCGGAGTTGACGGGAAGCGGCTGCAATTCGCACACCTTCGTGTTCATGCCGAGCGCCCGGATGTTGTCAAAGGCCGTCACGCCCCATCTCGTGAAGACTTATGGGGATCGCTGGTTCATGATCACGGCCGAAACGATGGACGGCCGGGCGGCGGACCAGGCGATGGCCGACGCACTTCGAGCAGAGAGTGGCCATATGCTCGGCTCGGTCTGCACACCCTTCGGGACCACCGACTTCACAAGCGCGATGGTTCAGGCCAAGGCAGCGAAACCTAGTGCCGTGATTCTGAATCTCTACGGTTGGGATCTCGTTCATGCCCTGAAGGCCT
>CAZJOQ010000372.1:0-1879 GCA_964547625.1 uncultured Nitrospira sp.
CAGGCCGAGAGGACCGCCGCCTGAACTCCATTTACACACCTATTGACATGACCTCGCAACCATCTGCGCATGCGTAATCTCTGTCTCCTGATGTGAACTGATATCAGCCACAGCCCACTCGCATCCATCTCGGCTACGTAATCGATTGCAAATTAGGGATGGATTATCTTTGAGGACGACAATTCCTTGTAACTGGAGCTGGTCGAATACCTCGACATTGATGAGCACAATCGAGTTGTGCGAGTTAAGAATTGTAAAATGCCCGTCTAAAAGGATAGTCGAATTGGCAGTTGTCACACGGCGAACGCCACGAAGCAACAGGCTCTGGTTTCCGTTTGGGTCTGCTACTGCTTTCGTGTCTACCGCAATCGCTGATTGCTTTTCAGTCTTGATTATTGAGCTTGCAGTAAACCATGGAATACCAGTGCGTTGAGAAATCAATTGGCAGTGTGTTCCCTTTCCCACGCCATGGACCCCACCCACAAAGATCACGCCCACTCTATCGTCTCCGAGCTGAAGCGATGAGAGTTAGTTCGTTTTGGCTGAGGTACCTGAAGGATTGAGGTGGTCGGAAGTCGCGACCTAGGCAACACCATGGATCGATTCCACCAGGCAAGCGTGTGATTTTACTAAGTTCAATTGCCACCGCAGTTGGGCTATTCTTCAAATATGCGAATAGTCTCGGTCTACTGATCCCTCCATCACACCGTCTAGTTAACTGCCATAGCTGAGTTGGTGTGCCCTGAGTTACTCCCACCACTGTTGCAAACCCAACGATACGTTGGACTGGAGCCGTGGCATAGATAACGAGAGTCTTCACCTCTCTGGGAGTCCATCGACGTCTAAATTCCAACTTCTTTTCTCCCGTCAGAATCTTCATTGCATACTCAGGCTGAATTGAGATCAATGCGGCACTAGTGTCCATTGACAAAGATCCTCTCAAAGGCAGGAGTATTAATGTGCATGATACTCTGTGGCGCTCCTTTTGTAATTTTGTTTGATGTTAACCATGTGAGATCTAGAGGTTGCTGAAAGTGCTTCACCAATCGGAAAAGCATGACTTTGGTTGGCCGCTTTACCATCTCACCGATTTCTTCCATTGAATAGACGGTGCGCCGTTTGACTCGACTGGCGATAACACTTGCATCACTAAACGTCTCGTAGCTTTCTACCACACCTAGGCTTGTCACGGCAGACTGATCTCCTGATCGATAAAAGAGCGCGAGATCGCCCGGAGACATCGCGTTGGTGGGGGCATGACAGAGATAAGCGAGTTTGATCGCGTTTCCTGCCTGATTCTGAGATGAAAATAGACCAAGCTGCCTGTTATGGCTCAGGGGATAATCAGGGAACAGTATGTCATGGTACTTAGGTTTAATTGGAACAATGAATTTTCTGACTGAGTCATCATGCCGAAAATGTGGAAAGTATTGTCTAAGGTAGTCGAAGGCAGCAAGTGAACTTGTCGGAGGTTCAACGGGATGCTCCTTCAAATAAACAGCCTCGCCCGCATTGGAGCCCGGATGGGTGCCGATCCGAGAAAATCCAAAGTCCTCCAAGAGCCCAAAGAGGAAATGGTCTTGATCATCACCATGTAGAAATATCTCCTCAAGGCTATGTGCAGTTGCATGGCGAAACGCGGCCTTAAGGAACAATTCTCCAATCTTGCGACCGCGAACGGGAGCATCAACCTTAAATGTGCATAGCTTAAGCCCAGCACCACGAAGCATTCGGCCATCCTCAGTAATTTGTTCATGGCGCTGGTGTGCGAAAACGCAGGCTGCGCCAAGTTGTCCGTTTGGTTGTCTCACCACCCACGCTTTCCGTCCATCACGAGCCTTCGCTCTAAACCAGTCGTCAAATTGGGTATAGCTTGTCC
>CAZJOQ010000373.1:0-1849 GCA_964547625.1 uncultured Nitrospira sp.
ACTATCTCAGTTCTGTCCCAATTGATCGGAAGTCAAAACTGATCCATGATTCGTGTTTGGTATGGGTATCTTCACCGAACCATCGACACGCTCTGGGCGAGACTCGCCAGAACCGCAACATGGAACCCCTCAAAAGGACAACGCGCTAAGGCAGAAGTAAAATGACGGCTGAGGCGGTCCTTGCCGAAAGGCGCGGATCAATGAAGCGGTCAACCTTCCCACAAGAGCCGATCGTCTCGGCCCTCCGGCAAGCCGAGTCGTGCACTCCAATCAACGATCTGGGTCAATACTAAAGCATCACGGAGCCACCCATCGCGAAGAGTTCCGCAGCTGACTTCGCGCACATCTATTCTGGCTGAAAGGTCTTCATGATGGATGGGAAGGAGCGATCTGTTTTGTAGAGAGCGACAAGCGAGTTGAACTCCTTGATCGCACTGTTCTTCGCTCTAAAGGCCTTGAGCCGTTCAACAAATGCGTTGGCCTCTTTCATGGGGTTACCATGGTTGTCCTTCAGCAGACCAGGTGCAAAGTCTTTAATGATAAGAATGGTTGGCCCAATATGGTCTTCCCCTCGGAATGCCACTTTGACAAAGTGGCTCACCAAGGCACAGAACATGTCCCGTGAGGTAAGGCCAGCCCCTGGTCGCCTTGGGCCCGGTTTAGGGGTGCCGGAATAGACTTGCGCCCTGTCTTTAGTTTCTTCGGCAAAGACATTCACGAAACCGTCGATAATTTCGGCGAGTGTCTTCCGATGATGCCGCTTATGTTCGAAGGCTGGTGCGTAGGCTTCGTTCACCTCCAAGGTGTAATCGAACGTTAAGCCCTTCACTAACTCTTGGACCGTGAGCAATTGCTTTGCATCGGGCTCTGATGCTCGCCATAGGGATTCCCGCGCTTGCTCCTGGCGAATATTACGCTCCCCTCGTTCATCGACGTGTTCTCCCGCCGCTGTTTCAAGCTCGGAACGGTCGGCATCCCACAGCAGTAGTCCGAGCAGTGCATACGCGGCGTCGGTAGATTGGCATTGATCCTGGCACACCTCCTTGAGCGACTCGGATTTGATCAGATTTTCATAGAAGCCTAAGAACCAGTTATCCCATATTGCGTCACTCCATCGCTCTCTCGCCTTCCAGATGGCCCATTCGACATACTCAAGAGGAGAGCAGTCCTCCGGAGGGATTTGCCGTCCGGCGATAGGAACACTGTTGGGATGTCTCTGTCTGAAGAGTGTATATGCCGCTTCAAATCGCGAAGAGGTTTCATTCGAAGCGCCCTGACCATTCTTCGAAGGCGGTCGCCTGACTTCGAACCGCAAGGAGATCGACGGGTTCCCTGAATGGCTATAAACAGACCTAAGTGGAGAATTCTTCAGCCTTTCAAGCCGAGCCGCGTCGGCAGCGTGGCGGGTGTGGCTCGTTCCTGGCTTGGCGCGATCTCTTTTTTTGTTTATTCGACGTGTCTTCATGCCTCCACCGCAACCCCTCCGATATCAAATGAGACTCACAGGAGTAAGGACCGTAGGCGGCTTTCCCCATAATCAAGCCCATTCCTTCGTATCCCAATAACTTGCAAGAATTTCTCTCGATGACGCTCCTGTTCCTACTACGAGAAAAGCGAGAACTTCGCCAGCATTGAACTCCCAGTTGCTTGTCTGAGGCTCATCTACAACAATGGTGACAGAAGGAATTAGCTGAGACAGACACGACACGGCCCGGAACCACTTGACGTAGTTCCGGGCCAAATCCTCACACGACTACCAACTCCGGCTTAGTACCCCGCCTTGGCGTTGGGGTTCACCTGGCTGGGGAACGGATCCAGGATGCTTTTGGGCGCATTGTTCCAGATCACG
>CAZJOQ010000374.1:0-1847 GCA_964547625.1 uncultured Nitrospira sp.
TGAACGAGCATATTAGCAACGGCGAGCTTGCTTAAGAGCCTCATGGTAGGAATTTTTAGCAAGGCCATGGATCGTCTTGTCCTGTCGTTCTTCGAGCGAGCTGCCCATAATATCTTTCTCCTGGCCAGCCTGCGTTGACACTGTCAACGCAGGGCAGTAGCCTACCGGCATGAGTAATTCAGAGATGAAAGTGCTCATCAATGGGCTTAACCGCATGAGACTGAGGTGGGGGATTGGCGCTTGGATCGGAAAAAGTTTGCCGGTCTTGTTTTTTGTTGTTGTGGCTTGTTCCACTTCCGAGGCTCATGCGGCGGAAGAGGGCCATAGTGGAGAGGCAGGGGTAGAGTTTCATTATCCTTCAGGGTTAGGCCACGAAATCCCAGGTCTCTTGTTCCGAGTGTTTGTCGATCGTGGGGCCGAAGGCGTGACTGCTGGGGCTCCCGATGAAACTCGGCCCAATGCTGCTCTTCAGACGGTGATCGATACCTTCTCCTATTTGGATCAGCATCGACAGAACTATCCGCAGTTCGATGAGGCGGTGAGCAAGGGACTGCTCGAGCGCGTCATCATTCAACTGAGCGTGCAAAATCACGAGGGAAAGTCTTTCCCATTTCTGGTCGTGCGGACGGTGGACCCTGGTCGAGTCAGATTGTTGATCAGTGCGTCGTCGCTAAAAGAGGGGGGATACCTTGCTGACGTAAAAAGGTTCGCGCCGGTGCTGGTGCGAGAGTTCCAATGGGTGGTCAGTAAAGCGGAGACCGGCCACAAACCGAAGATGGTCCCTGCCCAACGAGATCTCCGACATGCCCAGATTCGGACCGACAAAGACATTCGATCTCTCTCCGGTGAGGAGCGTGTACGGCTACTTCAACAGCTCTTTGAGACGTACCTGCGAACGGTCGATGATTTCAAAAGTTTGAAGGGGCAATCCTACTACGAGGTCGGTAGCGCCGTCTTGGTTCCGCCGAGCCAGCCTGATTCCACCATGAAGTTTTACGATATTCGGATCCGCGAGGCCTTGCAGAAAATCGTGAGAGAGCCAGCATTTCTGGAGCGTACTCCGCTTGCCGTGACAAACCTTTTAAATGGAAACATCTGGAACGTGGCATTCGTCAAGATAGACCAGCGCGATTGGGCAACAAGGACCAGAGTGCTGCCGGCGGATAAAGCTGTGATGGTTGGGCAGCCTGGAAAGCTGATCCAACCGGCGGCAATTCTAGCCAACCTCCATCGGACAGCTGTGCCTGACGATCCATTTTATACTGAGACGAAGCAGCTGCCCATGGGTGCACTTTCCATCGACCAACTGGCGCTCGTCATCGCCAAGGAAATTCAGCGCAACATCGTGGAAAAATCACAGACCGGTCACATCGCACAAGATGCCCTCTCGGCACCGAAGTAGATTGGTGCGCGCTCTGCTATCTGTCCCTGAATGGAAACCACGTGCAAAGAACATCCCACTTTGCACCGGTCTAACCACATGACTCGAAGAACTTCGTGATGTCGTCAACGACCGGCACCCTTTGTGGGTTCCACCACGACAGCGCTCCGACAAGGTCTGTGTGATTCGCCCAGTCGTAGACGCGTGATCGCACGCAGCCGCCTTGTTGCTTGATGCTTTGCACAAGCTTCTCAAGGTTGGCGTATTTCACGATGCGATCCTGGTCGCCGTATAACAGCAGCATGGGCGGTTGTGTACCATCGATGAACGTCGTGACCTGCATGTTTGGATAATTCGTCGGTGGGCCGAACATGTCCTCCAGATCCGGCTCGTCTGGAGTAAACACATAGGGGCCGGCTAGCCCAGCGAAGTCATGAATGACGATCGACCGGTCTTTCCCCTCATC
>CAZJOQ010000375.1:0-1814 GCA_964547625.1 uncultured Nitrospira sp.
GCGGAAGTTGTGGAGCTGGCGAGAGGAATCGAACCTCCAACCTGCGGTTTACAAAATGTCTCGAGTCCCACCTCAGACAACCTAACCCCACAAGAAACAACAAAAGACGACCCCTCCGATAGGGGGCTAGATGGGGCTAGTTTGTCCTGTCCTGGTAGCAGCGTGGTAGCAGAGGACCCCGAATAGAGTACTACATCTTCTCGAGTACAAAACCCAGTCAGTGCGTGCCCCAAGCATCTGACCACCAAGGCTCCCTCTTAATCCATTTGACCCCTCGCCGGTGGTTCTGGTGTATCAGAAACAACTCTGCTACATTAGAAGCTGTTGCTCGTGCGAGTAAGGAGGGGTCTTCATGACCACGAAAACATTAGATCAGCACATTGAAACGAGCCTTGATATTGCCGGGGGGAAACCCCGTATTGCGGGTCATCGTATTACCGTGCGCGATATTGTCATGTGGCATGAACGGTTGGGGAAAAGTGTCGATGAAATTGCCAGCGACTACGGTCTGACGCTGGCCGATGTCCATGCCGCACTCGCCTACTATTTTGATCATCGAGCCGATATCGACAAAGACATGGCTGACGGCCAGGCCTTTGCCGATTCTTTGCGCCACGCCACGCCCTCCAAGCTCAAGCACAAGCTGAATGCCGGGCAAAATTAAGTTCTATCTCGACGAACACGTTCCCAGAGCCGTTGTGCAAGGCTTGCGCGAACGAGGCGTTGATATCAAAACAGTGGGTGAAGAAGGTCTCCTCAGCGCACCCGATACTGCGCATCTGCAGCGAGCCCGTGCTGAACGGCGGGTAATTTTTACGCAAGATAGCGATTTCCTCCGTCTCCATGCTGCTGGGCATCTTCATTGTGGCATCGTGTATGCCCCACAAGGCACGTCGATCGGAGAAACCATTCATGGTTTGATGTTACTCCACCAGGTCCTTGATGCTGACGAGATGGAAGGACACATCGAGTTTCTGTAACCACGTCCGGTACCCACATCTTTGCCTCTTTGAGGGTAGTCCTCACGACCTCCCATATGCTTCAGATTTTCAATAGGTCCTCCGGAGGATAGCCTCCCATGGCACGCCTACCGACCTTTATTTTATCTTGACGATCACACAAAGACTCCCGCCCTTTTGGTTTCAACTGAGGATCGGACGCGTTTGCACGATCTGTTCAGAACCTTTCGGAGACTGGGTCGGCTGCACGTCCCATCTGAGGAAGTCTACGAAGACGCCGGTGGCGTCTTATGGCAGCTTCAAGCCGTCCATGGATACTGTCTCCGACAGGCTCATTCACTCACCCACGACGTCCTCATTGCGGTGTCAGTCCGTGCCATTGGTGGGACCGTCCTGAAGCAGAATCAACGGGACTTTCTCGCCATCCAGTCCATCCGTCCCTTTAACCTCAGTCTGGTTTAAGAGTAGCCGGAAACGTCTAATCGTTTCGCACGCCGCTCGTCTCGGATTCTCATCCCTTCTTTACGACAACTAAGGTGGTACTTCCCCTGCAGCCTCGAAAGCCGTTCGGCGTTCCATTGCGTTCAGCTGTGCTCCTGACGTGTGCTCGGTTGCCTGCTGGCCGACAATCGCGTCACGCTCAAGACCGTTTCGAAGTCGACTCGTTGACCCTCTTTCACCCTAGCGAACGGGCGTGGTTTCTTCGGTCTATGTGAACAGGACTTTCTCGCCTCGTCCGTTGAGTCTGCGCTGCCATGCTTGGTTGGTGATGAGCAGGGATCGGCTTGTGGTGTCAGGTTCGGTGCCTGTGCGCATCCGGCCGTCGCCCTGGCTTTCCACCGGCGGGCTGCGTCG
>CAZJOQ010000376.1:0-1800 GCA_964547625.1 uncultured Nitrospira sp.
CGATCGATCTCGCGAATCCCTTGCCTCGTTGGTCGGCAACTATCAGTAACCGTTCACGGCCCGGTGCAATAGCTTATGCAGCCTTGGAGGGGAGTTGAATATTGGCAGGGAGCAGAGAGGGTGCGGTGGTTCCTGCGAACTTTGCTTCCATCGCTTGAATCAGGTACTGGTAGGCATTGCGGTTCTGGAGCCGGCACGTTTCCGAGATGGTCAGTAGTCGCTCCAAATAGCGACTTCCTTTGGCGCTCTGGGTTCCAAAGCTTAGTTTGCGATAGATCACGGCGGGACGCAGGGCGCGTTCGGCGGTGTTGTTCGTGGGCTCAATGCCTTCGACGCGCGTAAAGGTCCATAGGTGTTCGCGACGATCGTAGAGCTCGCGACAGAATCCCTTGAGCTTCTTGTTGCCGCTGAACATGCCGCGCAATAATAAGTTCTCCACGTCTTGACGGATCGGAGCGGCATTCGTTTTGAAGGTTTTCCACTTGATCTTGCCGGCCTTATACTGCCGCCAGTAATGAAAGAGCTTTCGTTCCTGTCGCATGAGGTCATGACCCATACGTCGAAGTTGACCATTCGAGGAGTCAATCAGTTTTTGAAAGTCCCGCTTCAGGTGAGCCCAACACCATTGAAGTCGCTTTCCATCCAAGTACATCTTCGCTCGGTCACAATTCAGGATAATGCCTTGATAGTTGCCGACCAACGAGGCAAGGGATTCGCGAGATCGATCGGCACAAATCGCGAAGACGGCAAACAGCGGTGCAACGGCCACCCATAGCCACGCTTTCTCATGGTTCTCTCGGGTCGGCGACTCGTCGACGAAAAGTTGCCTTTGATGCTCAAGTTCGAGACGCAATTCCTCGTGGGGAGCGGCAACGGCATCGGAGACCAAGTTTTGGATCTTGACGACCCATCCCGGGCTGGCGGGAATATTCAGTAGGTCGCTCAGGAAGGCCGATGTACGACGTTTACTTTGCCGAAAGTGTCCCATCAAGAGTCCCGTGAACGCAGCCAACCGCGGCCCACACTGACCGGTCGGAACACCCTCGGGAAGCGTGGCGGAGGTAGGGATGCCGCAGCATGGACAATATCCACGGTGCAGACGGTGCTCGATCGTGACTGGCTTGATGGGAGGCACGTCCCAGACCTGATGCCGGCGCGGCGCTTCATCGCTTGGAATGAGGGCACCGCCACAACGGCGGCAAGCATCGGGATAGTATTCGTGGATGTCTTCGCACTGCTCCGGCGGAACCAGATCACGAGAATGCCTGGAATGGCCCTTCTGTCCGCCTCGTTTACGCTTCGACTTCGGCTTCTTCTTACCAGGTTTGTCTCGATCATTGTGCGGATGAGTCGAGCCGGGTGGAACCGAGGAATTACTAGGTGTTGGCTTCGGTGACTTGTCCGTGAGCCTCTGGACCTGTTTCTCCAGTCCCTGGACCTGATTTTCCAACTCCAAGATCCGAGCCTCGAATCGCGCGAACGCCGCCAAGACAAACGCCTTCACGGCAGGCGTCATCTCCGCCTCAATCTCCGGCGGGATCGTGATCAACGATATGCGGTTCGGCTTGGACATTTGCCCATTGATGTCGAACCTCGCGTTTTCTGTCCAGATCAGTTTTTTTCTTGTAGTCCGGGCCGTGAACGGTTACATGCATAGCACACGGCCGGAAGGGACAGAAACCAAAATTTCTTTCGGCTATAAGTGATTGCCAGATAAAGGCTTAAAAGTCGGGGTGACAGGATTCGAACCTGCGACCTTTTGACCCCCAGTCAAACGCGCTAACCAGGCTGCGCTACACC
>CAZJOQ010000377.1:0-1716 GCA_964547625.1 uncultured Nitrospira sp.
CTGTTTTTGAGAAATGATTTTCTGGCTTCAATTAGCGGTTAATAGAGGTGCCCTTCAGTGACTCGTGGAGTCCGTGATGGCCCAGCATTTGATGTCATGGAAATGACTGAACACATTGAGGAGATATTCGGGCAAATTGAGAAGAAATGTAAAAAGAATTACTCCGAACATCACCCAATCGAACTCTTGGCCTATTACATAAGCCAGCCTTCTTCCTATAGCTTCGATTGGCAATCCGTATTTCACAGCTATGTTCTCGAAGCCCTATCCAGGTGTCCGTTCGAACGAGTATGGGTCTTCGATAATTGGAGCACGGAGAAGATCAAGTATGTTTATCCCCCTCTGGATGAGGGGATCGAGAAATAGTGGCGAGGCGAGGTTTAAGAGGCCGGGCACCTTTGTTTAGACGGCTCCCACTTGTCTGTGTGATGGAAACATGCTGCCTTTCTCCGTTTCCTTTTTCCCGCAGTTAGGATAGGATTGCTCTAGTGACTTTCTTGCGAGGGTGACAACCATGCGCCAAACTATCAAAGCGCGGTACCACGATGGTGTGCTACTGCCGCTGGAACCACTCGCCCTCGCTGACGAAGCGGAGGTTCAAGTGACAGTGGACACTACGGCAGCCGTGAGCGCAGACGAAATTCTGCGGCGAGCGACACAGGTCTATCAAGGCCTGACGACCGACCAGATTGCAGAAGTGGAAACCATTGCCTTGGATCGCCGACAGTTCTTCCGTGAGCCCGCCGCCTGATGTCTCAGGCTCAGGCTCCCGCTCTCCTCGATACAGATATCCTCTCCGAATTACTCAAGCAACATCCACAGGTCACACACCGGGCACGTGTCTATTTGGCCGAACACAGCCGGCTCACGTTCTCCATCATCACCCGGTACGAAATCCTGCGAGGCCTCAAGGCTAAACAAGCCCACGCGCAAGAGGCCGCCTTTGACACGTTGTGCCAGGGCTGTGTCATTCTCCCCCTGACAGACCGCGTTATTGAACGTGCGGCCACCCTGTACGCAGAACTCTATCGGCTGGGCGCATTGCTCCCAGATGCTGACCTGCTCATTGCTGCGACAGCACTCGACGCGCAACTCACAGTCGTCACGAATAACCTCGCCCACTTTCAGCGGATTCCGAATTTAGTCGTGGAGACCTGGAAACAGTAAGGGTCGAAATGGGGGCGGAACGGGGGGCTGGGCAGCCAGCCCGAGATCGGCCAGCCAGATGTCACCCGGCTTGGCGTTCATCGAGGGTATCAAGCACTTCTTGCACGACAGCTCGCGAAGACTGCAGATCCAGGGTGTCGGTGTCGGCCAGTTCGATCACGTCGGTGACGATTTGCTCCACTTGGGCCGCCACCTCAGGCCTCCAGGAAGCGAGCTTTTTGTCGAGTTTCTGGGCGAGCTGCGTTATGCAGCAACGGTACCACGCTTCACCCTCCCCCGCAAGATTTAGCCTTCTGAAATCGGCTCAGAGACTCGGCAGGGATCACACGTCCTCAAGCGGTCAAAGGACCGCCCGCCTGCCTCATGATGTTTTTCAGACCGGTATCGACCTTTCTCCTTGTTCATCCCCGTTCGAACTCACTGTATCAGCGAAAAGACTCTCCAGAAGCGGATCCTCGACGTTTGATGGAGCATTCTGTGAGTCGTCTCCCTGAGAACTAGTGTAGTGATTCATGCTGTTCTTGTCTTATCCAGGGCGATCTTGGCTCG
>CAZJOQ010000378.1:0-1674 GCA_964547625.1 uncultured Nitrospira sp.
TTCGCAGCAACTGAGGCTGCAACGGACTGCAGCGTGTGTTCGATCAGACGCGATTCATTGAACGCCGGGATGACGATGGAGAGATGCATGATTGCCATCATGCCATAGCTGCCATGGGCTTCGAAACGGGTTATCCGTTCCATGCACAGGAGACCATCTGTCTCCGCGCTGCGTGCATGGTAAGATGCCGCCGATGCGAATTTTTGATTTCCATCCGATCATCTCTAAGTGGTTTTCTTCGTATATCGGTCAGCCGACCGAGGTTCAAGTCCAGGCTTGGACGGCGATTCAGACTGGATCGGACGCGCTGATCGCGGCTCCAACAGGGTCGGGCAAGACCCTCGGGGCGTTTCTCTCCTGTATCGACCGGCTTTTCAAACAGGCTCTCGCACGTGAGCTTGGTGATCATACCCATGTGCTCTATGTCTCCCCGCTCAAGGCATTGAGCAACGACATTCAGAAAAATCTTCAGAAGCCGTTGACTGAAATCGGGCAACTGGCCCTGGAAGCGGGACTCTTGATGCCTGAGCTGCGCGTGTTGGTCCGTACAGGCGACACGCCGATGGCGGATCGCCAGCAGATGCTGAAGCGGCCACCCCATATTCTCGTCACGACCCCGGAGTCATTGTTCATTTTGCTAACGGCCGAAAAGAGCCGACGTCTGTTACAGACGGTGCGAACGGTGATCGTGGATGAAATTCATGCCTTGGCTCCGAACAAGCGTGGCGCGCATCTCGCGCTATCATTAGAACGGCTGGAAGCGCTCACGTTCACCAAACCTCAACGCATCGGGTTATCCGCGACGCAACGGCCGATCGAGCTGGTGGCCGAGTTCTTGGTCGGGGCTTGCCCTGGTCCGAAGATCATCGACGTCGGCCATCGGCGTGAGCTAGACCTCGCGGTGGAAGTGCCGAAAGATGAATTGAGTGCAGTGGCGACCAACGCGATCTGGTCTGAGGTGTATGACCGTCTAGCGGAACTCGTCCGTCAACATCGCTCCACGCTGGTATTCGTCAATACACGACGATTATCTGAGCGAGTCTCACATTATTTGGAGGAACGACTGAAAGATCTTGGTCCCGAGGCGGTCGCGGCTCATCATGGCAGTCTTTCTCGAGAGATCAGACTCGCCGCGGAAGAGCGGCTGAAAAGTGGCACGACGCGCGTGGTGATTGCGACGGCCTCGCTGGAACTGGGCATCGATGTCGGGACTGTGGATCTGGTGTGTCAGATCGGGTCACCGCGAGCGATCGCGACGGCGTTGCAACGGATCGGGCGTGCGGGGCACTGGATTCACGCCATTCCCAAAGGCCGCCTATTTGCCATGACTCGTGATGAGCTTCTGGAGTGTGCGGCACTTGTACGGGCCATTCGCACTGGAGGGCTGGACCGGATCGAGATTCCTCCTGCGCCGCTCGATATTCTGGCTCAACAGATCGTGGCGGCCTCCGCGACGCAGAGCTGGAGTGAAGACGAGCTGTTCGCGTTGTGTCGGCGGGCGTACCCCTATCGAGACCTGCCGCGAGGGGAGTTCGATGCCGTGGTGCGGATGCTGGCGGATGGTATTGCAACCAAGCGCGGGCGGGGGCTTGCCTATCTCTATCATGACCGGCTCAATCACCGGATCAAGGGACGACGTGGCGCGCGGCTGGCAGCCATCACCTCCGGTGGAGC
>CAZJOQ010000379.1:0-1674 GCA_964547625.1 uncultured Nitrospira sp.
CGAAATGCTGCCAAGTCTTGCGCGATGCTATGGAGCAGCAAAGCCAACACCGCTGCATCGTCGATCAGCCCGATTCCTGGAATAAAGTCGGGCATGAGGTCAATCGGACTCACGATATAGAGCAGCGCCGCGGCAAGAGACACGATCGTGCGCATCGAGAGACCTCTGTAGCTGCCACGCTTCCAAGCGTTGAGCAATCGAGCCAACAGCGGAAGGTCGGACCAGAGACGGCTGATCATTCGCAGGACCTCAAGGACTCTCGTGGATACTCCCATCTTCACCTCCCTTGTGGCGTGGCGCCTCGTGACAAGACTAATCTCCAGAAAGACGACACACAGAATACCAAACACCTCGTGGTTTAGGAAGTGGGCGTTAACTAAACAATGTCGCCAGCACCCGATGAAACGCCTGTATCGCTGAGGCAACCCCACCCGGCTCTTTCTGGAGTCGACTCCCCATGACAAAGATCGTATCTTGGCCCAACGACGCGCTCAGCTCGGCGAGTCGTTCCGGCCCGATTCGTCCACCAACCGCCGGCATGGTCGATCTGAGTTGTCCCCAGGGCTGTCGACCGCCATTCGCGACCGACAGACATTCCTCTTGTGACATGGGGTAGTCAGAACCGAATGCCGGATAGATGGTGATGTCGGCTCCTGCCAGCCGAGCCAGAAGTCCGTACAACACGGCTGGCGCAAGACCGTTCCGCTGATTCCCGATGGATGCAGCGAGGAACGCCGGATGGCAGGCAACAGCCAACCTCAGCGCATCATCTGTGCTGATCGCCCGAAGCGCATCGAAACCTATGAGACCCGGTGCTATTAAGATACCCGTCGCCCCTGCTGCTTTCGCATACGTGGCTCGCCGCCGCATCACATCACATGCTCCACTGACATGCGGAAAATAGAGGCATGGTCTCCCTCGATGTCTACCGGCCTCTTCGATCACGTCCGCACAGCGGGCGACCCGCTCTTCAAACGGAGCCCACCGTTGATCGACCAGGCCTTGATCATCCTTGATCACATCGACACCGCCTTCGACAAATTGGTGTGCCAACTGAGCAAGCTCACGAGAAGTACGTCCGAGCGGCTTCAGGACCCCGCAGAGCAGCGGACGATCGGAGACCCCGACAGCTTCTCTAAGCCCATCCATGCCAAACCGTGGTCCACGCCAGAACGAGAAGAGGCCTTCTGTCATCGAAAAAGATCGCAACTTGACATCCCCACGAAGACTGCTCGTTCCGAACAACAGATTGAGGAGATCACTGCAGTCACCACTGAGCAGGTCACCTCGAAAGCGGATGGTTGCTTGGTACCGTCCAGCACAAGACGGCCGCAGTTCTTCGAGGTGACCCAGGATCGCGGATTGGAGCGAGGGCGGTAAGAGGTCTTTCTCGGCCTCAATCGTCTGGTCAAAGCAAATACGTTCCGCCGTGGCACGCGCTCTGGATTCGGGTCCATCGACCTCGTAGATTGCCGTAAGAAACTCGGACGAACCCGTAGCATTATCCTCCATTGCAACTCCTCATTCTTCGCTCTACTCTCACGATCCTAAGTCAATAGTGAGGGTGCGCCCATTCTCTCGGGAGCCGACTGCAATCCGATACAGAAGACAGGCGACCAGTATCATCACGACCAGGCCAGGCCAACCACCCAGTGGGGGCGAAGCAAATATAAT
>CAZJOQ010000380.1:0-1632 GCA_964547625.1 uncultured Nitrospira sp.
TCAGCTATTCCCCAACTCTTCGGCACATGAGCACAATTGTTTTCCGTCAAAGTGTCCCACTGGTTTCCCAGCCGATCCTCTTCAGGTTTTTTGGGGCATCATCGGACAATCGGCATCTTGGATTCCGATTCTAATCCTGCCGTTACTCTGGCCCGAGCAGGGACCCTGGCTGCTCATTGCAGCCGTCGCGATCTATTTCACCTTCACCCACTTCACCTCTCCTGCATGGAATAGCCTGATCACCGACCTGCTTGAACCCAATGAACGAGGCGCCTACTTCGCTAGGCGATCACGGGTGATCGCACTGACCAGTTTTATGACGCTGTGTCTGGCAGGAATCGTATTAAGTTTCTTTGAGCTTCGACAACTCCTGTGGGTCGGCTTTGCCGTGATGTTCCTCTCAGCCGGCCTCTGCCGCAGCCTATCGGCAGTCTTGCTACGGAATATGGGCGACTTACCACAGCAGGAGCCGAACAACAACTCGACCAGCTTTCTGGTCTTCTTCCCAAGCGGCATGTCTAAGGACTTTCGCCACTTCCTATTGTTCTCTGGACTCATGCACGCAGCAGTGCTGGTTGCCGGCCCCTTCTTCGTCATCTACCTCCTGCAGGACCTCCACCTCGCTCATTGGCAATATGGAACCTGGCTCGCGGCTGGCATCATCGGACAATTCTTCACCTTACCGGTCTGGGGTGAGTTCGGTGATCGGTTTGGGAACAAGGCGTTGCTGACCTTCACCGGGCTGCTCGTTGCATTTCTGCCCATGCTGTATCTGTTCAACAAAGCTTGGCTGTTTCTTGTCACCGTTAATTTCTTCGGAGGCGTGGTGTGGGCAGGACTTGGGCTTGGATTGAATAATTATGTGTTTGACGCGACACAACCGGCGGATCGGGCCAAGGCAGTCGCCGTTTCAAGCGTCGTCAACACCATCGGATGGGCCATCGGAACCATGGCCGGAAGCGTCTTGATCAGTGCAGTACCAACCAGGTTGCAGGCAGCCTCCTTGACTCTGGGGTCCGTCTCCAATCTCCCGTTTATTTTTTTCTCTCCGGGTTGTTTCGCTTGATGGTCGCGGCGACACTACTCCGAACTTTTCACGAACCTCGACAAGTGGAGCAACGCGCCCACCATCGATTGCTATGGGAGCTTCCGTTGTTGAAACCATTGCGACGGCTTTCACGCCGGCCGACCAACGCCAAATCAGTAAGGGGCGGCGTCAGAGCCCGGGGCTCGATTTTTCTCTTCTTGTTTGAGCTTGTCGAATGCTTTATCGGCATTGCTTCGAACCTGGTCCTGTGCCATCGATGAAGCTGGTCTCGGTGCTTCGCCGGCGCAGCCTCCCAAGCTGACCAACAACAGCCCCATTACGGCAGCCATCAGTCTATTGTGGTGCACCGTTCGCCGTACCCCCTTCTGCGACATATCAATTCCCCCCTCATCATTCATCCCGCCCGATTCGAATCGTATCATACCATTCCTTCGTCTGAAGGATACTCTGAACCCAGCTCGTTGACTCGATGCAACCAAGAGGGTATGCTCCCTTTGGGATCAATCATCAACCATACGGTATCTTATGTCGCTGTCCAACCGCCTGACGGAAGATCTGAAGCTTGCCATGAAATCACGCGATCA
>CAZJOQ010000381.1:0-1624 GCA_964547625.1 uncultured Nitrospira sp.
TCCCGCTTCCTGGCATATCGGTTGCGTAGTACCGTGGTCTCACGATCGAATTGCGACACACTGGACATGATTCTAATGGTTCATTCTAGAGACATCATCGCGGTCTCGTGCATGACACTTACCCTCGTGCTCTGCACTAGTATCGTGAGTGCTGAGCCACTGAAGAGTAGCTCTCGCAGCTTGATCCATCGTCCTCAATTACAAAGCACCCCACCGGCGACGCTCGATTTAACTGTGGGCGCCTCCCGCTCAGATCAAAGCTCTCTCGACTCTTCAACACCGCGACCGTCACTCCGTCACAAGCTGGTGAGGCGGCCAACAGTACCTCCGTTGGCAACCGTCCAACCCAATGGCACTCTCCCCTCGAATCCCCTCCAACTCGGCGACACGTCATCCTTGACGAAACAGTGAGCTTAGGCGAAACCACTCTCACCATAGACATTGAATCAGCAACCAGACTGACGCCCCCTGCCAGAAACTCTGGAAGCGCATGCTACTCCGCAGCCGACCGTGCACAACGAAAACCTGTGTAGCTATTGCGGGTGTCCGGCGGAAGTTTGAATCGCCCATAGGTGAGAAGATACTTGGGTAGATCAGACCAGGATCCGCCACGCAGCACTTTGAACTGGCCCTGCTCTGGCCCAGTCGGATTTCGATCAGGTGAGCCCTCGTAATAGTCGATCGCATACCAGTCTTGTACCCATTCATAGGCATTCCCGGCCATATGATGGAGCCCGAACGGACTCCTGCCCTGAGGATGTGATGCTACCGGCGCGAGGACAAGGTCATAACTAAACCTGGCACCTAGCGCGAAGTTGGCGCGCTGGTTCGTCGGAGCCTGATTGCCCCAGGGATAGAATCGGCCATCGGCGCCGCGCGCTGACTTTTCCCATTCAGCTTCCGTCGGCAGCCGTTTTCCTTTCCACCGGCAATAGGCTTCAGCATCCTGCCAGCTCACGCCGATGACTGGTCGATCACCATGACGAGAAAGTGCCACGGTCTCCCATTGCCAAGGAGGTGTTTGCTGTCCTGTACTAAGGAACTCCGCATACTGTGCCGTCGTGACCTCATATTGATCGATAGCAAAGGCATCGAGCCAGACGCGATGCGCAGGCCGCTCATCTTCCAGCGCATGCATCCCATCAAGCCCCATGATGAATTCTCCGGCCGGGATCTCGACCATCGGTGTGTCGGTGACCTCCAACCCGGCACTCTTAAATTTTCTCAAGCGTTCGAGCTGCG
This sequence comes from uncultured Nitrospira sp., assembly GCA_964547625.1. Taxonomy (GTDB): domain Bacteria; phylum Nitrospirota; class Nitrospiria; order Nitrospirales; family Nitrospiraceae; genus Nitrospira_D. The sequence continues at coordinate 1,243 of CAZJOQ010000381.1, forward strand.
CAAATGCATATAGGGCGTCACAGAAAAGGCAGAACACAAGGAGCAGCTGTATGAACAATGCCTTCCAGCAATAGAGCCTCCCACGAGCCATGATCAACCATCCGATCTATGCATCGGGCGCGATGTACGGCCCAACTGATCGTATTGAGAGAGCCACGATCGGTTGCGACCATCCATCAGGCTCACTCCGATCTTGTCGATTGCGGATGCTGAATTTCTTCGAGCGTGAATTGTTTTGGCAAGAGGACTGGCAGGATGATCCCGATGGGGTCGCCGCGCTTGATGGTGGTGGGTTTCTGCAGCTGCAGAAGAAAATTGGCGGTGAACGCTTCGTAATCAGGCAGCCACGCATACTGATTCGGCGTACGCTTGTACTCCTGCG
>CAZJOQ010000382.1:0-1578 GCA_964547625.1 uncultured Nitrospira sp.
GGGCATGGCGCAGGATACCATACTACGCACTATTTAGTGAACTAATCAGTAACTTCCTGGTCAGGCCTTGCGCTCGGCCAAGAATTGTTCCGATAGCCGCACCGGCTTTGCGGGCCTTCGCGCGAGCTGTCTTTTGAGCACTGGTCGCCTTGTTACCAGTCGCCTTCGCCAACTTCCGAACCTGGCTAGCCGATGACTGAACGGCCTTCCGCCCAGTTTTTTCAAGCGCCTGACCTTTCTTTACGGCCGTACGTTTTGCTTGGGCCGTACGCTTGGCAACTTTGGCTTTGACTCGCTGAACAGATTGTGATGTGGCCATCGTGATGCCCCTCCTTCGTGGCAAATACACTAAGGTGTTGGGTGATGAGTACCATAGCCGGTTACGTGGTTCAAGCGATCACGAAACGTGCAGGGAGATCGTCATGAGGTCTCGGCTCTTCCGTGGCATATACTGCTATGAATCCACGAAATACACACATTAATATGTGTATCATCCGTGAGCCTGCGCTTGCATTACAGTTGAAAAGAGAGGAGTATTGGCCCTCTGGAAATGTGCCTACGCCCAGCGGTCTTTCTCGTAGTGGACACGTGAGATGAGCCCTCCTTCAAACCTCCAAATTACATCCCACAAAAAGCTACGACCTCTTCAAGCGCTATCAGATCGGCCAGGATTTCGACGAGATGTTCGAGGCATCGGGGCGACCGCGCCCCCAGTATCGACAGTTGTACGACCAGCTTCAGTCGCTCTCGGGCGCTGAGCTTGCTCAATATCAAGAGCAAGCTGCCAAAGCATTTCTGGACCAGGGAATTACGTTCACGGTGTATGGAGACCTCCACCAAACCGAACGCATTTTCCCCTTTGATCTTCTGCCTCGCATCATTCCCAATTGCGAATGGCGACACATCGAGCAAGGGCTGCGACAACGCATCCAAGCGCTCAACGCATTCTTACTGGATGTCTATAACGAGCAGCGCATTTTGCGGGAGGGAATTATTCCTCGTAAGTTAGTTGAAGGCGCGTCAGGTTTTCAACGGGAGTTCGTCGGGTTCAGGCGGCCCCGCGATCTTTATATCCATATCGCCGGCATTGACCTGGTCCGCGATACGAACGGCACGTACCTTGTATTGGAAGACAATCTGCGGACCCCATCAGGCGTCTCATACGTGTTGGAAAGCCGTGTGATCATGAAACGAGTCTTCCCCAGCCTGTTTGCGCAGATGCGAATCAGGCCGGTTGATCACTACCCCAATCAGCTGCTGGAAAATCTACGCTACCTCGCACCGGAGATCCGCAAAACCCTACCCTGGTGCTCCTGACGCCTGGGGTAAATAATTCAGCCTATTTCGAACATTCATTCCTCGCGCTTCAAATGGGCATCGAACTTGTAGAAGGCCAAGATTTAATCGTGGAGTCGGATCGAGTCTATATGAAGACGACCCAAGGGTTGCAACAGGTAGACGTCATTTATCGACGAGTGGATGACACCTTTCTGGACCCTGAGGTGTTTCATCAGGATTCTTTGTTAGGCGTGCCAGGGCTTATTCGAGCGTATCACGCGGGAAACGTGGCCTTAGCAA
>CAZJOQ010000383.1:0-1568 GCA_964547625.1 uncultured Nitrospira sp.
ATGATGCATACCCCCTGCACTTTCTCCCAGCTTGTATTAGAATGACCCGAGTGGTACTACTCCGCGCTCACCTTAGCTTTGGGCACAATTGGCTTTCGTCACTATAGTCTACGGCTCAGCGGAAAGGACATCGTGTCCGACTTTTATCAAAATGGTGTGGTGACCGTCCTCCACCGTCTCGGTCGGTCCAACACGGCGCAACTGGAAGAGGAGCTTGAACGGTACGCAAGGACAACTCCGATCGCCTTGGTTCTTCCCTCACTCTATGCGGAACTAGAGCGGCCGGCCCTGAAGGGCATCGTTGAGACACTCAGCAAGGTTCGCTATATCAATGAAATCGTCATCTCTTTGGATCAGGCTTCCGCACTGGAGTTCCGACTCGCCAAGCAATTCTTTTCCCAGCTGCCTCAGCGAGTCCGCGTCATCTGGAACGACGGTTCGAGAATCCAAGCGCTTCTGAACCTGTTGGTCTCGCACGAGATCGACATTGGACACCAAGGCAAGGGACGCGGGTGCTGGACAGCTTATGGTTACGTACTGGCGAGAGGACAAAGTCAGGTCATCGCGCTGCATGACTGTGACATTGTGAGCTACGACCGTCAGTACCTGGCGCGTCTCTGCTATCCCGTTGCGAACCCGAACCTCGCTTACGAATTTTGCAAAGGGTTTTATAGTCGGGTGACGGACCGCATGCATGGCCGGGTGACGCGCCTCTTCATCACTCCCTTGGTCCGCAGCCTACAACTGTTGGTCGGACCTCATGCCCTCCTCTCGTTTCTAGACAGCTTCCGCTACCCGCTTGCAGGTGAATTCGCCATGGTGCGGGACCTGGCGTGGATCAACCGAATTCCCGGCGATTGGGGGTTGGAGATCGGTGTACTGGCCGAGGTATACCGTAATTGTGCACTCCGACGCATCTGCCAGGTGGACATCGCAGATGCCTACGAACACAAACACCAAACGCTGTCGACACACAATCCGGATGCCGGCCTCTTAAAAATGTGCGTCGATATTACCAAATCCCTTTTTCGCAACTTGGCCAGTGAAGGGTTGGTTGTTTCTGAAAGCACCCTCAAGACGTTGCGAGCCACTTACCTTCAAGCCGCCCAAGAGGCCATCAGTCGCTACGAAAATGATGCCGCGATCAACAGCCTCCACTTTGATCGCCATGAAGAACGCCAGGCCGTGGAGGTCTTCCTTCGTGGAATGACATTGGCAACGGACAGCTTTCTCGAAGATCCGCTGGGTGTTCCCATGATCTCGAATTGGAGCCGTGTGACCCATGCCGTACCGGATATGTTTCAACGGCTGATGGATGCCGTTGAACAAGACCATGCATGGAATCCCACCGCCGACACACCGCAGCTTGTCTCATAAACAACCTCCACATCACGAGAGAGACATGACATCAAGCTGGGAACAGACATTACTCGGACCCGTGGCTGACCTCGCAGGATACATCCTCGCGATCGTGTCTCATCTCCTGTCTATGCTCATTCTTCTACTTGCTAGCCTTGGTGTAGCGTGGGGTATCGGCCAGGTTGATGGAACGGCTGCTTCGCGTTATC
>CAZJOQ010000384.1:0-1568 GCA_964547625.1 uncultured Nitrospira sp.
GAGCGAGACTTCACTGCCACTCGCGAGTAACAGCACGTCCGGCTTTCCACCAGGCGCGTCGGCCAACACATAGGCGCCTTTCGCCACTCCGGATGCGGGTGCATATTTGGCGCGGTCGATGGTTGGGAGAGCCTGTCTGGTCAGAATCAAGGCCACAGGCTCATGGTTCAACTGCATGATGACACGCCAAGCTTCTGAGACCTCGTTCGCATCCGCAGGACGCAAGACGATGAGGCTTGGAATGGCTCTTAGGGAGGCGAGCTGCTCGATCGGCTGGTGCGTGGGACCATCCTCGCCGACTCCGATCGAATCATGCGTGAAAATGTGGATGACGGGGATTTCCATCAGCGCGCTCAATCGGATCGCGCCTCGGCTGTAATCGCTGAAAATCAGAAACCCGGAGCCATACGGGCGAACTTTTGAGAGAGAGAGGCCATTTAACACGGAGCCCATCGCATGTTCCCGGACGCCGAAATGCAGGTTGCGGCCACCGCGGCTCGTGGCGGTGAAATCGCCGGCACCTTCGAAGGTCAAGCGGGTCTTCGTCGATGGAGCGAGATCCGCAGACCCGCCTAACAGCCACGGAACCTGTTGCGCCAGGGCGTTGAGCACCTTGCTCGAAGCGTCGCGGCCCGCCACTCCCTTCGCATCGGGAGGAAACACCGGAAGAACCTTGTCCCACCCCTCAGGCAGTTGGCGCTGGTGCATGTGAGAGAGTTGTTCGGCGAGCTGGGGGAATTGTCGTGTGTAGTCCTCAAACTTGGACATCCAGGCTGTGCGCGCCTCGTGTCCTCGACGACCCATGCTCTCCTGGAAATGTTCGCGGACGCCGTCCGGCACCAGGAACTTCTCGTGCTCGGGCCACCCGTAGTTCCGCTTGGTCAACCGAATTTCTTCTTCGCCCAGGGGTTCGCCGTGTGCGGCGTGGGTATCTTGTTTGTTGGGGGAGCCATAGGCGATGTGGCTGTCGACGATGATCAACGTCGGTCGCCCCGTTTCCTTTTTAAACGTGGTCAAGGCCCGTTCGAGCATGTCGAGATCATTGGCGTCGCCGACTCGGGTGACGTGCCATCCGTATCCGATGAATCGAGTGGCCACGTCTTCGCTGAAGGCCCAGTCTGTGTGCCCTTCGATCGTGATCTTGTTGTTGTCGTAGATCCAGCAGAGGTTAGATAGCTTCAAGTGCGCGGCCAGGGATGCGGCCTCTGCAGTGACACCTTCCATCATGCAGCCGTCGCCGCAGAGCGCGTAGACGTCATAGTCGAACATGTCGAAACCAGAGCGATTGAAGTAGTGGGCTTGCCACTGGGCGGCGATCGCCATCCCGACGCTGGTGGCAACCCCTTGTCCGAGCGGACCAGTCGTAGTTTCCACGCCGGAGGTCCAGCGGTATTCCGGGTGTCCGGCGCACTTACTGTTGAGCTGGCGGAAGCGTATGAGGTCGTCCAGTTGCACCGCGAGCTCCCCCAGCCGTTCGTACTGGGGATTCACCGCCTTCACTCCGGTCAAATGCAGCAGCGAATAGAGGAGCATGGACGCGTGCCCCATCGACAGCACGAACCGATCCC
>CAZJOQ010000385.1:0-1505 GCA_964547625.1 uncultured Nitrospira sp.
CCGTCCTGAATCGTCCATTGTAACTGCATGCTTGGTCTTGCCATCTCAGCCAGGGCACGAACGCTCTCTATCGGGAGCATCGTTACAGCCAGATTCTTCAGCCGACCAAGCGTGGATCGCTGATTTGCCCACCATACCTCGGCGCTACGGGCGCCATAGGTATAGAGAATGACCTGTTTGGAACGGCCACAAGCCTGACGCAGGACCTTTTCGTCTGGTTGGCCGATCTCGATCCAGTAGTCGATGGCTCCGGTCAAATCACGTTGCCACAGCGCCGGTTCATCTTCAGCGCTCACTCCGCGGCCGAACGACAAGGCTTCATCCGCGTGGAGCGCGAATGCCAGCAGTCGTATCCTCATGCGTTCCTCAGTTTCAGACGGATGACGCGCCAACGTGAGTGCATGGTCCTGGAAGTATTGCCGATCCATATCTGCAATCTGCAGCACCGCTTTATAGATGGTTGCGTTCGAAGCCATAGCGCCGGGCTCAAGCCTAATGGAGTTCTGCGACGAATAGGTGTTCAACTTGCTTGCGCGCCCAAGGCGTCTTGCGCAGGAACGTCAGACTCGACTGGATCGTTGGGTAATGACGAAAGCAACGGATGGGCACCCGTGCCCCCAGTTTCGCCCATCCGTGCCGTGCGACCAAGGTCCTCACAATGGTTTCCAATGTGATTCCGTGCAAGGAATCCCGAGAAAGAGCCATGGTGTGCGGTTGGTTCATTGAGCCCCTAGTGAATGTAGGGTACCGATTGCCGAAGAGTTCCACAAGTGGCCGGACAGGGAGCGTCAGTGAGATCGGAGGGCAGTCGGCGATTAGGACAAAGGCTGACGAGTGGGAGACAGAACAGGATCTAAGAACGCGTGCGGCTGGTGATTCTTTCAAAAACAACACCCGGCATTGCACCTTTGGCCAGGCCTTGATCAGACTGCGGTGTTGCGCTTGATCAGGTTGGCAAGATGGGCAAACGGGGTGAAGGGGCGATCTGGCTCACGACTCGACGGCGATTCGTTCGATCCGTTACCGACCTGATCGCGCTGATGCTCGTTATCGTGACAGTAGAGGCAGAGCAACTCCCAGTTACTACCGTCCGGGGGGTTATGATGATGGTTGTGGTCCTTGTGATGGACGGTGAGTTGACTCAGCTTTTTGCCTTCAAATTCTCGTCCGCAGTGCGCGCAGATCCAAGGGAGTATTTTCAACGCGCGTGCGCGGTAGGGCTGCTCGTCTTTACTCCGTATCATGAGAGCCTCCATGAGAACGGCGACTCGGTACCTGCTTATTTTACACCAAGTCTCACTCTAGAGCACCCCACACGGGGCGAAATGGGGCCGGACACAGATCCACAATGAGGATGGGCTTCTGGGCAGTAAAGGTCTCCCCACTCTTGATGGGCTCGCGGGCGTGATTCTAGAGCTCGCTCGAGAGCAGCGAGGGATCAGGTGCGATGGGCTTGCAGGCATTCTTCAAAAGAGTCATGAAACTGTGCTAGCCTTCTATGCGGT